>CADBGN010000017.1 GCA_902794155.1 uncultured Bacteroidia bacterium
CGACGGCGGCGACTGGGACGGCAATGTCGGAGCACGAGTTTTATTCCATTTATGTGGTGTAGCATCGAAATAAACCGTATATTTGCCCCAAATTAATTTCGTTGAATCTAACGATTTCAAACCCATCTAACCAATGGCACTGAACAACCTTTTCACCAGAGGAAGCAGCCGCGAGAAACACTTCTTCCCCACTTACAGCAAGCAGGCTGAGACGGCACAGATAGCCGCCAAATACCTCAAGGAGTTGGTCAAAAGCGACGACCCCGAAGAGCGTAAGCTGCTCACCCGCATGATCAAGAAACAAGAAACCACTGGCGACGAGTTGCTGCGCGATTTCTACATTGAGCTCAACGAGGCTTTCGTCACGCCCTTCGACCGCGAGGACATGAACGCCCTGGCCATGGACTTGGACAAGTTCCTTGACTTCATCAATCACTCGGCCAAGACCATACTGATGTACAACCCCAAGAAGATTGACAAGCAGATCAAGGAAATCGTGGACAACATCCATGAGGACGCCACCATCATCAAGCAAGTATTCGACCTGCTCGATGACCTCGGGAAGAACCATCAGCAACTTAACGACTTATGCCAGAAGGTCACCCTCATCGAGCACGCCGTCGACGACATCTATGGCGACTACATCTCCTACCTCTTCGAGAACGAAAAGGACGAGATCGAGTTGCTGAAATACAAGGAAATAGCGCAAGTGGTGGAAGATACCACTGACCGCGCCAAGGAGGTCACCAGCACCGTTAAAAGTCTCTTAATAAAAGAATCGTAATGAACCTCCTGACCATAGCCATCATCCTGTCCATCGTCCTTGCCTTCGTCTTCACCTTTCTTAACGGCATGAACGACGCGGCCAACTCCATCTCGACCATCATCGCCACCAAGGTGATGACGCCCGTGCAAGCCATCCTATGGGCCTCGTTCTGGGAGTTCGCCGCCTTCCTCCTCATCCGCTTGGTGCTCAACCAGCAGTTTGCCGTAGGTAACACCATGGCCAACTTCGCTGAACAAAGTGTCATCGACCCCTACCTTATCTTGTCAGCCTTGATAGGGGCGGCCATTTGGGTAGCTGTGTGCACCAAGAGCGGCATGCCCATCTCCACCTCCCACGCCCTTATCGGCGGTATCATCGGGGCGGCATGGTTCGTCAACGGCAGTGCGGTGCTACACATGAAACCCATCCTTATCACCTTGGCATTCATCGTGCTGTCACCACTCATCGGTCTGTTCTTAGGATTCTTCCTCGAATGCATCTTCTTGAAAATCTTCAAGAACAAGTCCCGCAAGAAAGTCGACAAGCTTTTCAGGATCTTACAGCATTTCTCCACGGCAGCCTTCTGTATCGGTCACGGCTCCAACGACGCGCCTAAGACCATGGGTATCATCGCCGTGCTAATGGCCAGCGTGTTTACTACAAAAGGTGTCAGTCCACAGATGCAAGAGTTCATCAGCAATTTCTACGACAGCAGCCAGGGCTTCCACATTCCCGACATCCTTGCTGTTGTGTGCTATATCATCATGTCGTTGGGCATCTTGATTGGCGGCAAGAACGTCATCAAGACCATGGGCGGCGGCTTGGCTAAGATTACACCCGTTCGCGGCTTCTCTGCCGAGTTTGCTGGTGCCACCACCTTGATTGCCACCTCCTTCATGGGCATCCCTGTAAGCACGACACACACCATCACCGGCGGCGTCATCGGCGTTGGCCTGACAGATGGTATGAAGTCCGTGAAATGGGTCACTGCCAAACGCATTGTCCTGTCATGGATTCTCACCATACCCGTTCCGCTCATCATCGGCGGAATCTTGAACCTGTTGTTCCACCTCTTAGTCAAGTAATGCCATGAGTCTCAACAGTTTCTTTCAGTTTTTTGTCCCCAAGGAGACCAAGTTCTACCCGCTCTACCAGCAGCAGGCAGCATACATCGACAAGGCTGCCACGCTTTTGAGGCAGATGCTAATGGAGACCGACCTCGATCAACTCGAAGCCTTGAGAAAAGACATCAAGGTCTGTGAGACCGAAGGCGACCAGGTGCTGCGCGACTTCTACAGCCAACTCTTCGCCACCGTGCTCACCCCCTTTGACCGTGACGACGTGCATGAACTCGCCGAGATGATGGATACCTTCCTCGACCGCATCGACGACTCGGCCAACATTATCCTCACGCGCCGTTTCCTCGCCGTTGATGAAGACCTCACTACCATGGCTGACAACATCATGTTTGCTGCCCAAAACCTCAGCAACATCATCATCGACATGCCTCAGATGTTGGACAAACGCAAGGAAATCAACCGCCTCTGTCAGGAAATCAAGACTTTGGAAAACGAAAGCGATGTGCTTTACGGCAACTACATCAGCAAATTATTCCAGCAGAATTACAGCCTCACCGAGATCATCAAGCGCAAGGACCTCGTGCAAGTGCTTGAAAACACCACGAATTCGGTGAAATACATATCGGATAAGATTAGGAGTATTATTAGTAAATTGTAATTGGCTATTAGCCATTAGCTGTTAGCTATTAGCGCGGCTTACAGCCAAGTTTAAAGTAAAGAGTACTATTTGAAGGATTTATATGATTAGTAAAAGCAATTAAAAACATGATTGGCTGTTAGCCGTTAGCTGTTAGCTATTAGCGCGGCTTACAGCCAAGTTTAAAATAATGAGTTCTATATGAGAGATTTTCATAATTATAAGGTTTGGGAAAAAGGGCATCAATTTGCTCTTAGTATTTATAGGAAAACAAAGAAATTTCCCAAAGAAGAACTATTTGGAATCACTTCTCAAATCAGACGAGCTGCCACTTCCATCCCCTTTAATATAGCTGAGGGCTGTGGCAGAAGAAGCGATGCGGAATTTGCCCATTATTTGAACATTGCTGCTGGTTCCGCCTCAGAAGTTGAAGAAGAACTATTACTTTCCTACGATTTAGAATTTATGGATAAAGATTCATATCAAAAACTCAATCAAGAAGTTAATGACATCAAAGCCATGCTTAACAAATTAATAGAAACCTTGCATTAATAATGTAGGCTATTAGCTATAGCAGTTAGCTATTAGCTTGGCAGCCAATAAGCTAACAGCTAATTGCTGACAGCTAATAGCCCCCAAAAAAAAGAATACACCATGCGACAAATCATCACCAGCCTGTTAGACAACGACCTCTACACCTTCAGCGTGTGCTATGCCTACCTGCAGAAGTTCCCCCGCGCCATGGGACAATACACCTTCGTCGACCGCAACAACACGGTCTATCCCCCTGGCTTCGCCGAGAAACTGAGAGAACAATTCGACCTCTATGGCGACATCAAAATCACCAACGAAGAAGTGCGGTTCATGAAGCGGAAATGCTATTACTTCCCGCTGTGGTTCTTCACCTTCCTGAAAGGCTTCCACATGCGTCCCTCCGAGGTCGAAGTGAGCCAAGACGAAGAAGGTCATCTGCATATCACCGTGACCGGTCTACTGTGGCGTACCGTCTTTTGGGAGATGCCCATCCTGGCCACCGTCTCCGAACTAATGCACGAGCTGAAAGGCGAATTTGAAACCTATGACGCCGAAAAGGAATACCAGAAGTCCTACGCCAAGGGCATCCGCCTCATCGGCAATGGCGTCAAGTTTAGCGACTTCGGCACACGCCGCCGCTTCTCTTTCGAGCATCAGGACCTGGTCATCCGCAGCTTCATCGAGGCGCAGAAACAGTTCACCAAGACCTGCTTTGTGGGTACCAGCAACGTGCTGCTGGCCATGAAATACGACCTCACTCCCATCGGCACCATGAGCCACCAGTTCATCGAGACTTGTTCGCTCTATGGCTACAATGAGGCCAACTACCTCGCCATGGACTACTGGCAAGATGTTTACGCCGGCAGCCTGGGCGTGTTCCTCTACGACACCTACACGCGCAAGGCCTTCTTCCAGAACTTCACCCAACTGCATGCCAAGTTGTTTGACGGCCTGCGCGTCGACAGCGGCGACAACTACGAGGCCTTGGAAGAAATCATCGAGAAATACAAGGAGCTCGGTGTCGACCCGGCGCAGAAGTCCATCATCTTCAGCAATGGCTTGAACGTAGACGAAGCCATCGCCATCCACGAGGCGGTTGCCGGCCGCATGCAAGACTCCTTCGGTATCGGCACACACCTCACCTGCGACGTCGACAACGTGAAGGCCATGAACATCGTGGTGAAGCTCACAGCGGCCAAGATCACCGAGAAACGCACATGGAAGAAGGTGGTCAAGCTCAGCGACGACCTTGGCAAATACACCGGCGATCCAGAAGAGATTGAGATCTGTAAGAAGACGTTGGAGATTAGTTGAGAGTTTAGAGTTTAGAGAAAAAAAGCAGGCTGCCTTGTGGCAACCTGCTTTTTCGTTTATTGGTATTATCAGGGATTAGTTGTGGTAATGGCTGTAATACAAGCAATTGGAGTACACATCCTTTTGATACACGGTACCCTTGAACTGGTCCAAGATATAAAACTGGTCTTGCGGAACCACGCGGGTGAATGACCATGACGGCACCTCCGATGCTTCCATCTGCTGCTGTGCATTCTTAGCCTGCGCAAACACGATGTGAGCCTTCAGCTCATTGTCGCTGGCTGTCTTCATGGCCTTCTCCAAATAGTTACTCGACAGCTGCAAGGTATTCTTATAAGGCTCGTCGCCGTATGCGCCATACTTATCATAGCAGAAGCCATTATCATTGTCGAAACGCAGATAATGACGGTAATAACCCGTGACGCTGACGTTGTAGTAGAAGTTGGCAATCAGGTAGTTGGCCTTGGCAGCCTCGTCGCCCTTCTTGTTTCCGATCTTCTCAAGTTGCATCAAGGCATCGGTCACGTCGAGCTCAGTCATGTTGTCGCGGATGAAGGAGAACTCACTGAGGTAGTCGTCGCGCATGATGTCTTTTTCATCGCCGCTGTAATACACCTCAATATTGTGTCCAAAGATGCGCTTTGACACCTTGAGGCGGGTCTGCTTTTCAAACTGCTTCTTGGCTTCCTTGAAGTTACCCTCGGTGAGACGCAACACACCCTTGAAATAGGCGATGTAATTGTTGTAGTCAGTCAAACCGATAGTTCCGTTTTCAGCAAGATATTGCTCCAATGCGGTCTTCTTTTTCTTGTTCAGGAAGGTTTGGATCTCGTCAAGCAGTTTCTCGTTAGGATTGTTTTCCAAGCTCTGCAGTGAGTTCAGCACCAAGTATGCTTTGGCATGTTCATCATGACGGGCATAACGGTTGTGCAGCACCAAATTGGCAAAGCTGTAGTCAGTGAGATTGTTGCAACAGGCATCGAGACCTGAGTTGGTAAAGAGTTGGGGATATTTGCCAAAGAGATAGTCTTCGGTTTTGGCATCGATGGTAGACTGGCGGCAAAGGTCGATATAGGCGGTCAGACAGTTCACCGTTTTCATGTAAAGTTCGTCATTCGACTTCACTTTGGCGAGGCAGTTGCTGGCTTTTTCGAAGTCCTGGTCAAGGAAATGGAGGTACGACGAGATGAGATTCCAGAAGTTCTTGTCGGAGGAATTGTCACGCTGCTTGTCGCTCAGACGCACGGCTTGATTGAAGAAGGCCATCGTCTCGGACTCGCTGGCTTTCCACGAGGGATAGAGGGCCTCGTTGTCGTCATCACTCAGCGAGGAGGTGAGCAGTGCACGTTCAATCAGGTTGACCGCACGCACCATCAGCACCTTGGCTTGAATGGCATTGGGGTCGTTGGCAACGATCTTCTCAATTTCGTTGACAGGATTGTTGAAATCGCTGTAACCCATCATGAAATAGATCTCGTTGCGTTCCTTGTCGTCGGCTGCACCAGCCACGAAATCAGCAAAGTTGATGTCGTTTTCCTCGCCAATAGTCATCGAGGTATAGGCCACCGTCTTCAAGTCGCTGGAGTTGGTGAACACATGGATGAACTCACGATTGGCTTGCTCGGTCTCGCCCATGCCACGCAAAGCACCGGCCTTTTGGCTCAAGGCGTAATAATACATCTCGGTGCGCATGTTCAAAGGCTTCACATATTGGTCAAACAGCTGCACAGCCTCTTTGTAGCGGCGTGTGTAATGGGCCAACCTGACCAACTGGTAGCCATAGCGCAACTTGAGTTCGTCGTCCTTCTCGGCTTTCCAACTTGTGACAAGCACATTTTTCACCTTATTATAATCCAACTCACCGGCATTGTGTTCATACTGCTCTTCCCACCACCAATTATACACGTCAAGATTGGGGTCGGGGATGATGCGCATGTAAGGTTCAAGGTATTTGGTGTAGGCCAAATAGAGCAACGCCTGCTTGTGTTTCTTCACAAATTCGGGTGTGGCGAAGGACAGCTTCCTGTCGGCAGCAGACTTGCCTTTGGTGAGGCTCTGCAAGTCTTCGCGCGAAGATTCAAACACCAAGTATTTGGTGTCTTCATAACTCAAGCCCAAATACTTCTGCCATTCCTCAAGGTTGCCGTTGCGAAGCGTGGTGTCAGAGTAATACTTGGTTTCGTACGTCAAGAGGAACGGGCGGTAAATCGGGTCGTTCATGATTTCCTGGGAGAAGAGATTGTAGTAATACCAATCTCCGCCATCCCATCCGCAGGCAAAGGATTTGCCCATGAATGCCGTCAGTATGACGGCAGCGAGTAATAGTTTCTTTCGCATTTTCATAACAATTTATTTTAGATTTTCTATTGAATAGCGTGACAGGAAGCCTTGACTCAGATGGAAATAAACCCATGGGAAGTCCCTGTCAATCTGATGGTCAAGGTATTGTTTCGCCTCGGCAAGCAGCTCTGGCGAGATGGTTTCAATCTTTACGGTGAAGCCGCTGTTGACATACAAGCCCTGCAGGAAACCGTCTTCCTTCACGAGGTAGAGGTTGTCGCCGGTCTTCTCAAACATGGACGTCTGGAGGTCAGCCTCGGTGAGCCCGTTGACGAGCTTCACCTTGTTCAGGTGGTTGGTGACGATGCCCCACGAGTAGATGGGCAGGATGACGTCAAAGTCAAGTGGATAGTCGTTGATGTTGGTGGTATAGGCTTTGAGCAGCTCCATGTCGAGAATGGAGTTGCGCGTGTCGCCTTCCATCGGGTTGGAGGTGGCGTAGCACATCAGGCTGCCGCGACTGACGGGAGGCACACCCGTCTTCTTGCGGTCGCGGATCTGATGCAGACGTAGCGTGCAGCTGATGTCGCGTCCCGACTGCTCTGCAAGTTTCTCAAGGAAATGGAAATAAGGCCTCCTGGTACGTTCGGTCCAGTCGCAGTCGATCTGAATTTCGTCATACTCTATGTCCACCGTGCCCATGACATGCTCAATGGTAGTAGCGACATTGCCAGCCAGCCTATCTACCATGGTGTCGTTCACATAATTCAGAAAAGTCTGGTTCGTGATGAACACCACGGGGATCACCTTGGTGCTGTCGTTGGGGAGCTGTTCCTTCCCGAAACCTTGAATCGGCCCAACAGGGACAGCCCTACCGCCTTCAAGGTCCACATCAAAGAGTCGTATGAAAAGCCGTCTGCTCCAAAGTTGATTGAAATAGTCACGCTCCGTCTCCCCTATCGCACACTTCGACTTCCAGTAATAGAAGTCCACGTCGTGGCTGCGCTTGGTGGTGCAGGCGGTGAGCAAAAGAGCAAAAAAGGCTACTATCAACAACGAGCGTTTCATATCAGGCATCCAAAACTAACTATACAGCCTCGGCCATCAGATCTTTTCTGCCTAAGAGGCTAAAAATGGTGATTTCGTTGTCCTCATTGAGGATACGTAGCGTCCTCAAGACTTCATTCAGAGTTGAACCGCTAGTCGTCACATCATCAATTACCAACACATTTTGCTGGCGGATCATCTTGCAGAGTTCTTCGTCAGCGGAAGTGGCAAACTTCAAGAAATGCGTGATATAGGGACGCCACCTGCTCTTCTTCACATCTTTTGCAATGGTAAAATAGTCCTTCTGATGAATAAGATCTAGCATGTTGGCGATGGATTGCCTCACCTCATCTTTCTGAGCCTCGGTATAACGAGGGCGCCCGTTTTCCAAAACATCATTGAAATACTGCTTTTCAAAGGCATCCATATCAAATGAGATGCTTGACGGCACAGCCTTTACCAACTCCATTTCTCTAAGCATCGGCTGGGCAAAACGATAGATATAGCGCAGCATATACTGGTTCACCTTACTTGACGATTCCGGCATAACCACAAGATTATAATCATAAAGGTTTATCTTCCGATTGAGGTTGTCGACGGCCTTTTTAATGAATTGCGTCAATTCGGGGCTGTCCTGCAAGGCATCGTTAAACTTCACATACTTGATGAAAGCGCTTCGAACATTGCTATCCACTTGCTCGGAGAACTCATACCCATAATAAAAGCACTTTCCAAATGCCTCCACCTGATAACCGCCACCCGTCAAGTTGACGATGTCTTCCGCGCCATCGTGTTCGAAGTCGAACACGAACATCTGCTTCTCGTTGTCGTATGTTACGCCCATAGTATGTGTGTTTACAACTGCAAAAATACAACATAGTTTCAAAAATCCAAGTGCTTCAGGAAAATTTCAAAACACCTTCCGCCAACCGCAGCCATTCCGCCACTCGGAACAGCCGTAAGCAGTTTTACCTTTTATTATATGTCCTTTGCCACAAAGCGGACAAGGCTGCCCGATAATGGCATCAATTGAGTGCATCACGTGAGGGCAAAACAAGCCACCCATCCAAAAAAAAAGCACTACCGACAGAAGTAAATAAATTTGTCGTAATCATGTTCTTCTGCTTTTGTTCCAATTAATACCAACATTCTTATCTTAAAATCTAAAGCAAAGGCAAACCCCTTTATAGGTTAGACCATATTCCATCTCTAAACCATTTTGTGAATACACTCGTTCGTTGTTATACAGATTGACCGCTTTACGAACTTTAGACTTGCCTATTGAGTTTTTGATCAAATAATTGGCATAGGGCAATACAATGCCAGAAACAGCCAAGGCAGCTCCTCCATACAACACCCATTTAGATCTGCTGTAGTAGGCCGAAAAATCATTGGGAGATGATACGTCTGAAGATATCACCCCAACCACAAACCATACAAAGTCAATGGAGGCACCGGTAATCAAAGGAAACAGATAGACACCGTCAACACTACTTTCACACAATTCCATGCCTCTGTTGTATAGTGTCATTGATTTAGAATTTGCAAATAACCGTTTTATTTCAGAGTCTTTCAAGACCTTACCATTTTTGTATAACTGACACTCATCAAAATATAATACATCAGAAGGCATTTTTTCGGTTACATAGCAATCGTTGAAATCACTAAACAACACGCTGTTTTCTCGACCGCCCTTCTTGGTTGCAACTTGATACAAAAAACAAACCTCTTGGTCAAAATCCAAAAGATTATCTGGCCATAAGCAAACCCTTTCCATTCTAATATGGTATTTCTGACCTTCAACGACCCGATAATATGCTTCTCCTACTTTCTCGGTTACAATCATTTCCTGTCCAGCTCCCTCCAAAACCTGTCTGTGTAAATCTTGAATGGCATTTTCATACGCTTCAGCAAACACTTTTCCGAAACCTCTTGCTACTACATAGCGGTACGTGTCGTTTTCAGCCTTTGGGGGATTAACGACCCACTTTGGCTTTTGAGCGAATGAGACAATCTCCATCAAAGAAATAAATAGTATTAAAAATCCTCTTTTCATATCTTTCTGATTAGGCAATTCGACAAAACTAATAATTACAACTTGAAAACTTTGGGACTTTCTTTCTCATAACCAGGCATACAATCTCCTACATTTGCTCCAATATAAGTCGGGTCGGAAATATAATAATCCCTACCATTTAAAGTAAAATAATAGCCGCTCAATCTTTCCGTATAGTGAACAGCAGTCGCAAGATGGTCATGATACTGAAGCAAAACAACATCAAGACCCAGCAATTCGCGTACCAAGATGGAAAACAGAATGGATCTATCTTCACAGTCGCTATACGGATAATAGAATGTTTCGTCTCCAAACAACGCCCTTTCATAACCAAACTGAGCTCCATCGGTTTTGTATTCAAAAGCGGTCTGAACAAAATTGATAAGTCGATTTGCTGCTTCAATTTGAGTCTTCCCTTTTATGCCGGAACGAAGCACTGGATAAAGTTTCGCCTTCACTTCATCACTTAAACCCGCCCAGGTATAATTATCCCAATAGCAACTTGGATATTCCTTATAAAAGTCTAACAGATTCTTATTGGATGCAAGCTTCACAGCAATCTCAGGGTACCGGGCAGAAGTGAACGTTCTTAAGTCAGTGGACTTGTACGCGAACTTTGGCGGGCAAGGCATCCTCAAAGATAGTACTTTGTCATTATTAAAAAACTTATGATTGAATACACGAGTGGCCCCACTTCCCGACTTCGAGACGATGTAAAACTTCTTTCCGTCAATAGGGACGTAGTACATCACGTATTGAGGGGATTTTTCCCAACATAAAACATCACCATCAAAAGGCATAAGCAAAACCAACTTTTCGTCTCGACGGCCAATCCTAAAATCGTATCCAGATTGCGCCAGCAAATAAGCCTGCATTACCTTAGACTCATCTGTATTAGTCCCAAAATAGCTGTCCCCAAGGTCACGAAGCAGACAATAATACGCCCAATCGCCTAACGACAAATCCTTGCGTAAACGAAGACAGTCCTCAAGCAGAATCTCGCTCATTTCCGATGAAAGTTGTTGCCATGCATCAGCAACCGCATTCTCGGAATTGCTATTCAACTTGAATCTCAAGCTGTTATCAAAACGGACAGTACATGGAGTACCATAGCATATGAAGTTGAACTCTTTGGTTGTTGGGATGGGGGATGGTTGAGGTATGTCTGGGAGGGTGATCGGCTCAATTGGCGAAGGTTCCGGAGCCACAAAGGGTTTTACTGGAATTCTTGTTGGCAAAGTGGGAATTGGGGCATTTTCATCCCTTTCGTATGGACGTGGAGGTTCCGGGATAGTGGGTCGTTGCTCTTCCCGCATTGCTGTGAATGCTTTCCATTGTTCGCGCATGAATTGGGCGTATTCCTCATTCGCCTTTAGGCGAAACTCTGAAAAAGCCTGCCACACTGAATCTGAATAATTCTTGAATTCGGTTTCAGTCTTTTTCGTGTATTCTTCAAAAACTGGATTCTCAACTTGGGCTTTTATTGAAGCCACATAGAGAATCAAGACAAATGCAATTACAATTCTTTTCATAGTAGTCTGTTTTACTATTGGTTATCAATATATTTAAAATGAACAATTATTGTGGGCTGAGCAAAGAAATAGTGCCCAACCCACAAACAACATGATTAATAGCCCGCTTTTCTCCTTGCCTCCATTTGCTCCTCGAACCTTTCATCCATCATTTTCTGAAACCTTTGCTCCCTAAAATCGATGTCAAGCTTTTCCTCTTTCGACAACTGGTTGAGGTCGTCGGTCAATTCCTTTTTGAAATCTTTTTTCGAGACCTGAAAAGCCGCATAGTACACGTAATTTCCTCTTGTGTCAATTTCATATACTTGACAAAGCTTCTCAGCACTATTCATCATAACCTCAACTGTTTGCAGCATCCTTCCCTCTATTTTCCTTTGGATGTCATCATTAGGATTCGATCCTGCATACAAGTTGCGATAAGACGTACCCATGGCCTGCACAAATTCAGCCATATGTTTCCTGATGTTTTCCTTGGCGACATCAATGGACATGGATTGTGCACTAGCCTTGTTCAGGCTTGTCGCAAGACCATAATCGCGATAGTAGTCCTCGTCATCATAATACTCGCCACACGGATCAGGCAAAGTTTGATGCTCATCACGTATTCTGTCGAGTTCTTTTTGTTTTTTCGCTAACGCGATTTGTTTGTCCAATGCAGCAATGTCTGGGTCGTCTGCAGGGATTTTCGGGGTAACAACGACTGGTTGAGGTTGGTTACTTGTTGTTGCTTGTTTGTTGCTCCCGCATCCAGCAAAAGCAATCATGGCTAGCATCGCCATTCCGAGTTTTACTAATGTTTTCATTTTTTTTGAGATTTGATTTGAAAGATTTTGCTGTCATTTAGATAAGACTCCGCTTTTTCTCAATTTATATCACTACTCACTAAAAAAACAGCTGCCATAACTTCAAAACAAGTCAGGGCAGCTGCTTTTACATATACTGTAACCTTCCCTAAAAAGGGGAAGTTTACAGCTCCTACCTATATAGTTACACGGACATATTCAGACAAATTAGAAATAACAAGGGGATGCTCTGACACATCCCCTCGTTCGTTACCATTGGTTTTGGCAATTTGTCGGACCATTCCCACAACCTGGTGTACTTGAATTGACCTTGTACTCTTTTGGTGATAAAGAGCTTTGCAACATCTCCAAGTTGGAAATCAATTGATCATTTAACATAATTGAAAACATTTAATTAACCTTACTCTATTCTGGATTTTCAGGATCTTCCATTTTTTAAAAGTATTTCTTATAGTCTTCGTAATACAAGTTTTTTATTCTTTTTATGGCTTCAATAGTGTAATACAATTTGGTATCATCATAAACACAAGGATTCTTCTGAATCAGTCTTGCATTATATTCAGCTAGAACTATGGCCTCCATTATTCTCATCTGGCATTTCGATTTGTCATAGTGTTTAAATGATTTTGTAGCTAGAAAGTCTTCGGCATGACATGTTCTGCAAATTTGGTAAATATAACATGAGTTAAAACAGTCTTCGTCGACAAAGTTGTCAATATTACAAAAATCTGTTTTCTTTATTTTTTTTGATATCAGTTTTTGAAAAAGTCATAGGGGTAATAAACGTACAAGGGTAATGAATCCCATCGGAATCAAAATAATGTACTCTATCTCCACATCCACAGTTCTTTTTTCGAACCCTTTCAGCCGCACAGGATGCAAGGTCTCTTTGAAACAACGCATTATAATGATTAGGGTGGTCTAAATAGTAGTCAATGAGATTTTGAAGTTGGGGTGCTAAGACTCTGATGTATTCGTCTGAAGACCAATTAAATGTTCCTACACATAAATCAGCTCCGTTTATCCCAAAACCTAACGAATGAATAAACTTTACGTCTTCTGCATATCTATGGATTGATTTTTCCGAAATGGTCATCTTAACGTTTTGTTTAGGCCAATTAGAATGGAAAAAATCAAAATCTATTAAACCAAATGAATTGCTTCTATTGGCATTTTGAGATTCCTGACCACCATCAAGTGATAAGCCCAATATGAATCTATCCTTGTGGTTATGAAACCACTCTTTCATCTCTTCAGTAAGGACGGTTCCATTAGTAGAAGCGAAGAAACGATAATTATCGGACCGATGTTTATCAACAGTGTAATCATATACAGCCTTAATTAATTCAAATCGAAGAAGGGGCTCTCCTCCGAAAAATGATATTTCAGCACGATTATTCTTGTCATTCAAGATATTATCAAACACCCAATCAACACATGTATTACATGTTTCAAAAGTCATTTCATGCTGGTTGTCATGCGATTGGAAACAATAAATGCAATTCAAATTACATCTATGGGTTAGGCAGATTGGAATAGTATAAGTAATTGGTTCCATTATCGATTCAGTTTTTTTCTATTTTCCATCCAAGTTTGAGAACAAGCTTTATAGTTCCAATCGCAGTAACACGATCGTACTCTTTCTCTTCTTCAGACAATTCGTCGTATTCAACTAGACTGGGGTGTTGCTTAAGTGCATCGTTACGCACTGGCCCATACGTCCAACCATCTTCAATACGGCCTTGAGCCCAGGTCTCATGCACATTACGAGCCAATTGCTCTGTCACTTGTTCTATATCATATGGCACACTGACTCTAGAGGTGTCGATGGGGTGAGGAATGTATTTGGTATTCATGGTATTATTAGTTTATTGATTCTCAGTTGTTTAAGATTGCTATTTATATCGGTATATTCTAATTCCATCAAATGCCAAAAGCTTATCCATCATAACGTTAAGGTGGTTTGTATCTTTAGATTTTTCCTCATCGTTTAGGTCAGTAAACTCCACACCCAAATCATAATGCATACGTGCTTGTTCGCGTAATTCATTTCCGTTTTTCTTCAACTCACTTGTCATGTTGCTTCCAGCAATCCAACACATAGATTGTTTTTCGTTTTCCCATCGTTTGTGTTCAAAGGCTCCCAAACGCTTTAGCTCGATGTCTGAAAAGCTCGTCACCATTTCATAAGCTACCGGTCTGTCTGTATAAAAACACCCTATTTCATCAAGTGCCTCGGCAAAGTATTTTGCTTGGCCAATATTCGACAGTTTATATTCCAACGAAAGCATGTCAAAGTCATCCAGCATCGTCTTGCCTGGTATATATGTCTTGTTGTATTGTGCGTTCAATGCCGCTGCAAATTCATAAATGTGAACAAAATTACTCGTTGAAAGATATATATGTTTGTTGTGCCATTCAGCATCCTCTACTTTTTGGGTAACTTCTAATTTGATGCTCCCTTTGCATTTTCCGTAATTGCTTAATCCAACAATCAAACCAATTTCTTTGGCGAAAGAATCATTTTGTATTTTTGAAAAAGATTTTAGTTTTGGCTTATTCATAGACGCCGCATTTTCTTTGTACTTTTCGTATTTTGCCAAATAATCTGTGATCTTATTGTTTTCCGCTTTGTCAAATACATATTCTGCATAAATGCCCTTATCGTCAAATGAAAGATTGCACGCCATAGGGTGTAGTTCGCTTCTTGTGTTGCGGCCATAAGACATGCGATCCCAGCATTGAAGTTCATCTGTCAGTTGCAATAGATATGCAAGAGGATGCCAGTCAATCATAAAAGCATGGTCGTCCAGTTTTAAACCATTGTCTCTTGATAGTTTCCTTTTGTATAACGAATTATGAAGTGCAATTGCTGTAAGTGCATCCAGGTGCTCTCTCTTTATTGGATTACGGGTACCCTCATTGCCTAACGTCGCAAATAATTCTTTGAATAAAACAATAGCACTAAAGTAAGCATGGTCGATGAACTCTTTATGTTTGGAAGGCCGGGCTTCCTTTTTCAGAATAATCATGACATCTTGTGATGTCGTTTTCATAATCCTATCACAATTGCTTCGGGCTAAGATGTTTGCAATATCATACGCCAGCCATTCTTCAATAGTGTCAAAATCTTTGTTAAACCACTCTTTAAACTTGGCCCTGGCGCAGTTGTTTATCTTAAGGTATGCATTCATATTGCCAAAGCACACAAAAGGAGTATTTCCTGTAGTTTTTGAATTAAGGTTTTCTGTTCGACTTTGTGAAAAATAGGACTTGACTTGTTCAAACGAAATTTCAAATGGATAGCCAATGTCATGAAATAGTGCGGTTATACCCCAAAACTGAAGGAAATGATGCGCAGCTTTTTGGTCATCGTCTATTTTGTAAAACTTCTTGTACTCGTTTCTCACCGAAAAAATTGAATCATACATGGCCAAACCCAAAAGCAAAACATAGACAGAATGTGAATAGTGGTCTCTATGTGACATAAGCATTGTGCTGGCAGTAGATTCATATTCCGATAATAGTTCTATCATTCGACGTGAATTGGCATATCCGCCTCCAAACATTTCAAAATAACAGAAATAGACATCAAAAGCGTCCTCCCTGCTGCCAGACTCCATAAACCTTTCAACGGCACGGGCGAAGCACAACCGGTCAACATCCATTTGCATATTGTAAGGTATCTGACCTTTTTGAGTACTTTTGCCCAGCAACATTCCTGTCAGCTTTTCCTGTTGTTCGATTTGTGCATCAAATCTCAAATCGGTACAACGTTCGTGAATGAAATGTTTAACAGCCGTGTTGAAATCCACTTTTTCATTGCTACATATCATGATTTCTGATGGAGAGACGGGCCCCATTTCAACTCCTTCAAACTCGGCTTGAAGGTTTTTCCTCATTTTTTCTAACGCGGTGTATGCCATATTTATTCAACGTTTAAAGTGTTATAACCATCATTCCAAATAATACTGTTCCCGTTCTTCCAGTGTAAGCGGCCGGTCTTTGAAACGCTCACGGGTTTGATCTATTAGTTCTTGAAGGGGAGGAAAATCCCAAATGCGAATTGTGCTATCAAATGATGAAGATACTATCAATCTATCATCAGGACTGATAGATGCTTTTGTGACAGCATGATTGTGCCCCTCAAATGTATATATCACTTTTCCAGACGCAATATCCCAAACTTTGATTGTCTTGTCACTTGACGCGGATACGATTCTTTTTCCATCTAAGCTTACCATCACGGAATTAACACTATGTTTATGTCCCATCAAATTGCTTATAAGATTACCCGTTTCAACATCCCAGACTTTTATGGAATTGTCAAGAGAGGCTGATGCTATTAATTTCCCATCAGGGCTGAAAACAGCACAATTGACAGTTCGCGAATGACCTTCCTCTATGTGAATAGGTAATCCTGTTTTAGCATTCCAAATAATAACTGTTTTATCCTGTGATGAAGAAACAATCATTTCACTGTTTCTGCAATAATCAACAGAAGTAACATAATTCTTATGACCAACTAATGTCAGCAATTCCTTACCAGTATGGACATCCCACACTTTCAATGTGTTGTCATAAGAAGACGATACGATCCTTTTCCCATCAGGGCTAAATGATGCAAATGAAACGACATCCGTGTGGCCTTTAAAAAACCTCGTTTTCCGTTTTTCTATATCAAAAAGGCCTAAATCATTATAACATTCAAAAGCAACCTGCTTGCTATCTGGACTAAAAACAGAAAAACCATAACGTTCAGATTCTCCTTTGTATGAACAAACACAATCACCAGAGTTTACATCCCAGAGAGAAATTTTTCCAGAGGCAGAAGCAATCCACTTACCGTCGGGACTAAATTCCACATGTTTAATATGAACAGTATCATCACTTAACAAGAGCTTTTCTTTTTTCTCCTCTATATCCCAAATACGAATTGTTTTATCCTTTGATGATGATATGATATGACCATCATCCTGGCTGAATAACGCTGATCGTGTCACTCTATAATGTCCTGTTAATTGGGCGATTTTTTCACCTGTAGTTACATTCCAAATTTTGATTGAATTATCCCAAAAAGACGAAACTATTCTTTGCCCCTTTGAATCAAATGATACACAAAATGCCCTTCCAGATTTTCCATTTAAAGTATTAATCTCTTTTTGAGAACATAAATCCCAAATTCTAATTGTTTCATCTGCTGATCCAGAAGCAATCAATTTTGAATCAGGACTGAACGATGTATACAACACATTATCTGTATGCCCTTTCAACATGCATTTCTTTTGTCCGTTTTCAGCATCCCATAATCCAATTGTATTGTCATCCGATGCAGTAACAATCCATTTCCCATCAGGACTATAAAATGCAGAATTTACACCTGCTTCATGCCCATTTAATACCATAATAGCCTTACCAGAGATGGCATCCCAAACAATTGCTGTGTTGTCATTAGACGAAGTTAACACGCATTCACCTTTACAATCAAAAACAGCTGTGTTGACACGACCTTTATGTCCCATAATTGTTATCAACTCTTTCCCAGAATCAACATCCCATATTTTTGTTGTTCCATCGTCAGAGCCAGAAACTACTCGTTTCCCATTTGGGCTAAATGAAACGAATCTTACCCAATCTGAATGTCCTTTCAAAACTCTTTCTTCTGAACCATTTATTACATTCCAAATTCTGATGGTTTTATCACATGAAGCTGACGCAATACTATTCCCATCAGGACTTATCGAAGCATAAAACACATCGTCATCGTGTCCTTTTAGTATTGTATTATGACAAAAATAAGCTGTTCTCAATGCTCTTTCCGCTTCTACCGTATATGGTCTATTGGGATTTTCAAGATTTTGGGGTAAAATCTCCAAAGCAAGAAGCCTAGATAAATATGAATCTTCTTTGGTAAAGGACATTGCTTTTTCTGCCACCAATCTCGACTGAGAGATTAAAGTTCTATCCATTTCTTCTCTCTTTTTGCGTTCTTCTTCTGCCTTATCCTTCTCATATCTATTCCATAGCTCATCAAACGCAACATTGGGCAACATTCCAGCTAAAACTTTGACAAAAGCTTTGTCTCGACCACTTTCATTCACATTACCCCCGACTTGTTCGTGCTCTTCAGGCAAATCACGTAAAGCCTGGGGAAAACATTCCTCCAATTCGTTTTTGGCATGAGGATGGCCGTCTACAATGAATGGAAAAATATTTCTGACATTATTAATACTTTTGGCTCTCCCTATTTCAATAAAATCAATTATTTCTTTGTTCACCCACTTGGATTTTGCTGAATTTGGAGAACAAATCACAATGAGATATGCCGATGTCGCCAAAGCATCATATATCTGCTCAGGCAGGTTGCCAGCCTTAAGCTCATCAATATCTCTAAAAACAGGGCGAAACTCTGTGGGCAAATCGTTGCGACCATTCAATGTTGCCGGCAAATGGTAATTTTCCAACTCATGATGAAACCACACGGCCCATTCCTCATCCTCTCGCTTGTAACTGATGAAAGCAAAATACTTGTTTGATTTATTTATTTCCATGCGCAATAATAGTTACATCATTCCAAATAATACTGTCTCCGTTCTTCCATTGTAAGCGGTCGGTCTTTGAAACGCTCTCGGGTTTGATCTATTAGTTCTTGGAGGGGAGGAAAAGATAATAATTGAATACTATCATCATATGTAATAAGCGCAATTTTTTTCCCATCAGGACTAAAAACTGGATATTTAAAATCGGATAATTGAAGTAATTCTTTCTCATATTTAATATCCCATACGCGAATGGTTTTGTCTTTAGAATCTGAAACGATTTGTTTTCCATTAGGACTAAAGGCAATAGAATCAATATAATCAGAGTGCCCTAAAATGGTATGAATTCTTTTGCCTGTTTGCATATCCCAAATACGAATAACAGCACCCTCTTCAATAGAAAAAGATGAAGATGCAATATATTTCCCATTTGGGCTAAATGCAACTGAAGTAACCATGTCATCTTGTCCATTTATTGTTAATAACTCTGTTTCAGTTTCCAGATCAGTTATTACAATAGTGGCATTCTTGTCTGAAAAGGCAACAAGTTTTCCATCTTTGCTAAATGCTAAAGGGACTGGGAATGACGACCCTGCTATTAGACCTTTCATCAATGCCTTAACATTAAACAACAGATGTCCCGTTTGCGTTTTAACATTATAAACTCTAATAATATTCTCGCCTTGATAATATGTAATTAACGGGTTTCCATAAGGGTCAAAATTAACAGAAATGATGCGGTTATTACTTGAACAAGCAATAGTTTGGATTGAATTTCCGGTTATTGCATCCCATATTATTACCGAGTTATCACGAGAGGCAGAAACAAGGCGTTTCCCGTCTGGACTAAATGCCACTAAATCAACTGGAGCATAATGTCCAGTCATAGTTAAAACATCCTTGCCTAATTTAATATCCCATACTTTAATTGTGTTATCAGAAGAAGCAGAAGCAATTTGATTTCCTTTAGGACTAAAACAAATTGAATTAACTGAATTAGTATGTCCTATAAAAGAAGACTCCACGTCCCATATTCGTATAGAGTCATTAACAGCTGCAATTATGTGTTTTCCGTCTGGACTAAATCCGACCGATCCAATGGGTGCCAAAAGTCCATCGAAAGTCTGGATTGTTTTTCCCGACTCAATATTCCAAATTTTGATAGAATGATCGTTTTTTGCTGAAGCAATCAGCTTTCCGTTTGAGCTAAATGCGATGAGTTTAATGGAGGAAGACGATTCTGTCAAAGATTGGATTAGTTCTCCTGTCTCTACATTTTGTATTCTAATTATGTTAGTATTAAGAGCATAGGCAACTTGTTCTCCATCAAAACTGAAAGCAATTGGAGTGAAAACAGATGCGTTTTTAACCATGGATTGACTCGTCTTTCCAGTTTTCCAATCCCATATTCCTATAGTTTTTAAACACTCAATTCCCTTTGACTTATCAATAGAAGCAAATACAACACGTTTCCCATCAGGGCAAAATGCCGCCAAGCCTAATAGTCCAATTAGGGTTTTAATCTCCTTCCCTGTTTCAACATCCCATACACGGATGGTCTTATCTTCCGAAGAAGAGACAATTTGATGACTGTTTGGACTAAAGTAAGCGTAATAGACGGGGCCGGAATGTCCAGCCAAAGATTGTAGAATCCTTCCAGTTTCAGCATCCCAAATTTTAATAGTATTGTCATAGGAAACGGAAGCAATTCGTTTGCAGTCTGGACTATAAACGGCTGGTAATGTGCCATGCAAAATGCCACGACAACTGAATCCCTGTAATGACAATATTTCTTTTCCCGTTTCTGAATCCCATATTTTAACTGAATTGTCTAAAGCAGTTGATACGATGCGTTTTCCGTCAGGACTATATGAAGCTGAACGGACACAATATGTGTTGCTTTTCAAAATAGCCAGGTTTTGTTTACAAGCATTTCTTAAAGCATTCTCTGCTTCAATTACATATGGTCTGTCAGGCTGTTCTAAATTCATTGGCATTACTTCCAAAAGAAGTCTCCTAGCAGAATAAGAATCCCCTTCTTCAACGAATTCGTTTGCTTTCTCCGCCGCAAATCTACTTTGTGATATAAGAAGCTTATTCCGCTCTTCTCGTTTTTTTCTTTCTTCTTCCGCTTTGTCTCGTTCGTATCGATTCCAAAGTTCATCGAAAGCGACATTTGGTAACATGCCAGCCAATACCTTAACAAAAGCTTTATCAGCTCCATTCTCCTTAACATCGCCAGTCCAATCGCGATGTCCTTCATTTATATTGCCACCAATCCGTTCTTGATTTTTGGGCAGATTCAATAATGCCGACGGGAAGCATTCTTCCGTCTGGCTTTTTGCATGAGGACGGCCATCAACGATGAAAGGGAAAATGTTACGCACATTGTCAATACCTTTAGATTTGCCAATCTCAATAAAATCCATAATTTCCTTATTCACCCATTCTGATTTTGCGGGATCGGGCGAGCATATCACAACAAGAAACGCTGATGATGCCAAAGCATTGTAAATTTGTTCGGGCAGATTGCCTGCTTTCAATTCGTCTATATCTCTAAAAATAGGGCGGAACTCTGTTGGCAAATCGGTGCGGCCATTTAGTGTTGCGGGTAAATGGTAATTCTCCAGCTCATGATGAAACCACACGGCCCATTCCTCATCTTCGCGCTTGTAGCTGATGAAGGCGAAGTATTTGTTTTTTTTATTTGCTTCCATATATCAATGATTCTTTAATTTCAATGTTTCCTTAAACTCGTCAAAATTCATCCATGTTCCTTCGTAAGGATTATATGTACAATACCAAGGCTTTTCATAGAAATCGCCAGTAATAGAATCGGGACGACAATCAATACATAGATACCTGTATTCACAGTCCTTGCATCCTTCAACTTCATCTTTAGAGAAACTGAGAATGCTTGGTTTTAAAAGGTCTTTCAATCTGCTTCCTCTCAAATTGCCATGCGATACCCTTCGTTCCATGGGACAGGGGTAGACTTCCATGTCACTGCCAATATATAGATGGGTGGCAAAGCAGCTTTCGTTATACACAATATCCAATCTTTTTTTCAAGTTTTCAAATTCAAAACTTTCTTCTGTGATGATGCGTTTTTTTAGCAAATCATCATTGTATAGTTTAAGATTTGCATTGCCAGACAATCTGACAAAATCTCGTCTGGAAGGAGGGCCAAATTCGAGTTCATCGCCGATTTTGATGCAACCCATGAGCGTTCCAACATACCTAATAGGGATTTCTAATCTCCTTGCGTTTCGGATATTATCGAGAGACTTGTCGTATGAGTCTTTAATTTGTGTTATATGCTCATGTTCCTCTTTGATAAAAGAATGCAATGAAGTGGCAAGATAGGCGTTAGGATAATGTGTCTTTATATAAAACAGGTCTTCTTTTGTGTTTATAGTTCCATTGGTGAACAATTCAAAACTCTCAACTTTTGGAGAAAGATATTTCATCATTTGGAATAACACAGCCTTATCAATGATGAATGGTTCACCGCCAATCATTTGTACTTTCTTTATCCCCAAATTACACAATTCATCCACTGCATATTTGAAATCTTCAAAGCTCATAACTCTTTTTCGGAGATTAGCCTTTTCGTTATAGCAGTGGATGCATTTTAGATTGCAAACGTTGGTTACTTCTATCCAGGCAAAATCAATTGGCCTTGAGTGGGTGTATGCTTCTTGCAAACTTGGAATATTATCGCATCGTATATCTTTTTGAATTAAGATTTCTTTTTCAAGTAAATAGGATATTATAAATCTGTCTTCTTCTGGGATTTCGTTATCTAAAATAGCTTCTCTAATGATTCGGATCACATCTAAAACTATATGATACAGTTTGTTGTGTGACAGGTCATAAATACATGCGTATTTATAACCGTTAACAACATAAACCAATTCATTCAGATGATAGTACATAAGAACATTAAAAGGGTGTGTCATTGTTGGCACACCCTAAAAATGATGTTTAGCGGATGTATTCGTGAGGGCAGCACCTTTCAGGATAATCCATTCCCGACCCACTCGGAGGAGTAGGTTTAGAATCAATCTCTTTAATCATTTCTTCGACTTTTTTTGTCGCTTCTTCAAAATCTTCTTTTGTTGCCATAATTTATAGATTTTTCATCCTACTCTTACACCTTTGTAGGTCTTGGTTTAGTTTTAATCTTTACTTAGAGCTTGTTCTGTAGCGCTAGTCAACGCCTCGTCTCTTCTAGAATCAGCATCGTGTTCCGGATCCCAAGTACTAGTTCCCACGCCTCCATTCTCTGTTATTACAGTAAATGATTGGGTCCCGTCCTCATGGGTGGTTTCAATGACTTCTTTTACATCGCTCATTTCTATTGTGCCTAGTTATATCCCATTAGGCTCTTCGGCTTTTTTATTATTAAATAGGTTGCAAAGATAAGCATCTTTTCTTTTTTATCCGATTCAATCAATACATATACAAACAATCCTTTTTACACTCTTATCTAAAATCTTCCCAGCTAAGGTTTCTCCCACAATTAGGACAGAAATTATAGCTTGGTTCGATAACTTCGCCACAATTTGGGCAACGGTACATACTATTTATATTTACAATCCGATAACCCAATCGTTTTATCACCTTGATAGCATGAATGGCCATGTCTCTATCATAATCTTTCTCGCTCTCAGGCAATTCAACATAAGGAACCAGGTCGGGATGTTGTTTCTTTGAATCGTCTCGAACAGATCCGTATGACCAGCCTTCTTTAATGCGCTTGACAGCCCATACGTCATGAACATCTTGTGCAATTGTTTCTGTCAATTCTACCAAATCATCGTCCAATCTAGTTTTACTTATATCAATAGGCTGTGGATTGTATTCCTTCGGGAAAGCCTTTTCTCGAACCGTAACCATATAATTCTTTGACTCTGCCCATGCGTTTTCAAATACTTCTAAATTATAATCTTGTTCATTAACCCCTGAAACAGGATTATAGAGCGTTATCTTATCTGCATCCTTGTCTACCTTCAGCACAACTACAGCGTGATTGGGATCATTCTCCAAACTGAATTTATCATCAAGAATATCTATTTCTTTGTTTAACAATGAATCTCCGTTGACCACAGCTATTATCATGTGGTCTTTAAGTGCTTCTATCAACTTATTGATTGAGGCGTCTGCGCATCGGTTGACAAGCATTCCTTCGCTTTCTAAAAGCCTACCGATATTATAAAGAGGTGTGCCTTCTCCTCTTAGCCAATAATTGTGTCTTGCCCTTTCGGATAATACACTCTTTGCGGTTTTTATTCCTTTAGACTTGAGGATATAGGACTCACATTGGAAATCACACAAGTTTTTACCATCATCGGCAGCTATACTTCTAATAGGAATAAAGCTACCATACTCTTCCATTTGGTTATTGACATAGTTTAACCGACGTTCTGTCACCACATATTCCTCTAACTTCGGATCTGCTGCTATGGCATCCAACACTTCCATGGTTTCGGTTATCGATGTCTCTCCAAGAAGAAATCGATTAACTTCATCAATTGTAATTTTTGTTTTTATCGTGCTCATATTCTAGTCTGTTTCTTATTCGTTGTCATCTTTTCTCCTTCTATATATTGTTTTTCTGCATATTGCAGCCTTTCTCTATCGTATTAAGCACTTCAAAAGAAGCATCCAATTGCTGTTCTAATTCAACAATGCTAATATTGTTGTTCAACGCCCATTCGGTTATTGCAGAAAAATCGCCATTAAACTCTTCAAAATACTTAAGCAATAATTTGTATGAGAGAGGAAACTCTTTTTCTAAAATGCCCTTGTGTGTCACATATAGCCTCTTCTTTCTTTTATGCTTTCTTTCTTCCTGGTTACGTTCTGCTTCCATTAACTCCGTTTCTTTTTTGTGTATCCTAAGTAGTTTTTTATAGGCGACCGCAAGTGTTTTTTTCATTTCATAATTGGACTTATGATGAAGCAGGGCCAATTGTTGAACATCGTACTTTAATACAAAAAAATCTCGTAACAAACTTGCAGTTTTGTCATCCATGTTTTTATGACATTCGTATTCTCTAAACAAATTAGGCTCACAGTGACGAATATCTTCCAGAGCAACAGATATAAAAGCATTTCTCGCATGATCTAATGTCAAATTAAAAACATCCATTCCCCATCCATAGTCTTCCGCTAATGTCACTCTATCAACGCCTTCAATATATACCGCAGACAATATGTCCTTGTAGGTCTCATTCATCATCTTACTCAGATAATACTGGAAACGCCATTGCGCAAAACTCAATCTTTTTTGCCTTTCTTGTTCGCTTTCATCAAATGGAATCATTTCTGTTGATTCTACTTCTTGACTAGGTATCTGTTCTTCGTTTCCTTTGTTCTCTTCTGAGTCATTTTCGGCCTCATTATTCAACTCATAAGTATCGCCTTGAGAATCGTCATCAATAATTCCTGTCAATCTATCTTCGTCAATGGGTGTACTAAAGAGTTGAAACGCTTCTATTTCTTTTCTGATAATTTCAATAAAATTCTTTGCAACGATAAATAGCCATGGTTTCAAGTCTTTGATGTTTCGGAGCTGGTCAGGCGCAATATTTTCCAAATGTATCCAAAACTCTGTTGCAAAGGTACTATATGAATCTTCAAAAGAAATGCTTTTGTCAAATTTCTTCCTTACAAGAGACTCCAAACAATTCACATATTCATTCTTTATAAATGAACAGTCTTTGTCCTCTCCATATAGCAACAATTTAAGTGCTTTTTCGTGTCTTTTCTTGTTACTTTTGTCAATAATCGCCTCTATTATGGCAATCTCTTTCGCGTTCATATCCGAACAAAATTTGATTATTGTTTTATTGCGGCAAATATACAAAAATAATGAATATGTACAATAATAAACACCAGACATATTGGCATTTCTTTTCATCTACTTTTACTCCTGTTAATTCTCAACTATTGTTTCCGAACCATCATTAGAAATACTCTAGTTTGTCATTTAATTCTCAACATTAATGTCTTCATAAATAATGACAACAGAAACAGACTAATTATATCACTGATGAGAGTTTAAGCTCCAATTGTTTTGTTTAAAAAAAGTATTTTTGCAAATCTTCAAGAACGCGTTTGGATATGCCCACCTACAATATCATCGGCGACATACATGGGAGAGACGCTTGGAAACGTCTCGTTGATGAGAACTGCATCAACATCTTCGTCGGTGACTATTTCGACCCATACAATAGGATTCATTTCATGGACTTGCAGTATAACTTCATGGAGATTATCGAGTATAAGAAGAAGCATCCCGAGAATGTTGTACTTCTGTATGGGAACCATGATTATGAATATCTCCCGGGCATTTTTGAAAAATCCAATCGGTTTGACAATAAAAATGCGCAAACTATCTCATGGTTGCTGATGAAAACCATTGACATGTTTGAAGGTGTGGCCTATGCCATCGGCGAGGACTATCTGGTTAGTCATGCAGGGATTACACAGGATTGGAAAGACACCTACCTTTCCAAGGTCGATGACATCAAACCGAACAGCATAGCTGCGGCCATCAATAATCTTTGGAACAAGGAGAAAAAGTCGTTTTCGTTCTCCATGAACTGTTACGGAAATGATTGGTATGGCGAGGATCCTCATCATTCGCCGATATGGGTGAGACCAGAATCACTTTGCTTGCACAATCTTTATAGAGGAACCGACATCAAGCAAATTGTTGGCCACACCAAAGTGAAGGAAATTACCGAGGTTGCCGGTGTGGTTTTGGTGGATTGCTTGGATTCTGCAGAACAGTCATATAAGGTAACACTCTCTTAAAACAACACAATCAAAACGCAGCTACCATGAACAATAAATCTTTGATATGTAAAATAATGGCTATTAGCCTTTTCATTGTCGCTTTTAACTCTTGCAACAACTCATCGGCTCCCCAATCTGTCAATGATAGCAACGATGCTTCTGTATTAGATAATCCAGACAAAGAAATTCACGAGCTTATTCTGACTTCCATTGCCCAAGGTGACAAAGAAACATTCGCTGACTTGGTACAATATCCTTTGCGAAGGACATATCCACTTCACGACATCACCAATAAACAGGAAATGGTTACATATTTTGACCTTCTATTTGATGATGGTTTTAGGGCAGTTGTTGATTCATTAAGCTACAATGATTGGGACCAAATGGGCTGGCGAGGATATATGTTATTGTCGGGTGAAATTTGGGAGAGTGATGGTGAGGTAATTGCCGTGAACTATTCTTCGCCTGCCGAACAGAAGTTGCGCGATTCGTTGATACAGGCAGAGCTTAATTCTTTGCATCCATCGCTTCAAGGCGACTGGATTCCTATTGATAGGCTGAAGCTAAACGATGATGTTTATGGTTTCGCTCGTGTTGACATGAGTACTGTGAACGATGATTTGTACCGCCTCAGTCTTTTTGCAAAAGAAGCCGAAGTAGGAAATAAGCCAGTCGCTTGTCTTGAAGGCCAAATGCACATGGAAGGTCAAATTGTTACATCTTATTATTTTAACTCTGTCGACACGGTTGCCTCTTATTATTTTGATTTCTATGAATCACCGAATGTAACCATCTTTCATTGGATGGATAAAAACATTCCCTGCCAAAACCATTACTATCAATCAAAGCCCTGTATTTGATTTCTAAGACCACAATGCAATTTCTTTGATACAAACCCCAAAATACAAGTTATTGCCAAACTTTGCGGATGCAAAGTGTATCAAAACACCTTCCGCCACCCGCAGCCATTCCGCCACTCGGAACAGCCGTAAGCAGTTTTACCTTTTATTATATGTCCTTTGCCACAAAGCGGACAAGGCTGCCCGATAATGGCATCAATCCTTGCGAGGGGTAGTGCGTTGGTTGGGATCTATGCCTTCCGAGGTTTTCTTAGCTTTTGGTGTCGTGCTTTTCTTAGGCGCCGCCTTCTTCGGCTTCTGTTCCACCACTGCTGCCGCCACGCGCCGGTTGCTGTTGTCCAGCATCACCGTGGTGACAATCTCGGTCACCATCTGCTTCAACTCATCGAGGAACTGGCGTGCCTCGTATTTGTGTTGCTCTATTTCACGGAGCTTCTTCTCCCAGATGCCAGTCAACTCGGCACTCTTCAGCAAATCCTCATGGATGAGACCAATGAGTTCAATGCCCGTCGGCGTGGGCTCCAGGCTCTTGCGCACCTTTCTTATATAGTTGCGCTTGAACAGCGTCTCGATGATGGCCGCTCGCGTGGAAGGCCGACCGATGCCGTTCTCTTTCATCACCTCACGCAGCGATTCATCATCAACGAGCTTGCCAGCCGTCTCCATGGCGCGAAGCAAGGTGGCCTCGGTGTAAGGCTTCGGCGGCGAGGTCCACTTTTCAGCAAGCTGCGGCTGGTGTGGTCCATGCTCACCCTTCTCGAAAATGGGCAAGGTCTTCTCTTCGTCCTCCCCCTCTTTCTTCTCTTCTTCCTGTTTCACCGGCTTGATGACCTCACGCCAGCCTGGCATCAAGATCTGCTTGCCCGACGTCTTGAACTCCACGTCTTCAACCTTACCCAAGACGGTGGTAGTAGCAAACTGGCAGTCGGGATAAAACACAGCAATGAAATGGCGGCAGACCTCGTCGTAGACCTGCTGTTCGGCAAAACTCAATCCTGTCGGAACCACACCCGTCGGGATGATGGCATGATGGTCGGTGACCTTGCTGTTGTCGAACACCTTCTTGCTCTTGGGCAGTTTCTTGCCCGCCAAAGGCGCGGTGTATTCAGCGTAGTTGGTCAGTTTCGCCAAAATGTCGGGGCACTTGGGATAGATGTCGTCGCTCAGATAAGTGGTGTCGACACGCGGATAGGTGGTATATTTCTTCTCGTAGAGGCTCTGTATGGTCTGCAAGGTTTGATCTGCCGACATGTTGTACTTCTTGTTACATTCCACCTGCAACGAAGTCAAGTCGTACAACCTCGGAGGGGCTTCGGTGCCTTTCTTGGTGGAGATGTCGGTCACGGTGAAATCCTTTCCTTCCACGCTTTGCAAGTCCTTTTGACCGTCTTCCACAGAGCCATATTTGCCCTTGGTGGCAGTGAAAGTGGTATCCCTGTAAATGGTCGACAGCACCCAGTAGGCCTCAGGCTTGAAGTTGGCGATTTCGTGGTAGCGGTTGACAATCAGCGCCAAGGTAGGCGTCTGCACACGTCCGATAGAAAGGACTTGCCTGTTTTGACCATATTTCAAGGTATAGAGCCTAGTGGCGTTCATGCCCAAGAGCCAGTCACCAATGGCACGCGAAAGACCCGCCTCGTAAAGCGACTGATAGTCCACCTGGTCTTTCAAGTTCTTGAAGCCCTCTTTGATGGATTCCTCGGTCAACGAGGAAATCCAAAGACGCTTCACGGGACACTTTACGGCGGCCTTCTGCATCACCCAGCGTTGGATGAGCTCGCCCTCCTGCCCGGCATCGCCGCAGTTCACAATCTCGTCGGCTTTCTGAAACAACGACTCAATGACCTTGAACTGTTTCTCCACGCCTTTGTCAGCAATGAGTTTGATGCCAAAACGGGGCGGTATCATCGGCAGACGGCTCAATGCCCATGCCTTCCATTGGTCGGTATAGTCGTGCGGCTCCTTGAGCGTGCAGAGATGTCCGAAAGTCCAAGTCACTTGGTAGCCGTTGCCCTCCATGTAACCTTCATGGGCGGTGTTGGCTCCCAGCACCTTGGCAATGTCGCGGGCAACGCTTGGCTTTTCGGCTATACAGACTATCATTAGTTTAGAGTTGAGTAGGGGCTGACCCGTGTGTCAGCCCAACAAAATAGTATTATGCGTTTTGAATCGTCTCCGGATTATAGTTCATCAAGGTTTCGGCCTTGTCTTTCTGTGCCACAAACCAAACCAAATCATCGGCCTGGAAGGCAATACGTGCCGACGGATTCAAGATGAAATGTCCTTCACGCTCGATGGCGATGATCATGGCATCAAAGTTCTCGGCCAAGCCTGAATCCTTTAGGGCAATGCCCACGTATGGGCTATTGGGACGCACCTGCACATTGAACAGGTCCACCTCACTCTCCTCGTGTTCCTGGATGAGCGTGTCATCGAAGACCTCAACCTTGCCTACCAGCAGTCGGAGGTGATCTTCGTGTCCCACAAAGGTAATCTTATCGAAAGGATACAACTGGAAATCGGACCTGGGCAACTCAAACAGCTGCTTGCCACGTTCCACGCTAACGACACTCACATTATAATTGTCTCGAAAGTCGGTCTCCTTGATCAGTTTTCCAGAATAATCGCTGTCAGGGCTCAAAGTCATCTTCTGCAAATGGCAGTTCTCCTGCAAAATCTCGGGGATGGCAAACACCTGCGTCGACTGCCGCTTGTTAAGATTGCCTTGGAAGTTGTCCTCGATGCGCTTGTAGAACTTCATCGCAGGACTCATGACACGAAGCAAGAAGGTATAAACCAAGGCCATGGCGACGTTGATGAAACGGAAATAAGGTGAGCCGATGCCCAAATGCGACCAGAACGCCGCGTTGAAGAAATGACGCATGATGGCAGTGGCCCCCACCCACACAATGACAAAGCGTAGGATGAAGATGATTAAAATCAAGGTTTTGTTGAAACGGCTGTATTCCATCAGCTTGTGCGTGGTCTTAACTAGGGTATGCCTGAATCCGATGGCCCAGAGGAAGGGCGAGACCAACACCAAAGTAATGGCCGCGCTGATGGCAATGCCTCCAATGCCCTGCACATACTTCATGACCACCTCGGAGCCTATCCAGAAACAGATAAACAGCACCGCGATGACGATGGCAACATTGATAATGATATGCTTAACCTGACGTCCGACAAAGCTGGCCATACTCACCTTCTTGCCACTCTTCACCTTGATGCCTCGGTCGTTGCTCTCCAAATGGTTGAGCCATTTTTCAGGGAAATGCCCGTTCAGCCACCTATAGGTCGGAAGCGATGCCTTGATGGCGTATGGCGTGATGAAGGTCGTGATGATGGATACCGAAACAATGATGGGATACAAGAACTCGTCAATGACGCCATAACTCAAACCCAACGAGGCGATGATGAAGGAAAACTCACCAATCTGGCAAAAGCAGAAGCCGCCTTGTATGGATTGCTTGAGGCCCAAACCCGCCAATAAGCGACCAATCACATTGCTCAATGGCTTGAAGAGCAGCAAGACCATCGTTACCACCAAAATCTGCCACCAATAATCCACCAAAATCTTCGGGTCGACCAACATACCGACCGAGACAAAAAAGATAGCACCAAACAGGTTTTTGATAGGTGTCGTCAGCTTATGGATCATCTCAGCCTCAAGGGTTTCAGCCAAGATGGAACCCATGATGAACGCGCCCAAAGCCGAAGAGAAGCCTGCCACGTTGGCCAATACGACCATCATGAAACACAAGCCCACCGCAAAAACGGTCAAGGTCTCTTCCGACATGAACTTACGTGACCAACGCAACACGGTCGGTACGATGAAAATGCCACCGATGAACCAAATCAGCAGGAAGAAACCGAGTTTCAACATGCTGGTAACCAACTGCATGCCGTCGAAGGTCTTACTCACTGCCAAGGTGGAAAGAATCACCATCAGCAATACCGCCTCCAAGTCTTCCACCACCAGCTCACCGATGACGTTTCCGCTGAATTTCTCTCGGTTCAACTTCATGTCGTCGAAGGCTTTGGCGATGATCGTCGTCGAGGAAATCGACAGCATGGCACCGAGGAAGATGCAGTCCATCTGCGACCAACCTAACAACTTACCCAGCAGAAAACCCACCAGGCACATCGTCACCAACTCGGTCAATGCGGTGATGCCGACCGTCCCTCCCACTTTCTTCAGCTTTTTGAAACTGAACTCCAAGCCGATACCGAAAAGCATGAACACCATACCGATTTCGCTCCAGGTCTCCACGCTGGTATGGTCGTTGATCACGGGAAACCATTCAAAATTGGGTCCGATCAAAAAGCCTGCGATGATATAGCCCAATACGACAGGCTGCTTCAACCACTTGAAAATCACTGTGGTGATACCCGCCGTGACCAAAATCAAGGCAAGATCGGAGAATAGCGCAGGTAAAGATTCCATAGAAAAATGTTTGGCGCAAAGATACAAAAAAAAGTGACCTCCGAGGAAGTCACTTTTGATTTTATTCCGCAAACATTCCGTCAATCAAATCTTTGAAATGCTCAGCGATGATTTTGCGTCGGATCTTCAAGCTGGGCGTCACCTCGCCTTCGTCGATGGTCCACTCGCGGTCGACCAACTCAAAGCGTTTCACTTTCTCAAAGTCGCCAAAGTATTTGTTGTAGTTGTCCACCTCCTTGCGATAGCGGTCATTCACCGCCTTGTTCTTCACCATTTCGGTATTTGTGGTATAAGGAATGTGATTTTCCTCGCACCATGTCTTCAGATGCTCGAAATTGGGTACAATCAAGGCGGCGGCAAACTTCTGGTTCTCGCCTACCACCATGATGCTGTTGATGAATGGCGACTCGGCAAAACGGTTCTCAATCAAGGCGGGCGAAATGTACTTGCCCATCGAGTCCTTGAAGATTTCCTTCATACGACCGGTGATCTTCAGGAGGCCGTCCTCGTCAAACTCACCGATGTCGCCCGTATGGAAAAAGCCCTCCTCATCGATGGCGATCTTGGTCTGCTCCTCATCCTTGTAGTAACCCTTCATCACGGGTGAACCTTTCACGAGAATCTCGCCCGACTCCGGGTCAATCTTGAAACGCACACTCTTACAAGGTACACCTACCGTTCCCGCCTTGATGATCTTCAAGGCGAGGCTGTTGGTGCAAATCACAGGCGAGGTCTCCGTCAGGCCGTAGCCTTCGATGATGGGGATGTTCATGGCCGCAAACAAGCGCACCAATCGCGGTTGAAGACTGGCACCACCAGAGATGATGAATTCCAGACGTCCGCCGAAGGCCTTACGTACATCCTTGAACACCAATCTATTAGCCCAATAGAGTTTAAAACGATAGGCCCTATTGTTTTTCTTGCCGGTCTCATCGTACCGTTCGGCCAACTTAAACGCCCACAGGAAGATGCGTTTCTTCATGCCCTTCAGCTTGTCGCCCTTACGAATGATACCATTATACACCTTCTCGATGACACGAGGCACCGTAGTGAAATGCTCGGGCTTGATGTCGGCGATGTCGCGCATGATGGTACCGAAGTTCTCCACATAATAGGTCGAATTGCCAAGATACAGGTGGGTGTACAACACCGAGCGTTCGTAAATATGCGACAAAGGCAAGAAACTCACTACTTTATGAGAACTAGGCACAGGATAATGCGGACCGTAATAAGCCACACAGCTCATTAGGTTGTGGTGCGTCAACATGACACCTTTCGGAGTGCCCAATGTACCCGAGGTATAGATAATAGTGGCTACGTCTTCAGGATCGACGGCATATTTTGCAGCATGAAGGGCTGCTTGGCTCTTCTTGTCGATTTTGACCGAGACCATCAGACCGCGCAAGGTCATCATGCCCACCACGGGGTTGAAGGCGAACTCCTTGGGACGCACAGGCATCGCATTAAGGATATCCTTGACCTTATTGTGCAATAGCGCGCCTTCCACGAAGACGATCTTAGGTTCAGCATGGTTGAGGATATGCTCAAAGTCACTCTGGCGTACCGTGGGATAAATGGGCACCAAGATGGCACCAATCTGCTGCACAGCAAAGTCAACCATGTTCCATTGCGGGCAATTGTTGGAAATCACGGCCACACGGTCGCCATGACCCACGCCCAGACCTATCAGTCCCTGACTGATGGTGTCCGTCATTTTCACGAAATCGCGGCTGATATATTTCTTCCATTCTCCATCCACCTTACAGGCAAACATGGTCTTTTTCTTGCCATATTTCTCCACAAACCTCGGCAGAAGGTCGAAGGTGCGGGATGGTATGTCGGGAAAGGGTTGAATCAATTTCCCATTTGATGTGACATTTTCCATATCAAGATAATTGACGCAAAAATAAGACTTAATCCATACGATTGTTTTTTTTATCCAAACGACCCACTTTTTTAGCTACAAAAGAGGCGATTTCCTCACCGAAAACCATTTAAACGTTTTTTGTATTTTTGCAGCGTTATTATGGTATCCATTTTCGACGATATGACCCAAGTCACCGAAGCCGAAGTGCAGCGCATGCTGCCTCTGGTTGACGGGCAGCGGCGCGACGAGGCCTTGCGCTATAAGCACCTGTTCGGGCAGTTTGCCTGCCTCAAGTCATGGCTCATGCTGAAAGAGCTTCTTGCACCTTTGGGTATCCAGGATTTGAAAATGGATTACAACGAACACGGCAAGCCTTTCCTGGTGAACCACACCGAGTTGCATTTCAACCTCAGCCATTGCAAGAACGGCATTGCCGTAGTAGTCGACTTCTCCCCTGTCGGCATCGACATCGAGAGCTTTCGCAAAGGCAACCTCGCCCTCATCAAACGGACGATGAACACCGTTGAGACCGAATGGATCCTTTCCTCTTCCGACCCTATTGAGACCTTCACCCAATACTGGACTAAAAAAGAAGCCGTGTTGAAGCTGCGCGGAACAGGCATCGTTGACGACATGCGTCATGCGCTCAACGGTGAAGGCTACCGATTGGAGACTCATATTAATAGAGAAAAACGCTACGCTTACAGCATAGCGTTTTCCCAATTCCCTTAATGCTATAAATCAAGCAATGATTCTTGTCCCACAAGTCGGGTCGCCCAAACGCGTGGCTTCGGTGATGATGGCCTCGTGACCCGTGGCTTCCACAAAGAGAATGGCGGCGCGCACCTTGGGAGCCATGCTGCCCTCGGTGAACTGACCGTCGGCAAGGTGCTTCTTTGCCTCAGCAACGGTGATGGTGTCCAAAGCCTGTTCGTTCTCCTTGCGGAAGTTGATGTAGACCTTCGGCACGTCGGTGAGGATGTAGAACTCATCAGCATGGATGTTGATGGCAGTCATGGCTGAAGCAAGATCCTTATCAATAACAGCTTCCACACCGCCCAAGCTACCGTCAGCCTTCTCGATGACGGGGATGCCGCCACCACCCACGGTGATGACGATATTGCCCTGCTCGGCAAGCTGCTTCACGAGGTCGACGTTCTGAATGGCAATCGGTTTGGGCGATGCCACCACCTTACGCCAACCACGACCTTTGGGGTCTTCCTTATAGATGGCACCAGTCTCGGCAGCATATTTCTCAGCCTCTTCCTTGGAATAATAGGGGCCAACCGGCTTGGTCGGGTTCTGGAACATTGGGTCGTTCTTGTCGACCACTACCTGCGTCACCAGGGTGACCACATTACGCTTGAGGCCTTCCTTGGCAAAGGTCTTGCCAAGTCCCATCTCAATCATGAAACCAATCAAGCCTTGAGTCTCAGCCACACAAAAATCGATGGGCATTCCTGGCACGCCAAACTGATGGTGACCTGCCTCATGCTGCAACATGACGTTGCCCACTTGAGGGCCATTGCCGTGTCCAATAACCAAGTTGTAATCGTTTTTAAGGAAAGGAAGCAAAGAATGGCACGTCTCGGTGACGTTCTCCATCTGTTCCTTGTAAGTCCCTTTCTGACCGCCTCTCAACAGGGCGTTTCCGCCAAAGGCGATGACTGCTAATTTCTTCATTATTAGGTATTTAAGGTTGTTATCTATTGAAATTTTGCTTCTGGTTACTGGCTACTGGCTCTTGGCCAACTGCTAATAGCTAATTGCCAGTTGCCAAAGGCCAGAAGCCAGAGTATTTACTTTCTCTGATAAGTCACTGTATAACCATCCTGGCCGATGACCAATTGGGTTTCGTCAAGAGAAATGATGTTGTTAGTGTCGGCAAAGCTGGTCGGATTGGAACCGCTCGTCACACCGTTGAGAATCAGCTTGTCGCCGACCTTCTCCCAAGTCTTATATTCCCTGAAACCAGTGTTAATGCTCACCACCTCGCCATTTTCGAGCAAAGTGAAGCCCACTTCACCAAGAAGACTGCCCTCAGCGGCAGGTTCAACCCAGGTACCAACGATGGAAGGACGGGAACATGATGCGAAAGCCAAGCCCATCAATCCACATAAAGCAATGATAATCAAGTTTTTCTTCATTTCTTACTCCTTTTTGATTTGGAGCGGCAAAGATACAACTTTTTAAATCACAAAAACAAGATTTTCAATTCTTTTTGGCAGTTTTCACCCTATGCACCCATCGCTCGAGTTCACCAAGCCACAAAATTGCAGAAGTTCCTATGATAATACGCACCCATTCGTCGAAAGGCAAGGGTACTACATTAAACATTTCTCCGCCAAAAGTAATGATGAGCACTTGGCCGATTGCGATTATCAATACGGTGACGCCAAAACCACGCATTATATCCTTGTCAAGCAAGCCCTTAAGCGCGGAGTCCTTGGTATGATACGCCTTGGCATTAAAGATATTCCAGAATTGCATGAAAACAAAAATGGTGAAAAGCAGCGACAGTTCCTTGGGCGTAAACCTCCCTCCAACATGATTGAAATTAAAGTAGTTGACGAAATAGTCACGGAAGGAAAACTCAGCCAAAGAATCCACATGGCAGTGCATGAAATACTGAATGAAGCCGAACAGCACCGCCACAAACAACAAGCCCAAGCCAAAGATGCGTCTGCCCATATCCTTAGTGATGATGAACGCATCGCGCGAACGCGGCTTCTCATTCAACACGCTATGGTCCGGCGGCAACGAAGCCAAGGCCATGGCGGCGAAGGTGTCCATTATGAGGTTGATCCACAACATCTGCGTCACGGTGAGCGGAGAATCCGTTCCCATCACGGCACCCAACAGGACGATGAGGCAAGCCGCCACGTTGATGGTCATCTGGAACAAGATAAAACGCTGAATGTTATGGTACAATGAGCGTCCCCACATCACAGCGCGGGCGATGCTTTTGAACGAGTTGTCAAGGATGGTGATGTCGCTGGCTTCCTTGGCCACCGAGGTGCCGTCACCCATAGAGAGGCCAATCTGTGCACGGTTCAAGGCGGGCGCGTCGTTGGTGCCGTCGCCCGTCACGGCCACCACCTCTCCTGTTTCCTGCAACAGCCGCACAAGGCGTTCCTTGTCGACGGGCCTGGCGCGCGACATGATTTTCAGGTCGCCAATGCGTTCCTTGAGTTCATCGTCGGTCATCAGGTTGAACTGTTTACCAGTAATCATCTGCCGCTCAGGGTCGTCATCCTCATGCCACAAGCCTACCTGACGGCCAATCTCGCGTGCCGTGCCAGGCGTGTCACCTGTCACGATCTTAATGCCTATGCCTGCGTCGAGGCAGTCCTTCACGGAGCCGGCCACATCGTCGCGAATGGGATCGATGATGCCGACTATGCCTAGGAAACATAGGTCCTCCATCGTCAGCTTGTTGTTGACGAACACCGTCTTCACTTCCTCCTCGGTGATGTATTTGTAGGCAAAGCCCAAGGTACGCATGGCCTTGCTCTGATACTCCAAGAGTTTGCTTTCAACCTCCTGCTTGGCCCAAATGATGCCCGCTTCACCGTCGCGTTTCCTCACCGTGGCACAACGTTTCAACAGCATCTCGGGCGCACCTTTCACATACAAAATATACTCGCCTGAGAGCGGGGCCTTAACCACCGTACACATGTATTTATACCTCGGCGTAAACGGCAGTTGACGGACAATCTTCACCTCATCGCGAATCCGCACAAAGTCGACATTGTTATCGAAAAGCCACAGCAACAACGCGCCCTCGGTGGGGTTACCGATAACCTTCACCTTTTGCTTGTCGCTGTAATCCAAAAACGCCGTCGAATTGACCGCTATGCCCTCCGCCATCAAGTGGGCCACCTCCGAATCGTCAATCTGGCCGTCCTTTAAGCCGTAGATGAAACTATCACCCAAACTCATGCGGTTTTTGGTAAGCGTGCCCGTCTTGTCGGTACAAATCACCGTAGCTGCGCCCATGGTCTCGCAGGCATGCATCTTACGCACCAGATTATTGGTCTCCAGCATCCTGCGCATACTCAAGGCCAGACTCAGCGTCACACTCATCGGCAGACCTTCGGGAACAGCTACCACAATCAATGTGACGGCAATCATAAAGGTGTTGAGCAGATAACGCGCGAAGTCCATCCATTCAAAGGGCATGTGGTCGCCATAGATGAAGTACATCAGCAGGCGAAGCACGACAATCAGTCCGGCGATGACATAACTGGCTATGGTGATGCCATTGCTGAGTTTGTCGAGCTGCTCGTTGAGCGGCGTCTTCACCTTGTTGTCGATCTGCGCACCACGATACACCTTGCCCCATTCCGTCTCATCGCCCACCTTGTCGACCACGAAAACACCGTGGCCTTCCATCACCGAGCTGCCACGGCAGACGTAGTTGGAAGGATAAGTGGCATCGGGCTTGAACTCTGACTTATTCGTGGTCTTGCTGCACGAAGGCTCACCCGTCAGGTCCGACTCGTTGACACGCATAGCCACGGCCTCCATCAGCACGCCATCGGCGGGCACCTCGTCGCCCGTGTTGAGCACCACCGTGTCGCCCACCACCACGTCCTTGCGCTCAATGCGCTGAATCAGTCCGTCACGGAACACCGTCACCATCGTCTCGTCCTCGGTTTGGTTGAGAATGTCGAACTTCTTATTTGCGCTCAACTCGAAGACAAATCCCACCGTCGTGGCCAGCATCACCGCCACGAAAATGCCCAAAGGCTCAAGCATAACGCTCCAGCCCTCCGCACCTGTGGCCAATTGATAGACCGAGACGCCTATCGACAGCAGCAAGGCAATCAACAAGATACGTATGATAGGGTCGGAAAACTTCTCCAAAAACTGCTTCCACAACGGATCTTTCTTGGGCGGCGTCAACACATTGTCGCCATGCTTGAGTCTACTCTTCTCCACTTCCTCCTTCGTCAAGCCGTTTCTATAATTTCGCTTCATCTTTTAGGTATGGGTTTTATTAGTCTAACGGTTTTTTCTATTTTTGCATTGTAAAAAACGCGGCAAAAATACAACCCTTCATGAAATCGCAAAGAGGTTGCAAGGTTGCAACCCAAAATAAAAAACTGTAAGTACATGAAATTCAAGGAGAACCATAAAACAGCGCTTTCAAAGGTACTTTCAGACCTCGTACAATGTGACGGCATCGTCAACCAAGGCGAGATTGATTTCCTGCATCGGGTCAACGAGGCTTTCGGCATCACCTCGGCAAGTCGAAAAAAAGCCTCCTCGCTCTGCCTATCAGATGCAGTCGGCATATTGAAAACCTTGGGTGACCGCGAGAAAAACATATTACTTTGCCTTTTTCAGATCCTCTCCTTGGCCGACAACAATCTGAGTCCCAACGAATCGCTGCTCATCACGGCACTCTTGACATCTCTAGACATGCAGTTGGAAGCGACAACAGGGATCAAGGCCCACCTCGTTTCCATCCCCCACCTTGACCTCGACACAAGCAATGCCGTCCTTTACGTTGAGTCGGAATACGACAGCAAAACCAACAAAAGCATCCTCCACGATTATGATGACATCTGCCGCTTGCTGAAAGCCGATCACCGCGAGTTGTTCTATCTGCCCATGGTGCTTCGCGACTTGGGCAAGAAGCAAGACACCTTCCGCCAAACACTCAACTACATCGAGCCCACCCTCTCAGAGGAACAAATCGACATCATCGACACACGCCTTCCGCAAATGGATAGTGCTTTCCTATCCAAAGAAATATTTCTCAATTACCTTAAAATCAATGGATTAGAAATCAATAAACCAGCTTTCTTCTTCAAGATCGGCGACAAAGACTCCGACAACTATCACGACTATCTCATCCTCGAAATCACTGGCAAGCCCCTCACGACGTTGCAACAGTTCTACAAACTCAAGAACAGCATCGTCACCCTCCAACCCAACGGTCTCAACACCAAGGAGATGCAACTATTGCAACAAATAAGACCTTCTACCGATGACAACAACAATGAGTTGCGTTATACTGGTTTCCACAAAGTGCTTATCGACATCGTGCTGAAACACGACGGTACGCACGAAGTAAGTCGGCTTTATGTCACCAAACGCGGCGACCTATTCCTCACCGACCGCAACAACACAGAGGTGAAAATGCCCTCTCTTAGCAAGGCCTTGTACCTTCTCTTCCTCTTTCACGAGGAAGGCATCTCGCTGAACTATCTGAGCGACTACAAACCCGAACTCTACAGAATCTACCGCCAAATCTCCACCTACGGCGACGATGCCATTTTGGAGCGTGCCGTCGACAACCTGACTGACTTTGTGGGTAACACCTTAAACGCCACGCTGTCGCGCATCAAGAAGTCCTTCACCGACATCCTTGGCGAGGACGCCTCGCGCTACCTCATACAAGGCGAAAAAGGTGGACGGAAAACCATCCACCTTGAACGTCGTCTTGTGGTCTACGAAGACCGCAAAGCCTTTGAATAGTAGAGACGCGATTGATCGCGTCTATACAAATACCAATTAAGCGTTTTGCTCTCCCAGAAGGAAAGTGACATCGGAATTCGGGTCAATCTCGACCGATTCCTTGCCGTAGCGCATCACAATCATCTTCTTGCCACCCTTGAGCCACATCTTGTCGTCGACCACCCAAAGAGCCGTGGCCTCACGCAGACCTACAACTGTCATGTCTTGGTTGACGGCCAGATACTCGTTGATACGGTCCTGACGAGTCTCGCCGCCGTGCTTAATCATCTTGTCGATCTCGGGATGCGGGTCGAGGTAGTGCGGGTTGATTTGGAACGGCACCAAGTTGAGGCACTTGAACGAAGCGGGTTGCACGATAGGCATGTCATTGGTGGTGCACAGTGTGGGGCAAGCCACGTTGGAGCCAGCGCTCCAGCCCATGTAAGGCACGCCAGCGAGAGCGCGCTCACGGATGGCGTCCATCAGGCCGTAGCGGTGCATCTCGGCCACCAGATGGAAGGTGTTGCCGCCGCCCACCACGATGCAGTCGGCCTCCTTGACAGCCTTCACCTTGTCGTCGAAATGGTGCACGGAAGTGAAACTCTCGAGGCCGAACTTGGTGCGGAACACATTCCTCACCTTCGACTCGTATGCGTCGTAGCTCTCGGGATAGACCATGCCGCCGATGTTGACACCCGCGAAGGGCACAAAGATGATGCGGCTATCCTTATTAATATGGTTCTGCAAGCAGAACAACTCGATTTGGGTCGAGGCCCAAGCCAGATAATTCTCACCGAAATTGGTCGAATTGCTGATCAGTAATAATCTCATAGTGTAAAATGTTGGTTAACGATGGTGCAAAGATAGCAAAAAAGCGATTGCATTCACAAGAAAGCATCGAAATCGTATTCCTTGGAATAAAAATATCAATTTGATTATCAAATATTTGCGAAAAACAACAAAAATTTTCATGAATTTTTGCTTGCATGAATGAAAAAAGCTGTACTTTTGCAGTGTCAAAAACGACTGGACTAGTAGCTCAATTGGATAGAGTCCCTGACTACGGATCAGGCGGTTGTGGGTTCGACTCCCGCCTAGTTCACTTAAAGGTTCCGCAAAAAGAACCTTTTTTTGGCCCATTCGACTAGCGGTTAGGTCGTAAGTTTCTCACACTTAAAACAGCGGTTCGATTCCGCTATGGGCTACAAAACAAAGCCGTAACTTGCTGAAAAACAAGCTACGGCTTTTTATTTTGCACCAGATTTGCCCCCTTCCTTGTCGTGTTTCTAGGTATATTTTAATCCCCAAAAAGCTTTCATATTAAGAAAAAATGTACTTATGCAACCGAACTGAACAGTTCCGAACTGTTTAGTTCTAATGTAAAGAACAAAACGGGGCACAACACTCGCGGTGACATTGAGGGCATTCTGCACTCAGAAGTGTCGGGCCACATGACCAGATTAGAGAACGACTATGGTCTGATTGTGAAGAGCAAGCCCATGTTTCAGAAATCCGCCAACAAGAGCATCGTTTATTCGGTGAGCGATTTGTTCCTACAGTTTTGGTTCCGGTTTATTTACAAATACAACTATTTCATAGAGGCAAATGCCTACGGGAAACTGATGGAGATTGTGAAGCGCGACTACAACACATACACGGGAAAAGTGTTGGAGCATTGGTTCATAGACGTGATGAAGGAGAGCGAGCAGTTTACGCACATCGACAGCTGGTGGGGCCGCAAGGGACAAAACGAAATCGACATTATTGCAGCGGACGATCTGGAAAAACGGGTCACATTCAATGAGGTGAAACGACAGCGCAGCGAGATAGACCTAAATGTACTGGAGGAGAAGGTGCAACGGTTTAAGGAAGTGACTGGAGAGTTCAACAAGTACGTGTCGGACTTGGCTGGTTTGAGTATTGAAGACTTGTAACCTAAACGCCCATAACAAGAAAATCCCAGCCGAAGCCAGGATTTTCAAGAACCAAAAACCAAAATTTATGAAACCTTTTACTTGCGACTGCTTTCACAGCCACAGGTCTTGATGATAAGAACCGCTGCAAAAATACTACTTTTTGATTTTTTGCAAGTTTAACTGGTAAAAAAACGCCCATTTTGGAAAAACTTTCCACTTTTGTTGTCCTGACCCTATGATTTCCACCTAAAAAATGGCTTTTATTTCGCATAATCGACACTTTTTACAACTTCCCCTCTTGACAAAATGGTTTTCTCTTATTATTTTTGCATCCTAAAACTCGAAAAAACGCATACTATGGAAAAATTCATGGACAAACTTACCGAGGCCATCATCAAGAACGACGGTCTCTCCGAAACCGAAGCCAAAGCCAAACTCAACCTGATTTACATCAAAATGGGACAATCCGAAGTCAAGGATTTCGTGGATGAATACATTGAGTGGCTTATGACCGAAAAGAAGCTGAATTACAAGGCTATCTTACAAACGCCCGACCATCAGGTGCACGACATGTACCTCTTTGAGTTCAAGCATTGATTTTTCACGACCCAAAAAAAACACGTCCATGTCATTCGTGGACGTGTTTTATTGTTTATAGTAGTCTTTATTCGATACGCTTGATTGGGAAATGGCGCATTTCGTAAAGCTCGTCAAGATGCTTCTTGAGCCTGCGCGCCATGGGACGGAAGGTGTAGTACGTGATGGTGGCCGAGATAGGCGCCCCCACCAAGGGAATCACCTTACCCACGCCTTTGGCAAAGCCCTCTTTCGTCATGTTGATGCCAATCCATTGGGCAATCTTGATGGCATATTTCGCCATAACGGTCTCCGAAATCTTAAGGCTCGCCGTTTTCGAGACCTGTGAGACGACCTTACCGATAGCTTCTACAGCTAATTTGTTGCCCATCGCCACGCCAACAAACAAGGTCAAGATGTTGAGCGACTCGTCGTCCAACTGGTTCTTGGCATCGGTCAACGCAGGCCAACCATAAAGATAAAGAAGTTTCTGCATCATGGAGAGAATATGGCCGTAGAACTGCGCCAAGTCGGTAGGGATGGTCCCTGCCATCCACCAGCCGCCCGGAATGCCCATCAGCGCGGAAGTGCCACTCACCATGGTCAGGTGATAGCTGATGCATTGGTTGGCCAATTTGTCAATCTCTTTCTTGGTTAGGACATTCAGCGGACTCTCGTTGATGGCGGTCATCACTTCCATCGGAGTGCAGAATTTCGACAACTCCTTGTTGAGGAACTCATCGCGGTCAACCTTCACAAAAGGCATCTTCACGCTGGTGGCCAGCACCCTGTTCCACAGGGTTAAGCGGGTGTTGTTTTCATTGGTTGTTTCGCTCATTGTTTTTTTGTTTTCAGAGACGCGATAAATCGCGTCTCTACAGGTTAATACCCATATTTCTCCTTCCATTTCTCCCTCAGGTTCTTCCGCAATTCGCGCTCACGAGGGTTATCTTGTGGTACATACAAAACCGTGCCAGAAATTTCATTTGGCAAAAATTCTTGCTCCACAAAGTTACCTTCGTATGCATGGGCATACTTGTAACCATCGTGATAACCAAGGTCTTTCATCAATTTTGTTGGGGCATTCCTTAAATGCAAAGGCACGGGCAAGTCACCCGTATCACGCACCAAAGCTTGTGCCGCGTCAATGGCGGCCACGGCAGCGTTGCTCTTGGGCGATGAGGCCAGGTAGGTCACTGTCTGTGACAAGATGATACGGCTCTCGGGCCACCCAATCTTATTGACGGCATCGAAGCAGGCATTAGCCAGCAGCAAGGCATTTGGGTTGGCGTTGCCGATGTCCTCCGAAGCGAGAATGAGCATACGACGCGCGATGAACAAGGGGTCCTCCCCTGCCTCGATCATGCGGGCGAGGTAATACAAAGCCGCATTAGGGTCGCTGCCACGCATCGACTTAATGAAGGCCGAGATAATGTCATAGTGCATCTCTCCCTGCTTGTCGTATTTCACGAGGTTGCTCTGGATGCAATCGGTGGTGAAGTCGTTGGTGATGACCAACTCTTCTGCGGTCATGTCCAAGTCATTCAGTGAAGTGACAACCAACTCAATGGCATTCAACAGCTTACGGCCGTCGCCACCACTGACTTTCATCAAAGCCTCAGGCTCCTTGACGGTGATTTTCTTTCCGAAATCGTATTCCAAAGCCTTCACGGCCTTCGCCAAAAGGATTTCCAAATCCTCTTTCTCCAGCGACTTGAGCACATACACCTGACAACGTGACAGCAATGGCGAGATGACCTCGAACGAGGGATTCTCTGTCGTCGCGCCAATTAAAGTGACAAGGCCACGCTCCACTGCACCCAATAAGGAGTCCTGTTGCGACTTGCTGAAACGGTGGATTTCGTCAATAAATAAAATAGGTGCCTCGGGTGCCATACGTGCACGGTCGATGACCTCGCGCACTTCCTTCACACCGCTGCTGACGGCACTTAGTTGAAAGAACTGCCGCTTCACCTGTTTGGAGATGATGTAGGCTAAAGTGGTCTTGCCCACGCCGGGCGGTCCCCAGAAGATCATGGAAGGCACACGCCCACTCTCAATGGCACGGCGCAACACGGCGTTTTCGCCAATGATGTGCTTCTGCCCGATGTAGTCATCTAACGTCGTGGGGCGCAGACGTTCCGCTAATGGGATGGTGGATTGCATCGCTGAATATTTTGCGCAAAGGTAAGCAAAAAAATTCATACCTTTGCCCCAAAAGAAGACAACATCATGAAATCTATCAAGCACCTCATCCTCATTGCCTTGTTGGCCGCTTTCAGCACAGCAGAGGCCTGCACCAACTTCTTGATCACCAAAGGCGCCAGCGTGGATGGCTCCAACTTCATCAGCTATTGCGCCGACTCGCACATCCGCTACGGGGAACTCTACTTCACCCCTGCCGCCGATTGGCCAGCGGGCAGCATGCGCGTGTGCTATGACCGTGGTACCAACGCGCCCCGTGGTAGCGTGCCACAACCGCCTCACACCTACCAGGTGGTGGGTTATATTAACGAGAACCAAGTTGCCCTCGGCGAGACCACCTTCGGTGGTCGCGAGGAACTGATGGACCCGACTGGCATCGTGGATTACGGCAGTCTCATGTTCATCGCATTGGAGCGCAGCACCTCTGCCCGCGAAGCCATCAAAATCATGGCCGATTTGGTGGAAGCCTACGGCTATGGCAGCGACGGCGAGTCGTTCAGCATCAGTGACGCCAACGAGGTGTGGTACATGGAGATCATGCCCAAGGGATTCACGCCTCAAGTGACCAAGACTGGCGACACCATTAACGCCGACCGTGGCGCGGTGTGGGTGGCCATCCGCATTCCTGACGGCTATGTGAGCGGGCATGCCAATGCTGCAAGAATCACCACTTTCCCCTTGCGCGACGGCAAGATCTCCATTACCGACAAGGACTGGAAAAAACTATATAACGAGCAAGTTGAGGTCATCTACAAGCACGACATCATCGACTTTGCCCGCCGCAAGGGCTATTTCAGCGGCAAGGACAAAGACTTCGACTTCTCGGCCGCCTACGCTCCCGTCGATTTCAGTGCCGCTCGCGTGTGCGACCTGCGCGTATGGACCATGTTCAACAAGGTCTGCGACGGCATGGACGAGTATTGGGACTATGTCACAGGCAAGGACTTGACGCATCGTATGCCGCTGTATGTCAAGCCCAACCGCAAGATCAGCCTATCCGACATGATGGCATTCCAGCGCGACCACTTCCAAGGCACTGAATTGGACAAAACCCAAGATGTAGGTGGAGGTCCTTTCGGTTCACCTTTCCGTTACAACCCTTTGTATTGGGAATATGAAGGCAAGCCTTACCTCAACGAGCGCAGCATCGAAGTCGTTCAAACAGGATTTTCTTTCATTGCCCAAAGCCGTTCGTGGCTGCCCAACCCCATCGGTGGCATCATCTGGTTCGGCGTCGACGACACCAACTCCACCGTTTACACGCCCTTCTACTGCTCCATCAGCGAAGTGCCGATTGAATACCGTGTGGGCAACGGTGACATGCTGACCTACAGCGAGAATGCCGCCTTCTGGGTCTTCAACCGCTTGGCGCATTTCAAGTACCTCTTCTATAACCGCGTCATCGGCGACATCCAAACCGTGCAGAACGAGCTGGAGACTGGCTATCAGGAGCAAGTCAACTATGCCGACAACGAAGCCTTGGCCCTATACGCGCAAGACCCGCAGAAAGCCATCGCCTACCTCACCGACTTCTCCAACCAAGCCGGGCACAACACCGTGACCACCTGGAGAGAACTGGACAACTACCTATTAGTTAAGTATTTGGACAGCAATGTCAAGCAAGAGGAAAACGGTCAGTTCAAACGCAACGGCTATGGCTATCCCGCCAAGCCGAAGCAACCAGGATATCCGGATTCATGGAAGAAAGCAGTGATCGAGCAGACTGGTGATCGTTTCAGAAGACCTGAATGATTGTTGGAATATACGTTTGTAGGGCTGTCACACCGTGGCAGCCCTACAAACATTTTGATTATCTACTGTTTTATAGGATTAATCCAGCATTCTTACGCCAAGCCTTTCCAATGGCTCATCAGGCAGGTCAATCCAGGTTTCAGTGGGTTTCACTGTCTCGTCAAAGACATTGCCAGTCGTGATCAGTTGTTTTTTGGTGAGATAATTGCAGCTCACTGTTTTCTTTTCGCCCGAGTAACGTGAAAAACCATCTTTTTCGGTGCCAATCAGATAGAAATCGTCATCTTGGAAGTAAAAGAAATAATCGTTTTGATCAGTTTCCGAGCCACCCGCTGAACTAAAAAACTCAACACCAAACTTCAAGACTCCTTCATCTGTGATATCTGAATCCACCGTAACAAAGGTAAACTCATCCACTGCTCCAGGTATGGTGTTTGGGTATTCCTTGAAAAGTGTATACGTCTCGTCGTCTTTGCCGAAATAAATGGCCAAAACAGGCTCGTTGAAGTTGTATTCATAACCGTCAGAACGGGTCATCATATTCTCTGGGTTGCGGGGCGTTGCCACAAGGACCAGATCCAGAAAATCGTCGTCGTTGAGGTAACCCTGTAGATAGCAAATCGTGTCGCAATCCTTAGGAAACACATCTTTTACGGTGCCTTCATGCTTGAACAGTATCGCATCACCCATATTTTCCACTGGAATAGCAGCAGCCTGTTCGATCTGTTGTGGGGTCGATTCCCCAGTGTTTTGGTTTTTACCGTTGCCATCGCACGAATACATTGCTAAAGCAACAACAGCAAGTAGAATGAATAGTTTTTTCATAATTATCTGTTTTGGATTATACTTCAATATCTTTTGATTTCCAGAATGTTATTCCATGATTATTTGAATGATGCGGCAAAGATAAAACAAGAACATTTTTTATCCAAACTTTATTTGGGAAATCCCTCAATCGAAGGCCCGAGAAAAAACGACTTGACTTCCTCCTCCTTCATATTGCGCAAACCGTACTCACGAATAACAATTCCATCTTCCAAGAGAACGACAACGGGGAAGTTGCCATTAACCACTTTCACAAGGCGCGACATATCAGGATAGAGCAAATCACGGTACTGTGCCGACTCTGACTGCTCATAAAACCCAGCAACACTTTCTTCATTTCCCATAAAAAGATAAGTGATCCGTTCTGGCGGGAAGCCATAAAACTGCTGCATCAGCGAGAGCTTGTGCGCCGCCATCTGGCAGTATTCGCAACTTGTCGAGAAAAAGCAAACCACCTGTTTGCCCTCACGCAGATTCAAAGCTTCCAACGGCTCGGTGTCGAGCATGGCATCAAACAATTCCACTTGAAGATTCTGCTCAGGGTCGTAATCTGAAGTCATGTTGTCGGGCGGCGAAGCCACAAAGACGCCAATGCTCGACGCCATGACGGCTATGATGAGAATCAGCCAACGGAATGGAGATTTCCAGCTTTCCATCCGGAAGATCGGAAGGAAAAGCGCCATCAGCACCCCGTTTTTGATAAGGCTTTGCTTAGGGTCAAGTTGCAGGAAGTCACCAAAACAGTGGCAGCTATCGGTGCGACCGAGATTCAGTGCATATATTAATAATAAGGAATAACCGACCAACATGGCCATGCTTCCCCACCACATCATTTTGTGCAGGCAATGCGAAATCAAGCCAATTCCCAAGACCAGCTCAAGAATGATGGCAAGGCGTGCAATAATGAAGGAAAAACTCAAGCTAAAGAAATGGTAGCTGTAGACGTAAATCTCGAACTTGTCCATGTCGAGGACCTTCAAGAAGGCCGACGCAATGAACACAAGGCCCAGCAGGACCTTCAAGGCCGATTTGCCAAGAGAATTGGACAACCCAATTACGGCTTGTGACCGTTATTATTGTTATTATTATTGTTGTTGTTATTGCCAAACAAATCATCCCACCAGTGGTGTTCCACGCCGGTCACTTCATACTCCGACACTTCATAGCAGATGACCTGTCCCCAGCCCACGATCTCCTTCGACTTGTCAGAGCAGGACGAGTTGTCCTCAATGGTATAATACTCCTCTCCCAAGTTCACCACTTCCTCATTTTGGATGGTGGTGCAACGGCAATAACGCGTCTTCTTGCATGAAGGCAAAACCAAAACTGCCAAGGCGAGTACGGCTAACAATACTTTTTTCATTCTCCAATCGATTTTCAGTGCAAAAGTACAAATAATTGTTGTTTCGTTTGATAAACGGCAAAAATAATGGTAAATTATGTCTACTGCTCAGCAAAAAACTCGGGATGCAACTGGGCAAATTTCCTGTCATATTGCCTGATGCGGTTTAAGGAACGGCGCGTCCAAACAAGGCGCAGGGCATTGCGTTCCTCTTCGGTGAGGTGCCAGTCGATGTCGGTGGAAGCATGGAGGCGATTAGTCAGCGAATAGAGCAACAAGGCCGCAGAAACACTGATGTTGTAACTTTCGGTAAAGCCATACATCGGGATTCGCACATGCATGTCGGCATGCTCGACAGCATAATCCGACAGTCCTAGTTTCTCTGTACCAAACACCAAGGCGACGGGCTCGTCAAGGGGCAATGTATCGGGCGTGAAATCATCGCGGTGCGGACAGGTAGCTACAATCTTATAGCCCTTCTCGTGCAGCTGCCGATAGGCTTCTGGAGTGTTAAACTCACCTTTTTCATAATAATACATATTGAGCCATTTCGTGCTGCCCAGCACCACGTCAGGGTTGACATCATAATGGTTGTTATTCTCCACGATATGCACGTCTTGGATGCCACGGAGGTCGCAAGTGCGCAGCACCGCGCTGGCATTGTGGGGCTGAAAGATGTCCTCCAAAACGACGGTGATATGCCTAGTGCGGAAGTCAAGCACCTCCTCGAAACGCTGCCTGCGTTCATCGGTGATAAAGGGCGTCAGAAACTCAAGCATGGCCGCATCACGCGCTGCATTCTGTTGAGATTCAACGTCTTGGACCTCTCGTCCGTCATATACGATGGATTTCTTCATGGACTATATTATTGACTCGTGACTCGAGACTTCGGGACGTGGGACAATTTCAACTACACGCGTCTCGCAGTCCCGCGTTTCACGTCTTTTGTTGCGCAAAAATACGAAAAAAGAAAAAAATGCAAAAAAATGGATGAGGGTATGCCGAAAAAGCGTACTTTTGCACGCAAATTTTGAATCGATATGGCAAAACAGAACACAAAACAAGGAGACGAAAGACTTGAAAACGTCGAAGAAGCTTTAAGTAAAACCGAACTTTGGATTGAAAATAACCAGAAGACCCTTTGGATCATCCTCATTGCGCTGTTAGTCGTGGCTTTCGCCATCTATGGCTTTAGCAGATATAGGGCAAAAAGAAATGAAACCGCTAAGAACCTGAGCTTCCCGAGCGAAATCAGTTTCGAAGAAAAAGCCACCCAAGCCGTTGACTTCGCCTCATATTACATGCAGAACGAAGACTATGCCACCGCCCTGAACGGTAATGGTGAAAAGGTCGGTTTCTTGGACATCGTCAAAGACTATGGCTCGACAAAGGCTGGTAATCTTGCTGCCTATTACGCTGGATTGTGCTATCTGAAGCAAGGTGACTACAACAACGCCATCGAATACCTCAAGAAATACAACAACGACGACCAAGTGTTTGCTCCTTTGGCATTAGGTCTTATCGCCGACTGCTATCTCGAGCTTGGTGACCAACAAAATGCTGTGGCATACTATGAGAAAGCCGCCAACAAGAACGCTAATGACTTCACTTCGCCGATGCATCTCGTGAAGCTGGGCATGACCTACGAAATCATGGGTAATTATGCCAAGGCTTTAGAGGCCTATAAAACTTTAAAGAAGAACTTCCCAACCAGCAACGAGGCTTTTGAAATTAGCAAGACCATCGCCTACTTGGAAGAAAAGATGAAATAATTATAAGGTTACTTATATAACAATGCCTGGCCACAAAAGGTCAGGCATTTTTAATACCTATGAAGAAGAATATCCGCATCGCCTATTTCGGAACTCCCGAATTCGCCGCATCACAACTGGAGGCCATCCTTCATGCCGGCTATGAAGTGGCCGTCGTTGTCACCATGCCCGACAAACCCGCTGGACGTGGACGCAAGATCCAATACTCCGATGTAAAAAAGACCGCATTGGAGCACAATCTTCCACTTTTGCAACCTGAAAAGCTGAAAGACACTGCTTTTTTGGAGCAACTAGCCTCTTATCATGCCAACCTCTTCGTCGTGGTTGCCTTCAGGATGCTTCCTGCCGTGGTGTGGCAGATGCCCGAATTGGGCACCTTCAACCTTCATGCCTCACTTCTTCCACAATACCGTGGCGCCGCCCCTATCAACTTTGCCATTATCAACGGAGAGCCTGAGACGGGACTGACCACCTTCTTCCTCAATGAGGAAATCGACAAGGGTGCCGTCATCATGCGCGAAAAAGTCGACATCCGTCCCGACGAGACTGCTGGCGAACTCCACGACAAACTGATGTTGCTAGGCAACAAAGTCATCGTTGAAACCATTAGAAAGATTGAAAGCGGTGTCGCTCAGGCCTTACCACAAGATGAACTCTTAGATAACCAACCCTTAAAACCGGCTCCAAAAATCACCAAAGAATTCTGCAATGTGGATTGGAGTAGAGACTGCCAAACCGTCTACAACCACATCCGAGGTCTGTCGCCCTACCCTGCCGCTCACACCCAGCTACAATCAGAAAATGGTGCGGTCATCGATTTGAAAATTTACGCTGCCAAAATCGAGACTTGCATACCGGATGTTGCCCCAGGCATGGCAATCACTGACAACAAAAAATACCTAAAAATCTCCCTTTCCGATGGTTTTCTCTTTTTGACACAAGTGCAACAAGCAGGGAAAAAAGCTATGTCCATAACCGATTTTTTAAGGGGAACACAGCTGTTGGGGAAATGGAAAACTGCCACTGAACGAGAAAAATAAGTGGATTTTGCCTATTTTTCAATTTTTTTTGCAAAAAAAAAGCACATTTTTTTCAAAAAAAGCTTGCATTATTCAAAAATGCATTATTTTTGTCGTGTAAAAGTTTAACCACTAATTTTAACTAATATGAATAAAGTAGAATTAATCAATGCTGTTGCCGAAAAGGCCGGCATGACCAAAGTCGATGCAAGAAAAGCCATCGATGCCATCATGGATGTCACCAAAGCAGAACTGAAGAAGGACGGCAAAATCGCCCTCGTTGGCTTCGGAACTTTGAGCGTGACCAAACGTCCCGCCAGACAAGGCCGTAACCCCAGAACGGGTAAGACCATCAAGATCGCTGCAAAGAAGGTTGTGAAGTTCAAGCCCGCTGCAAACATCCTGAAGAAATAATCCAATATCTAAGCAATGAAAAGGCCGTCGGTTTTACTGACGGCTTTTTTTGTTGTCCTTACGTCTCACCAAGCCATCATTTTCCACCTGAAGCACTTCGTTGTCAACCAAGAAACGGATGGCGTCAAGCACCTGCGACTCTTCAAAGTCGCTGCATTGGGAGAGGATTACATTCATCGGCAACATTTCTTCGCTCAGCACACTCCGCACCCGATTCTCTATGGCATCGTAGGGAACACTATGCTGTTGCTTCAGACACACGTCACAACGGCCACAAGTCTTACGGGTTTTCTCGTTGAAATAGCGCAATAGCTGCGCACTACGGCATTCCTCATCATTGTTCACAAAATCGATGACCGCTTTCACGCGTTCTTCGGCATCTTTCTTGCGGTCGTAATAGTTTTCCTTTGACAAGCCGAAATGCTTGGCATCGACAAATTCAGAAAGGAAGAAAATTTGGGGCTTGTCGTTGCGTGGCGCGTATGAAAGGAAATTATAGGCCTCCAGCTTCTTTAAATGTTCCATGACCTTTTCAGCCTGCACCCCTATTTTCTTTGCCATCATCTCTTCGTTGATCTTCACGAAATCCGACATGACACCAGGCAAGCTTCTAAGCATATACTTGACCAACTCGCTATATTGTGGATTGTTGACTTGGAAGCCATAAATGTCGTCTCGCGAGGCCTTAATCATGACTTTGGAAGGCTCGTCGAAGCTATCGGAAAGCATGAGGAATCCTTCCTTCTCGAGAATCTTCAAGGTGTGAAACACCTCAATGATGGAAAAACCATAGCGATTGGCAAAATCACTGATGACGAAAGGATACGATACATTCTCGCCTGCCCCGACAGGAATACCAAAATAATTCCCCAAGGCATTATATATCAGTTTGATGCGGTCCAACTCAGGAAACGACTGGGTTAGGTTTTCTTGCAACTTCTTGATGTCGGCAGGCGAGACAAGCAAGAAAGCCTCAGAAGGTTTCAGGTCACGGCCTGCCCGACCTGCCTCTTGAAAGTAGGCCTCGATACTATCAGGCAAATCCATGTGGATGACAAGGCGCACATCGGGTTTGTCGATGCCCATGCCGAAGGCGTTAGTGGCCGCGATGACCTTCACCTTGCCTTTCATCCATAGATCCTGGCGCTCATCTCGAGTCTTGGCATCCAAGCCTGCATGATAAAAGGTGGCACTGATGCCCACCGAGTTGAGCCAATCGGCAATGACCTGCGTGCGTTTGCGGTTGCGCACATACACAATGGCGCTACCTGATGTCATAGCCTCCAACTTGCGCCGCAACACACCGTATTTGTCGGCCTCATGATACACGTTGTAGGTCACGTTCTTGCGCTCGAAACTGCTTTGGAAGACGTTTTTCTGCTTAAAGCCGAGACGGAATTGTATGTCGTCGACCACCTTGGCCGTTGCAGTGGCCGTCAAAGCCAAGACGGGGGTCTTTGGCATATAGGGTCGTATGTCGGCGATTTTCAGATATGGAGGACGAAAGTCATAACCCCACTGTGAGATGCAGTGCGACTCGTCGACGGCCAATAGGCAGACCTTCATCTTCCGTAATGCCTGAATGAACGCATTGGTTTGCAGGCGTTCAGGCGAGACATAAAGGAACTTCAGCCGACCGTATGCCGCCTGGTTGTAGGCCAATTCCAAGGCATCGGGGTGCATGCCCGAATAGATGGCCGCAGCGGGAATGCCTTTGTCCACAAGATGAGCCACCTGGTCCTTCATCAGCGCGATGAGGGGCGTGATGACAAGACATAAGCCCTCCATCGCCATCGCTGGCACTTGAAAGCAGACGCTCTTGCCACCGCCAGTAGGCAACAGTGCAAGCGTATCCTTCCCCGCCATCACCGAGTCGACGATGTCCTCTTGAAGGGGACGGAAACTGGGATAGCCCCAATACTGTTGTAGTATGGCTCGAGTGGCGGCGGACATGGTTACTGCATTTTCTCAATCTCAATTTGCAACTGGAGCATTTCATCCCTGAACTTCGCTGCACTAAGGAAGTCCATTTCCTTGACGGCCTTCTCCATGCTCTTCTTGGCTTGCTGGATGGCTTTCTGTATCTGTTCCTTCGACCTATATTCGGTTCGACCTTCTGCCGCCATCGTGGCGTCACCCGATTGCGAGTAGGACACAGGTGCAGGCTGGCCTTTCAAGGTACCTAACGAGTTGTCGATAGCCTTAACAATGGTCTTTGGCACAATGCTGTGAGCTTCGTTGTAGGCCATCTGCTTGGCACGACGACGAGCGGTTTCATCAATGGTTTTGCGCATCGAGTCCGTAATCGTGTCAGCATACATGATGACCTTGCTTTCAGCATTACGGGCGGCACGACCTGCGGTCTGCACCAAAGAACGTTCCGAACGGAGAAAGCCTTCCTTGTCAGCATCAAGGATAGCCACCAGACTCACCTCAGGCAAATCCAAACCCTCACGCAGCAGGTTGACGCCGACCAACACATCGAAATCGCCCATGCGCAGACCTTGCAGAATCTCCACACGTTCCATGGTGTCAACATCGGAATGGATATAGCGTGTCTTGATTTTCAAGCCGTTGAGGTAGGTATTCAGTTCCTCGGCCATGCGCTTCGTCAAGGTGGTGACGAGCACACGTTGGTTTTTCTCCACCACTTTGTGAATCTCGTCAATGAGGTCGTCGACTTGATTCAAGCTCGGACGCACCTCAATCACAGGATCGAGCAAGCCCGTGGGACGGATCAGCTGCTCCACATACACACCTTCACTCTGCTGCAACTCGAAGTCGGCAGGTGTGGCACTGACATAGATGGTCTGCCCAGTAAGCGCCTCAAACTCATCGAACTGCAAGGGACGGTTGTCCAAGGCTGAGGGCAAGCGGAAACCATATTCCACCAAGGTCTGCTTGCGCGAGCGGTCGCCGCCATGCATGCCACGGATTTGAGGGATGGTGACATGGCTCTCATCGATGATGGTGATGAAATCGTCAGGGAAATAGTCAAGCAGACAGAAAGGCCTCGTGCCCGGACTGCGACCATCGAAATAACGCGAGTAGTTCTCGATGCCTGAGCAGTAGCCCAACTCCTTCATCATCTCAATATCGTAGTTCACACGATCTTCCAAGCGCTTGGCTTCCAGGTTCTTCCCAATCTCTCGGAAATACTCGGCCTGCTTGAACATATCGTCCTGAATCTCCAATACAGCAGAGTTCAGCTTGGATTGTGAAGTGACGAAGAAGTTGGCGGGGAAGATGGTCAGCTCAGAGAGTTCTTCCATCTTGCGACCCGTCACGGGATTGAGCATTTCAAGGCTATCGATTTCGTCGTCCCAAAACACAATGCGGTAGGCATAGTCAGCGTAGGCAGGAAACACGTCCATCGTCTCCCCTTTCACCCGGAACTTGCCTTGCGTGAATTCTATCTCGTTGCGCACATACAAAGCACCCACCAAGGCCTTAGCTACCTCGTCGCGGCTGATTTTCATTCCGCGTTCCAAATAGATAATATTCTTGCCGAAATCATCAGGATTGCCAATACCATAAAGACATGACACCGAAGAAACAACGATAATATCGCGCCGGCCAGAAAGCAAGGCAGAAGTCGTCGCAAGGCGCATCTTGTCGATGTCCATATTGATGGCAAGGTCCTTTTCAATATAGGTGTTAGTAGCAGGAATAAAGGCTTCAGGCTGATAATAGTCGTAATATGAGACGAAATAATTCACCGCGTTCTCAGGAAAAAACTGTTTGAACTCGCCATAGAGTTGTGCAGCCAGAGTTTTGTTATGGCTCAGCACCAAAGCAGGACGATTCACCTGCGCCAACACATTGGCGATGGTGAAAGTCTTGCCCGAGCCTGTCACGCCGAGTAGCGTCTGGGCATGGTCACCACGTTTCAATCCGTCCACCAACTGCTTGATGGCTTCGGGCTGGTCACCAGTAGGCTGAAAATCAGAAACTAATTTGAAATCCACAATCGATATCGTTTTGCAAAGTCTGCAAAGATACACATATTTTTCGTAATTTTGCGGCCTAAAACAACAAGGTATGATTCAAGCGACAGGCATCCATAAATCCTACGGCAACCTCGAAGTGCTCAAAGGCATCGACCTCCACATCAACAAGAAGGAAATCGTGAGCATCGTCGGAGCTTCGGGTGCAGGCAAGTCCACCCTACTGCACATCATCGGTACCTTGGACAAGGCCGACCGCGGACAGCTCATCATCGACGGCACCGAAGTGGACAAGCTGAACGACACCCAACTGGCCGCTTTCCGCAACCAAAAGATTGGTTTCGTATTCCAATTCCACCATCTCTTGCCTGAGTTTACTGCCATTGAGAACATCTGCATTCCCGCCTACATAGGCGGCATGGGCAAGAAAGAAGCCATCGAAAGAGCAGAGAGACTGCTTGAATACCTAAACCTTACCGACAGGAAGACCCACAAGCCCTCCGAGCTTTCGGGCGGTGAGCAACAGCGTATCGCTGTAGCGCGCGCCCTCATCAACCAACCCACAGTGGTGCTAGCCGACGAGCCTTCGGGCAACCTCGACTCGAAATCGGCAGAGGAACTGCACAAGCTCTTCTTCCGCCTCCGCGACGAGATGAACCAGACCTTCGTCATCGTCACACACAACCCGACTTTGGCTGCCATGTCGGATCGCACTATTACTATTAAGGACGGTAGAATTTAGTTAAGAGTTGAGAGTTAAATCGATGCAAAAAGACACAATATTAATATAAGTTGCGCGTTAGGAAATGATAAAAATGAGTTCTATGCGAAAAAAATACATATTCACAGTATTGTTTGGTGCAGTTCTCCTATTTAGTGCCAATATCGTCCAAGCCCAAAACACCGAATCATACGAGTCGTTGATGAGGAAAGGCAATGAGAAGTACAACGCCAAGGACTTCATCAGTGCCAAAACCTACTATGAGATGGCACTGAAGCAAAAGGCCAACGACCCCACCGCGAAGCAGAAGTTGACCGAAACCGTAAAGAAGATCCAAGAAGACGGCGCTCGCCAGGAGGTGTTCTACGCCCATCTGGATGCCGGTGACCAATACTATGGCCAACAGAAATACGAGGAAGCCCTTGCCGAATACGAACAAGCCTTGAAGGTCTTTCCCGAGGACAAATATGTTGGCGGTCAGGCCGATGCCGTGCGCGCCATCCTCAAGGAGCGGCAAGACAAACAGGATGCTTACGGCACCGCCATGAGCCAAGGTGAGAGTTTGCTGGCCGAAGACAACTTCGATGCCGCCATCATGCAGTTTGAGACGGCGAGCGAAATCTTCCCCAAGGACAAATTGCCCAAGGAGAAACTGGCCGAGGCCAGACAGAAGAAACAACTCTACACAGAGAAAGTTGCCCGTTTCGACAAATTGATGGAAGAAAGCCGTCAGTTTGGTCTGCGCAAGAACTACGAAGCGGCATTGGAGAAGATCAACCAGGCCCTTGAACTCTTCCCCAACGACATCGAGGCCAACAACAAACGCAACGAATACCAAGCTGCCAAAGGCATGGCCGACCAATACAACGGCATCATTGCCGCTGCCGACCAGCTATACGAAAACAAAGCTTACAGAGAAGCCAAGGCACAGTATCAGAGTGCCCTTGCCGTCGTCACGGGCGACGCCTACGCAACGGACATGATCGCCCGCCTCAACACGCTCATCGCTGAGCAAGACGCCGAGGAGGCCGCACGCATCGCCGCCGAGCAGGAAGCCGCACGTCTGGCTGCCGAGGCCGAAGCAGCACGATTGGCAGCTGAAGCTGAGGCCGCACGTATTGCCGCGGAGCAAGAGGCTGCAAGGTTGGCTGCAGAAGCTGAAGCTGCTCGTATCGCCGCAGAGCAAGAAGCAGCTCGTATTGCCGCAGAGCAGGAAGCTGCACGCTTAGCCGCAGAAGAGGCTGCCCGTATCGCTGCAGAACAGGAAGCCGCACGTCTGGCTGCCGAAGCAGAGGCCGCGCGCATCGCCGCCGAAGAGGAAGCCGCCCGACAGGCCGCACTGGCGGCTGCCGAGGCTGAACGTCAAGCCACCATCAAGACCATGCTCGATGCTGCCGACGCTTTGTTCAACCAACAGGAATATGCCAACGCCAAGGTGAAATACCAAGAGGTAATAGCCTTCGACGAAGGTAATGCAGCCGCCACCGCCAAGATCCAGGAAATCGATGGCATCTTTGCCCAGATGGCTGCTGAGTTAGAAGCCAACTACAACAAGGCAATGAGTGCTGGCAACATCGCCATGACCGCAGAGAACTTCGCCGAAGCCATTGCACAATATCAGGCAGCCTTGGCTTATAAGCCCGAAGACCCGACAGCCACGGCACAATTGGCCATTGCCCAAAAGTCGGAGAGCGACCGAATCGCCGCCCTGCGCAGCCAATACGAGAAGTTCGTCAAGGAAGGCGACGCCAACTTTAAGACTAACACCTTCGACAAGGCCATCGAGGCTTACACCAAGGCAGAGGAACTTGGTTTGGAGACCTACCCCACCGAGATGATTGCCCGCATCGGCGAGATCATCGAGCAGAACAAGCTGTATGAGCTGAACAGCGAGCCCATGCTGTTGGCTGCTGGTGAAGCTAAACGATTTGAGTTCAATAAGATTGATGTGGCCGTGCGCCGTTCCAACTACATCATCATCAAGGTGCGCAACCCGCATCCAGAGAAGACCTTCCCGATGATCGTCTCCTTCGGCGGTGCCGGTGGCAAGAACGGCGGCTTCGTGCTACCCATCGCTGCCACTGAAGAGGAAAAGACCTTCATCTTCCGCATCGGCTCGCAGTACAAGTGGTTCAGCGAAGACAACACCTGGATTGAAATCATCTCCGAGAACAACGAAGTGGAAATCGGGAAACTGGAGGTTTCACGAAGCAATTAAACCTCTCTTTGTTTCTTTTGGTAATAGTCGCAGAAAGCCGTGATGCCGCACTCCTGGCATTTCGGCTTTCTTGCCATACAGACATAGCGCCCATGTAATATAAGCCAATGATGCGCCTTCGAAATCACCTCTTGAGGCAGATGGGCCACTAAGGTCTTTTCGGTTTCCAGTACATTCTTCGAGTTTTTGGTCAGGCCGATGCGGTTCGAGACACGAAACACATGCGTGTCGACCGGCATAGCAGGCTTGTCGAAGGCCACGGCCATCATCACATTGGCAGTCTTTCGGCCCACACCAGGCAACTTCTGCATATCCTCCAGATTGTTGGGGACGATGCCATTGAAGTCGCGCACCAAAGTTTGAGCCATACCCAACAGGTTCTTGGCCTTGTTGTTGGGATAAGAAATACTTTTGATATAGGTGTAAATCTCCTCCACCGTCGAATCCGCCATGTCTTGAGCCGTCGGGAAACGTTGAAACAACGCTGGTGTGGTCATGTTGACGCGCTTGTCGGTACACTGCGCCGAGAGGATAACAGCAACAAGCAACTGATACGGGTCTTTGTATTCCAACTCCGTTTCAGCCACTGGCATGTGTTCCTCGAAATAGCTTACAAAAGCGTCGTATTTTTGTTGGATCTTGGTTTTCATCAAATGATGTCTCCTTGTTCGTCGACAAGCACGCCCCAACTCACAGCGCTGATTTTGTCGCCCTCAAAGAAGAAGTCGATCATGGCATCCTCGAAGGAAACACGCAGTTCGCCGTCTTCGGTCTCTTCCTCCACCTCCTTGAAGCCGTTGTCTTTCATCAACTTGACGACTTCATCCTTTTTGAGGTCAAACACTTTCTTGCCGTACAACGTAGCCGCCTCGTTTTCGGTTTCGAAGCAGGCCACCACCGACTTGGTGACGCCTTCAAAATAGATGTTCGTCTGGATGGCATCGTATTCGTAATAGATAGAGCGGTTGCCCGTCTCTTCCATGTCGCTCAACTCCTCATAGAAGTCAGGCATGTTCAACAGTTTGACGGTATCGTCAAGGGTCATTCCGAAAGGTATCTCGCCGTAGCCTTTCAGCGGCACAATGGTAAAGTCTTTCATAGCTTAGTTGATTCGGCCGCTAAGATAGGCAAATTATTGGAACGCCAAGCAAAAAACACATTTTTTTCGCTTATTCAAATCGAATCGACTTGGTGGGACTGATGCGGTTGATGACCGAAGTCGGAATCAAAAGCATCAGCACCCAAAGCAGGAAAGTACCCAAATTGATGAAAACCACAGTGCTGAGATGCAACTCAATAGGTACAGCAGAGAGATAATAGGTAGCTGCATCCAGCTTGATAAACCCAGTGTATTGCTGCAAGAAACAGAATCCCAACCCAATGACATTGCCTATGAGCATGCCTATGAGAAGAATGCGCAGCGAGCGGCGCAAGAACACCTCCCGAACAAACTTGTTGCTCGCCCCCATGGCCTTCAACAAGCCTATGGTGGAAGTGCGTTCGATGATGATAATCAACAACATGCTGATGACCGTGATGCCTGCCACAAGTAGCATCAAGACCATGATGAGCCAAACGTTGGTGTCAAGCAAATCGAGCCAGTCGAAGATTTGCGGGTTGCTCTCGCGAGCGGTATAGGAAGCCAATTCTGAAGGCAATGCATAGTAAAGCTTTTCATTGACTTGGTCGACATCAGCACCATCTTTCAGAGCAATCTCCAGCAACCCAGCCTCATCGTCCTCCCAACCATTCAACTTCCGGATTTGGTTGAGGTCGGCGAAGACATAACGCGCATCAAACTCAGCGAGTCCGGTCTCAAAGATGCCTGAAACCGAAAATTTTCTGCCTCTCGCCTGCATGTCCTTGTCAATGAACCACACACGGACATCGTCGCCCACATTGAGCAACATCTTGTCGGCAATTGCCTTGGAGACCAGCACCTCAGTGGAGCGCTCGTCGGCGGTGTATTTCGGTGTCTTTCCCTCAAGGAGATAACTGTCAAAATACGTCCAGTCATAGTTCTCATCCACACCTTTCAACACCACGCCCTGAATCTCGTCGTCGGTCTTGATCATACCCGCCTTGTTGGCCACTTGTTGGTAATGGCCGATGCCCTCAACGGTACTCAATCTACTGATTAACAATGAATCCAAGACAAAAGGAGTCTCCTCCACCGACTCGTTCTTGTCCAAAGCCTGCACATGAATCGGCGCCACAAAACCGATGACCTTGTCGCGGATCTGATTCTTGAAACCCACAACGACTGCCCAGGCAATAAGCATCACAACGATGGCCAAAGCCACACTCGCGACAGCCAAACGCATTACCGTCGAAGAAAGATTTTCCTTCGAAAGCGAAAAAATTCGGTCTGCTATGAATTTTGGGCCCGACATTTGCAGGTTTTTCAATAATTTTGCAAAAGTAAAAAATAAAAACGAAATGAAACGACAATTCTTTGCCATCGCCTTGCTCTTATGCGCCCTGCTTCCCCAATGCCATGCCCAAGGACAAAAGGTGAATACTGAAATCACCGAAACCCTTGTCGAAGAAGACACTTCTCTTACATTCATTGACAAGGACCACTATGTCAGCGCCGCCATGCGACTCAACGAATACCTGCCTTTGTTGCAAGGCAAGCGTGTTGGCATTGTGGGAAACCAAACCAGCATCATAGGTAAAACCCATCTCGTGGATTCCTTGCTCTCATTAGGCATCGAAGTAAAGAAAATCTACACCCCCGAACACGGCTTCCGTGGCACAGCCGATGCTGGCGCAAGGATCAACAATGGCAAAGACGAGAAAACGGGACTGCCTATAATTTCACTTTTCGGAAAAAACAAGAAGCCCACATCTGAAATGCTGCAAGGCATCGACATCATCCTTTTTGATTTACAGGATGTTGGCGTTCGTTTCTACACTTATATCTCCACCATGACCTACGTGATGGAGGCCGCTGCCGAAAACCATCTCCCCGTCGTCGTCCTCGACCGTCCCAACCCCAATGGTTTCTATGTGGACGGTCCAGTACTAAAGCCCGAGAACAACTCGTTTGTAGGGATGCACCAAGTGCCCATCGTCTACGGCATGACCATTGGGGAATACGCCAAGATGGTGAACGGCGAAGGCTGGCTGAAAAACGGTGTCACTTGCAACCTCACCGTCATCCCCATCAAAGGCTATAACCGCAACGCCATCTACGAACTGCCCGTGAAGCCTTCGCCCAACCTACCCAACTGGGAGTCGGTGTACCTCTATCCTACCCTTTGTCTCTTCGAAGGAACGAATGTCAGCGTGGGACGCGGCACGGAAACACCTTTCCAAATCTATGGCCATCCCGACATGCGCGGTAGCTATACTTTCACACCTAAAAGCACTAGCGGTGCCTCCAAGCCCCTGTTGGAAGGCCAGCGTTGCCGTGGCGAGAACCTTGTGGAATATGCCCACGACTACGCCATCAACGACAACCAACTACAACTGGAATGGGTCATCGAAGCCTATATGCAGTTGAAAGACAAAGGATTCTTCAAGGATTATTTCCGTCTGCTCTCGGGCGACAAGCAGATGCAACGCGACATAGAGAACGGGAAAAGCGCAGATGAGATCCGTGCTTCTTGGAAAGACGACCTTGAGGCGTTCAAGACCATTAGGACAAAATATTTCCTTTACTAAATTCAGCCTCCCATGTCATTCTTACGTGGGCGTGTGCGAAAGAAAAGAATCTATGGGAGGCGGATAAAGAAGTCAACTCCATAAGAACCATTTTCTGAAAGCATAGATCCCATGCCAGCGCACAACCTGCGTAGGGATGACATGCTTTCCGAAAATAGAAAAGAATTATCCGAAAACCTTTTCAAGCAGCATGACAAACTCCTGATAAGGAAGCGTCGCTGACAGTACTGCCATGGCGTCGGCTAATGAACGATAGTACCATTCCACATCGGGTTTGCCATTCGGAGCATGGAAAAGGCTCCATACCTCGTCGCCGACCTGACGGTAATCCAAGGCGATGCCGCGCATATTGGAGAGTTTGTCGCCAAGGGCGACCACCTTGCTGTCGTATGACGCATCACACAGTTGTTTGACCTGAATGACCTTACGCTCACGCCATGTCAAACTTTCATCCATAGGTGCCGTCTCATGCTGGACGAGTTCAGCCACCCTATCGCCAAACTGTTCCCGAATCTGCTCGATGGTCACATCAGTGTCTTCGACAGTGTCGTGCAAGATGGCCGCAGCCAGCATTTCCTGGTCATTGGTTATCGTAGCCACGATGCTGGCGGCCTCCATAGGATGGATGATATAGGGATAGCCTTTGCCGCGCCTCTCCGTTCCACTATGGGCTTCGGTGGCAAACTTCACAGCTTTGTCGAAGAAAGTAGTTTCTAATGGGTTGTTCATGGTTACTAGATCAGATTGATTTTTTGGGCCTGCTCAACGATGCGTTTGGCACGTTGCTTATGGTATTCGTTTTCGCCATAAAGCGCATCAAACAGCCTCACCAATCCGGCC
>CADBGN010000018.1 GCA_902794155.1 uncultured Bacteroidia bacterium
GACGGTGTGTTCTCGATGGATGGCAACGTCTGCCCGCTCGACAAGATCTATGAACTGGCACAGAAATACAATGCCATGGTGATGGTCGACGAGAGCCACTCCGCTGGCGTGGTCGGTCGCACGGGTCGTGGTGTCACCGAACACTACAACCTCCGTGGCAAAATCGAAATCCTAACTGGTACCCTCGGCAAGGCCTTTGGCGGCGCTATGGGTGGTTTCACCACAGGTCGTAAGGAAATCATCGACATGCTGCGTCAGCGCAGCCGTCCGTACCTCTTCTCCAACTCGATGGCTCCTGGCCTCGTGGCCGCTGGCATCCGTATGTTCGAGATGATGAGCGAGACCAACGCCCTGCAGGACAAGCTGCATGAAAACACAGCCTACTTCATCAAGAAGATGACCGAGGCTGGCTTCGACTGCAAGCCTTCGCAATCGGCCATCTGCGCCGTGATGCTCTACGACGCCCCGCTGTCGCAGAAGTTTGCTGCCAAGTTGCAGGAAGAGGGCATCTTCGTCACGGGATTCTATTATCCAGTGGTGCCGAAGGGACAGGCCCGTATCCGCGTGCAGGTGAGTGCTGCCCACGAGCGTGAGCACCTTGATAAGTGCATCGCTGCCTTCGTGAAGATTGGTAAAGAACTGGGAATTTTGAAATAATGCGGAATTAGGAATGAGGAATGCTGAAATCGAAGATTCGACGAGGTCAATGGGGATGAAGCCCTGCGACATTCAGCATTCCTCATTCAGCATTCCGAATTAAATATTGGATATTACAATGAAGAAAATACTTATTGTCGGTTCCGGCGGACAGATCGGAACAGAATTGGTGAAGAAGCTCCGTGCTACCTACGGAAACGAAAACGTGGTGGCCTCGGATCTTCGCCCTTTGACCGGTGAGATTGTCGAGACTGGTCCTTTTGAGAGAATCGACTCGACGCAGATCATGCAAATCGTCGATGTGGTGAAACGCTACAACATCGACACCATCTATAACCTTGCTGCCATCCTTTCGGCTACGGCCGAGAAGAACCCCATGCTGGGTTGGAATGTCGGCATTGGCTCGTTGGTGAACTGCCTTGAGACGGCTCGTATCTTCAACTGCGCTGTCTTCACACCTTCATCCATTGGTGCTTTTGGCGCCAGCACGCCGCACGACAACACACCTCAGGATACCATTCAGCGTCCTAACACCATCTACGGTGTGACCAAGGTCACGGGTGAGCTGTTGAGCGACTACTACTTCACTCGTTTCGGTGTGGATACCCGTAGCGTCCGTTTCCCGGGTTTGATCAGCAACCTGACCCTGCCTGGCGGTGGCACCACCGACTACGCTGTTGAGATCTACTACGCCGCCGTGAAAGGCGAGAAGTTCTACTGCCCCATCAGCAAAGGCACTTACATGGATATGATGTACATGCCCGACGCCTTGGATGCCATGGTCGACATTATGGAGGCCGACCCGAGCAAGCTGGTGCACCGCAACTCCTTCAATGTGACGGCCATGAGCTTCGATCCGGAGATCATCTACAACGCCATCAAGAAGTACTATCCGAACTTCGAGATGGAGTACAAGTTCGACCCGATCCGTCAGGCCATCGCCGACAGTTGGCCGAACAAGATGGACGACAGCTGCGCCCGCAAGGAGTGGGGCTGGAATCCCAAGTACGACCTCGACAAGATGACGGTCGACATGATCGAGACGTTGAAGAAGAAGCTGCTGTAATAAGTGGCCACAATCAGTGGAGGGGCTAAAGTGGCGTTCGCCTGCCCCCTTTTTCGATTTTCTTGGAAAGAACGAATAGCGGAGACGGAATGTCTTCGCTATTCGTTTTTTATGGCTGGTTTCGGAAAAACCCATTCAGATTCCCTTTTATGATTACTATTTTATGGTAATCCAAATTTTTGTATTTTTGCGGAAATTCAAAACAATGCCCTACAACCTGCCACAACGAAAATCGCCGCGCGCCCGTTGGCACGATTATTCGGGTGCGGATTATTTCGTGACATTCTGCACGAAAAACCGTGAATTGTATTTTGGTGATGTTGTGGATGGTCAAATGGCGTTATCTGAAATCGGGCAATGGGCGGTGACACAAATCGAACAAACAGCGATTATTCGTCAGAATGATGTGGAAATTCCGATGTATATCGTTATGCCCAACCACATTCACCTGATTGTTGTTTCCAATCGGGTTGTCCCCTGTAGGGACGCATCGAATGCGTCCGCATATAGGGACGCATCGAATGCGTCCGCAGATAATATGCCAGACAATATTTCTGCGGACGCACGCGGTGAAACGGACGCACGCGGTGCAGCGGACGCACGCCGTGCGTCCCTACAGTTTGGACCGCAATCGGGAAATCTGCCGTCGGTGGTGCGTGGCATCAAATCCGCTGTGACGAAATATGCCATTGAACACGACATTCCGTTTGCGTGGCAATCCCGCTACCATGACCATATTGTTCGCAACCAATTGGAAATGAATCGTATTGCTGATTATATTGAAAATAACCCAATGCGTTGGGAACTGGATAGGTTTTATAAGAAAAAATAGCAAATGTGTTTTTACCTTTATAAATTATGCTCTCCAACCTAAAAAAATACCATATCATCCTCGCGTCCAAATCCCCGCGCCGGCAGGAACTTTTGCGTGGCATGGGTGTCAATTTTGAGATTTTGACCAAGGAAACGCCAGAAAACTATCCAAACGATCTGCCCTTGGATGAAGTGCCGAAATACCTCAGCCTGCAAAAGTCGTTGGCTTTCAAGGATGATGAATTGCCTGCTGATTACCTGTTGATTACCTCCGACACCGTCGTTATTTGCCAAGGCGAGATCTTGGGCAAGCCGAAGGATAGGGAAGACGCAGCAAGGATGCTTGAACTGCTTTCGGGCAAGACACACCATGTGGTGACGGGCGTCACGGTGCGCTCGGCGGAGAAGACGGAATCTTTTGCGGTGCGGTCCAATGTGACCTTTGCCCAATTGGATGCGGAAGAAATTGACTATTACATCGAGCATTGCAAACCTTATGACAAGGCGGGTGCCTACGGCATCCAGGAGTGGATTGGCTATGTGGGCATCAGCGGGCTGGAAGGCTCTTTCTACAATGTGATGGGACTGCCGACGCGGAAATTGTATCAATGCTTGAAAAGCTTCTGAGTTTTTTGTTATTTTTGCAAAATATTGTTGTGCGATGAATAAAAAGCGCCCACAAATATTGATTACCAACGATGATGGCTATGCCGCCAAAGGCCTGCGCAAGCTGGTCACACTGATGCGCACGCTCGGCGACGTGGTGCTCATTTCGACGGATGAGGTGATGTCGGCTAAAAGCCATTCCTGTACCATCCGCGAAAGGCTCTATGTCCGTCTCGTTCATGAGGAGGAAGGTTTCAAGGAGTACCGCTGCAACGGCACGCCCGTCGACTGCGTGAAGCTCGGTTACCAGAAGCTGATGCCGACGCCACCTGATTTGGTCGTCTCGGGCATCAACCACGGGATGAATGCTGCCACTACGGTGGTCTATTCGGGCACCATCGGCGCCGTCATCGAGGCCTGCATGAACGGCTTGAACGCCATCGGATACAGTCTTTTCAGCCTCAATCCTGATGCTGACTTCGACCACCTTGATACGGCCATCCTTGAAATCACGCAAAAAGTACTGAAAGAAGGCTTGCCCAAAGGTGTCTGCCTCAATGTGAACTTTCCCAAACGCTGTGAGGAGCCTATGAAAGGCATCAAGGTGTGCCGACAAGCAGCTTGCCGTTGGGTGGAGTATTTCAAGGACCAATATGACGAAAACGGGCAACAGTTTTACGACCTGGAAGGCACCTTTGAGAGTGACGACGTCACGCCCGACACCGACCTTTGGGCTTTGCAAAACAACTACATCTCGGTGGTCCCGACTTGTTTCGATTGGACGGCGCATTCGCAGATTAAACCGATGAAAGAATTTGAAAACTTAACTATTGACGCGAGACTTCGAGACACGAGACGCGAGACTATGGATAGTCCCGTGTCCCGCAGTCCCGTGTCCCGTGTCAAATAATACATTTATGAAAATCAAAGATAACTTTTGGCTTGGATTGTTGATCGGAGCGGCCAGCTTCGGACTGTTTTTCCTGTTGTTGAGCCTTGTCAATTGGGAGTCGCTGGGCATTTTTGCCAACCGCGCGCCTTTCCTTTTGGCCTTCATCCCTGGGGTTATCCTATTCAGGATGATGATGGTGAAATGGAATCTTGAAAAGATGGGAAAAGGTGTGCTGGCGGTCACGGTTGTCGGTATGCTGTTGGTGTTCTTCCTTGTTAAATCAGTTGTAAACCCATGAGGTATTATATCATAGCAGGGGAAGCATCAGGTGACTTACACGCCTCCAACCTTGTCGCCGAAATCAAGAATAAGGACAAGAAAGCCGAATTCCGTGGTTTTGGTGGCGACCTGATGAAGGCGCAAGGCGTCGACTTGGTGAAGCATTACCGTATGATGGCCTACATGGGTTTCGTCGAGGTGGCGGTCAACCTGCGCAAGGTGTTGGGCAACATTTCCCTTTGCAAGAAGGATATCTTGGATTATCAGCCCGACGTGGTGATTTTGGTTGACTATCCCGGCTTCAATTTCCGCATCGCCGATTTCGCTCATGAGAAAGGCTTCAAGGTGGTTTATTACATCTCGCCCCAGTTATGGGCTTGGAAACGTCGCCGTGTGAAGAAGGTCAAACGCTCGGTGGACAAGATGCTGGTGATCCTGCCATTTGAAGAGGAGTTTTACAAGCGTTACGGCGTGGATGTCACTTATGTCGGCAACCCGCTGTTGGACGAAATGTCGAAGTTCGGTCAGGCTAACCGATCCATTTTCCTGCGGCGCAATAGTCTGGGTGAGTCGCGCGAGATCATCGCCATGTTGCCCGGTAGCCGCCGTCAGGAGGTAAAACGTATGCTGCCTGTCATGCTGAAGGTAGTTTCCCATTTCCCGAATTATCAGTTTGTTATCGCTGGTGTGTCGTCGCTCGACAAATCCTTGTATAAGGATATCATTGGCAATGCGGACGTGTTTTTGGTAGAGAACCAGACCTACGAATTGCTGCAAAACTCCAGTGCGGCCTTGGTCACCTCGGGTACGGCCACATTGGAGACGGCACTATTCACCGTGCCGGAAGTGGTGTGCTACAAAGCTACCGACTTCTCCTACCGTCTTGCCAAATGGATGATTAAGGTGAATTTCATCTCATTGGTCAACTTGGTGATGGATAGGGAAGTGGTCAAGGAATTGATTCAAGGTGACCTGACCGAAAACAATCTTGTGAGGGAATTGGACCAGTTGCTGCACAACGCCAAGCGTCAACGCAAGTTGTTGGAGGATTATGTCGAACTGAAAGACCGTCTCGGTAATGCAGGTGCGTCCGAGAGGGCGGCGACGGTTATAATGGCTGAGCTGAAGTCGAAAACATAGGTATTATTATGGGAAGAAGATTTGCTCTATTGTTGTTATTGCTTGCTTTAAGCTTTGTTTCGTGGAGTCAAAATTCGACTCAGGGGAAAGAGTTTTGGCTTTCGTTCATGAAAAATGGCTATCAGTATAATGGTACGGAGTGGGTGGAGACGCAGGTGATGGTTAGCGCAAAACGGGATTGTAGTGGGACGATCAGAAATCCGCGCACTTCGTGGTCAATGTCTTTTACGGTTGAGAGCGGAAGCGTGGTGGTGCTGCAAATCCCATTGAACCAAGGCTATAATACCGACAATGAGGGCACCCCTTCCAGTTTTGGGTTGCAACTGACAGCTACGGATACCATCTCGGTTTATACAGCCAACTGTGCCACCAATTCGTTTGATGCCTCGTTTGTGCTTCCTGCTGAAAGCCTCGGTTCGGATTATATCGTTCAGAGCGACAGCCAGTCGAAGACCCAGGTTGCGTTTCCTGATTACGAAACGAGTGCCTTCCTCATCGTTGCAACGGAGGACAATACTCAAATCGATATTATCCCGTCTGTAAAAACCATGATGGTCATCTTGCGGATACTCTTTATTCGGTCAGTTTGGATAAAGGGCAGACTTATTCCATGCGTTCGAACAGCTATTCCGACGAGCGTGACCTCTCAGGTACAAAGATTAGTGCCCACGATGGCAAGAAAATCGCTGTTTTCAACGGTAATACGCTGACTACCATACCCAATTCGTTTACGGATGGATATGACCATATTTTTGAACAGGCGTTGCCCGTGGAGACTTGGGGCCAACAGTTTGCGGTCACAGGCTCATTGAACCGCACGCGTGATTTGGTGAAGGTCACAGCGGGTCATGACAATGACACTGTGTGGTGTAATGGCCAGTTTCTGACAGTTCTCAATGCTGGACAATCGTATGATTTTTGGCTCTATTCTTCTACAGGAGAACATCAGTTCGAGGGAGGTACATGTTTTGTCAATACTTCATTGCCGAGTATGGTTTTTCTTTATAACACAACATCTTACGATGCTGAGAATATGTCAATGGAAGATGGAGACCCGTCGATGGTGTGGATACCGCCTGTTGAGCAAAAAATCAACGAAATTACTTTCTGCACTTTCAATCATATCAAAGCTACCATCGATTATCATTACGTGAATATTGTTGTGGAGACTGAGAGCGTAGGAGATGTGTATTTGGATGGTAATCTGCTTGACCCCAGTCAGTTCCATCCGCTTATTGGCAACGAGGCCTATTCTTGCGCAAAAGTGCAAATCTCGCATGGCGTTCATCGCCTTTCATGCATGTGGGGACTGATAGCGCATGTCTATGGCTTCGGTAATGTTAAGGGCTATGCTTATTGTGTGGGCGCCAATGTGTTGGATTTGTCGGGAAGTCTTTTTGTCAATGGACAGGCAAGCCACTTGTATCATGATGGCTTGTACCTTTGTGTTGGTGAGAGTGCCGATTTCAAGTTGCGTACCAACTATCCTGTGCGGCGCGTGTTTTGGGATTTCGATGACTCTATGATAGAGGGAGGAATGACTGTGACGCATGCTTTTGAGCAAGTCGGGGATTTTGTCACTATGGCATGTGTCGAAGGCATTGACGCCTTTACGAATGAGCCAGTTTACGACACGCTATCTTTTATTGTGCATGTCGGCCAACCGGAATACCATGATGAGACCCATGTGGTTTGCGATGTGGATGCATTTGATTACTATGGAGTGGAATACACGCAATCGGGATATTATGAGCGGATTGGAACCAATATCTATGGCTGTGACAGCATCTACTACCTGCATCTTGATATGGAGTTTACGCCGCATTTTGAGTTTGTCGGTTCTCATTGGCCCATCGGTGGCACGGAGACGCATATCAGCGTGAACGAATATGCGATTGAACCCATAGAGCCACGAACGCATTTCGACACGGTGCTATGGCAAATCGACTGTCCTAACTGGCATGTGGAACCGCATGGCAGCAAAGGCGAGGAGTGTACGCTTTATATCCATTCCTACTTGTTGGAACCTGTTGCCTTGCACGCTTGGGCCATCAACCGCTGCGACACGGTGCATGAGGAGTTCTTCATCCAGACTTCGTATTACGGCATGGATGATAACGTGCAAGATCCTGGTTTCATGATTGCTCCCAATCCAACTGATGGCAACGTCAATGTATATTTTGAAGACGTGCAGGGTAAGGCCGAAATTGAGGTTTTCAATAGCATTGGCCAGAAAGTGGATGCTTTTATTATAGATGAAATCCAAAACCGAGAGATGGCTTATATGATGCCTGATTTTCCTGATGGACTATATTGTTTCGTTGTGAAAATCAAAGGAAGCACTTTGATGCGAAAACTCATATTAAAACGCTAGGACTATGAGACGATCGTATTTTAAACATTTGTTTTTGACGGTTTTAGTGCTTCTTGTTATGCCTTCCTGCCTCAAAGAAGGCAACGAGACGATTTTGGTTAACGATCCGCAGGACATCCCTTTCATCACCGAATACCTTCCCGAAGATCTGCTCAACTTGTTCGGTGAAGAAAACGTTTATTTCGGCGACCAGCCCCCTGTAGTCGACATGGAGTTTAAGTCGATGCACGAGTATGCCGCCACCAATTTGCAGCCACCTTTTTCGCCACAGCCGGGACAGCTTTCGCCTATCACGCATTACCATAAAATCAACCAACAGTACCACCAGATTGCTGAATATGTTAGCATGACTTCTGAGGAGGTTTATTGCAAACAGATTTCGCCTGTGTATCTCACGGGTAGCGGCAACAACTTCACGGTCTATTATCGCGAAGCACCACAAACAGAAGGCCATCCCGAGCATGCGGTTCTTTTTTCCGGCACCTTGACATCTGATGGGGTGATGGGTTTTATGTATGGCTATAAGATAATGGGGTATAACGACTCCATTGTGCCCCCTACGGTTTATCCCGTCAACTCCATCTTCATCTTCAAGGACCATGATGGGATAGCGGAGCGGTACTCTTGGTATAACGATTCCCTTGTCAACCCTGAAAATCGATGAAGCCATGAAGAGATTCGCTTTTGTTTTGGCTTTTGGCCTTTTGTCAATGGCTTCGTTGCATGCGCAGTTTGCCAAGCCTTTGAAAAACAGGAATTATTTGTGCCGCAACACAAGCGCATTGAGCATTGGCCTGACGGGTAGTATTGCTGGTAACGACATGGTTTATACTGCCGTAAGTAAGTCTATACTGAAGCCTTATCTCGCTCCGACGGGAGGGCTTGCCCTTGAGTGGAACACTATGGGTGGACTTGCGGTGGGCCTCGACGCCTCCTATGTCATGCGTGGTTCAAACGAGGTCTTTGTCACGGAGTTTCTGACCAGTTATACCACCACGACGTTCGCTCGTGTCAATTATGCGATGCGGATGAACGCAGTCGAGGTGCGCATCCCCATCACATGGTATTTGGGTTATGATGAGACTTTCAGACCTTACATCTATATTGCTCCTCGTTTCGACCTCTGGCTCAATGGCAACCTCCGTTGGGAACGCACCTACGACGACGAGAGTTATGCCCCCGTGACGTATGAGAGTGAATTGAACAAAGCCACCATGCAACCTTACGACATCAGTGCGGTGGCAGGTGTGGGCCTTTGCAGTCGCATCATGGTGAAACAGACCCGACTGTTTTTTAAGTTCGACCTTTCTTATGGCATGAGCGTGCTGAACAATTTCTCGCAACAGGAAATGGACGAGTCGATTCCGTTTCAAGGATGGGGCGATATTGAGCATGAGACCTTGGGCAATCGATATCTGCAGAATGTGGAGGCACGCCTGACCCTCTTGGTGCCTATGCGAAAGCTTCTAAAGGATGCCTGCGCATTCGACCAAAAAATGAGGAAAGGCAAATAAACCCATTTGAACGATGACCGACTGGAGCAAATATCCCTTTGTCAGGATGCTGATTCCTTTTGCCTTGGGCATTTGGGTCAGCATTTTTGTTGTTGCCCTACGGCTGTCGCCCACATTTTTGATTGCTGCGTCATTGGCACTCCTCGCCATGGCAGCGTTAACGGCATTTTTGTTGAAGCATCAACGGAACAGTTGGTTCTTTGGTGCGGTTATGGCTTGTTACCTGTTCATGGCGGGTTATTCGTTGGCTCGGGTGCATGAGGCGGAGGTGCAAAGGGACTATTACCGCAATTTCCAGACGCATGCGAGCTATTACGTGGCTCGCGTATACGACTATCCCACAGAGCGTCCCAATTCGATCCGGACGGTATTGGAATTGGAGTACCAGTTTGGTGACAGTGCCGCTTCGCGCCCTGTTTCGGGCAAGGTGATGGCGTATTTCCCCAAGTCTGACTCGGCTTTTGCCTTGCATTACGGAGATTTGATTGCCATTCCAGCGCCCATCCGCGAGGTCACGCCGCCCTTGAACCCCGAGGAGTTCGACTATCGGGCTTATCTCGGGCGCAAAGGCATCACGGGACAGGTCTATCTGAAAGACGAGGATTGGATCGACCTGCAGACCAATGATGCCAATCCGATTTACGTTTTTTCCTATCGTTTTCGTGACATTCTGTTGGCCTCACTGCAACGCAGTGGCTTGAGCGACGATGAGTTTGGCGTGGCCGCTGCCATACTTTTGGGCTACGATGACTATCTCGCCGATGAAGTGCGCAAGAACTATGTGGCAGCGGGTTCCATGCATATCCTTTGCGTGTCGGGCATGCATGTGGGCATCATCTACCTTTTGGCGTCGTTCCTTTTGGGTTTCCTCAACCGAAAGAAATGGCAGAAGACGTTGAAACAGGTGCTTTTGTTGGCTTTGATTTGGTTTTATGCCCTCATCGCTGGCCTTTCGCCTTCCATTTTGCGCGCTTCGCTGATGATCAGCTTTGTCATCATAGGAGAGATGATTCGTCGTAAGGGGTTCATCATCAATTCCATAGCGGCTTCTGCCTTCATTTTGCTTTGCATTAACCCGAACAACCTGTTCGAAATCGGTTTCCTGTTGTCGTATGCTGCCGTCATGGGTATCGTGGTACTGCAAAGACCGATTTACAACTTGCTGTATGTCAAGAACAAACTGCTCGACAAGGCCTGGCAGATTACGGCAGTTGCCTTGTCGGCACAAATCGCAACGATCCCGTTCACCTTATTCTATTTCCACCAGTTCACCACCTATTTCTGGCTCAGCAACCTGTTTATGACCCCGATTAGTTTTATAGTCGTCATAAGTGGAATGATACTGCTATTGGTATCGTGGGTTCCCTATCTCAACACCTTGGTCGGTTATCTGGTTTGGGGCGCGGTGTATGTGATGAACTGGGTGGTGGCAAAGATTGAAAGTATCCCGTATTCCATCGTCAAGGGATTGTATGTCAACGATTTCGAGTTTGCCGTGCTGCTCGTGGCTTTGCTGCTACTCATGCTGACTTTTATGTTGCGCAAACGGCGTCTGTTCATCGCCATGTTGGCGGCATTGTTGGTCGTGATGGCTTCGGTGACCATCAGGCTGTATGGCTCCGATGAACAGAAAGGGATGACGGCATTCAGCTTGCGCAACCACATGGCCATTGATTTCGCCAGGGGAGGGGAGCACGTCCTTTTGGCAGACTCCACGTTGATGGCCGATGAATCCACTATCGACTATAGCTTAAAAGGCGCTTGGAGCAAACGGCACTTGTCGCACCATCCCCAAGTATTTGGGCTTGAAGAGGATTTTGCGAATCAGTATGTGTACAAAAAGTCCAATTTGGTCTCATTTGACGGAAAGTTGTTGGCGCTTTGGGACGGCCAACAGCTCGATGATAGCTTGTCTTATCGGCTTCCCGTGGATTATCTCTTGGTTTCAGGGAAGCAAAAACCCGATGTGCAAGCTGTTGTGAATGGCTATGAAGCCAAGATGCTTCTCATTGACGGCTCAGTTCCGCGCTATTTGGCTGAAAAATGGGTGTCGCAGGCTGAGACTTTGCATATTCCATATTATAATGTCGGTGAAGGAGCCATAGAAATAGGTTTTTAATTTATTGTTTTACAATATATTATAAAATTTACAGAAAAATATCTCAAAAAAATGAAAAAAATTGCTTGCCAGTTTGGAAAAAGGTTGTACTTTTGCACCCGCAAAGCAAAGCAATAGAGTTCTTTTTCAGGCTGGTCCGGTAGTTCAGCTTGGTTAGAATGCCTGCCTGTCACGCAGGAGGTCGCGAGTTCGAGTCTCGTCCGGACCGCAAAGAGCGCAAGTCGAAAGGCCTGCGCTCTTTTCGTTTATGAAAGTTAGATTCGAACATATCTCCTCATTCTTGTTTCAGCTGTCTTTCGTGCTGATCATCTGGATTATGTTGGGCTCCGTCTTTTTGCTTGGAGGAGCACGAAGCCTAGAAAAGGAACGGGAGGAGCGCGAGAAAAGAGAGGCGTATCTTGCCGACAGCCTTGTCACTTTGCTTTTTGCAGGCGACATCATGGGGCACTCACCCCAATACCAAGTGGCATATAATCGTGAGACCGGAGAATACGATTATTCGGATTGTTTCCTCTATGTGGAGCCCTACGTGCAGGAGGCGGATTTTGCCTGTGGCAACTTGGAAGTCACCTTGGGCGGACCACCTTATGCGGGTTATCCTTGTTTTTCTTCCCCCGACGCCTTGCTTTATGAGGTTAAAAACATCGGGTTTGACCTGCTTTTCACGGCCAACAATCATGTACTCGACCGTGGCAAGCCTGGGGTGGAGCGCACCATTATGATGCTCGATAGTGTGGGCATGCCTCATGCAGGTAGTTATGTCGACTCACTCAGCCGCGACACGAGCTATCCTATCATAATGGATGTGAAAGGGCTGAAAGTGGGTTTCATCAACGCGACCTACGGCACCAATGGCATCAGGGAAAAAGCGCCGAATGTGGTGAACAGACTCGATACGGTGCAAATGGCTCGCGACTTGGAACGTCTGGCCGAGATGGGTGCCGACCTGAAGGTGGCCGTGCTGCATTGGGGTAACGAATACGAACTGTGGGGCAACAAACGCCAGCGGCAATATGCCCAGTCGCTCGTCAACCATGGTGCTGACCTCATCATTGGTGGCCATCCTCATGTGGTGCAAAACGCCGATACCTTATTTACATCAGCAGGGAAGCCTGTCGTGCTCTATTATTCCATGGGCAACTTCATCTCCAACCAACAGCGGCTGGAAACTAAAGGCGGTATCATGGTCAAGGCGACGGTGAATAGGTTTACGGGACGCGTCGTAGCCACGGAATACATCCCTTATTTCGTGTTCATCGGCACCATCCACGGGAAATACCAATACTATGTTATCCCCAGTGTGCCATACCTGAATGGTGAATACGATTTCAGCTTGCCTCGATACGATAGCCTCATGCTCCTTAACGTCTACAACTCGATTTCGGGACGCCTCTCCAACTTCGACCAGTGTAAGGAGTGATTTCATATTTGCCCCGCGTCGTTTTTATTCCTATTTTTGCACGCTTTTTCAAGTAGATGAGTAAAATTAGTTTCCATAAATGAAGCGAGACATGGGACTGTGACAATGACTAAGCAGAACTGTTAGCTATTAGCAGTTAGCTTTTAGCTTACGTGCTACCAAGCTAATAGCTAACTGCTAAAAGCTAAAAGCCAGTCAAAGTTGTCATGGTCAATAAGTCCCTTGTCCCATGTCAAAAGAATCAGTTACTTTCCACCAATATGTCGTTCATAGATGAAATCAACAGACGGCGGACCTTCGCCATCGTCAGCCACCCCGATGCAGGTAAGACCACATTGACCGAGAAACTGTTACTTTATGGCGGTGCCATTCAAGTGGCTGGTGCCGTGAAGTCGAACAAGATCCGCAAGACCGCCACTTCCGACTGGATGGAAATCGAGCGGCAACGTGGTATCTCGGTGGCTACCTCTGTCATGGGTTTTGATTATAAGGATATCAAGATCAATATTTTGGATACGCCTGGTCACAAGGACTTCGCGGAAGACACCTTCCGTACTTTGACGGCTGTCGACAGCGTCATCGTGGTCATCGACTCGGCCAAGGGCGTTGAGTCGCAGACGGAGAAGCTGGTCGAGGTGTGCCGCATGAGGAATACGCCCATCATCGTGTTCATCAATAAGATGGACCGACCTGGTATGGATCCTTTCGAGCTGTTGGACGAAATCGAGCAGAAGCTGAACATCCGCCTGACGCCATTGAGTTGGCCCATCAACAATGGACCGAAGTTCAAGGGCGTGTATAGCATCTATGACAAGAGCCTGTATCTCTTCAACTCCGACAAGCAGCACATCACCGAAGGCATCGCTTTCGACGACCTCAATAACCCCGAGTTGGACAAGATGATAGGCGAGGATGCCGAGACCTTGCGCAATGAGACCGAACTCGTGCAAGGTGTGTATGATGACTTCTCCCGCGAAGCCTACCTGAAAGGCGACATTTGCCCCGTGTTCTTCGGCTCGGCCTTGAACAATTTCGGCGTGAAGGAACTGCTGGATTGTTTCATCGAGATTGCACCTACGCCGATTGGACGCGACACGGTGGAGCGCCGCATCGAGCCGACTGAGGAGAAGTTCACGGGCTTTGTCTTCAAGATCCACGCCAACATGGACCCCAATCACCGCGACCGTATCGCCTTTGTGCGCGTGGTGTCGGGCCGCTTCGAGCGCAACAAGAACTACTTCCACGTGCGTCAGCGCCGCGAGTTGAAGTTCTCCAACCCCACGGCTTTCATGGCGCAGAAGAAGTCGGTGCTTGATGAAGCCTATCCTGGCGACATCGTGGGTTTGTACGATGCCGGCAACTTCAAGATTGGTGATACCTTGACCGAGGGCGAAATCCTCAACTACAAGGGCATCCCGAGCTTCTCGCCCGAGCAGTTCCGCTATGTGGAAAACGCCGACCCGATGAAGTCGAAGCAGCTGGCCAAGGGTTTGGAACAACTCACCGACGAGGGAGTGGCACAACTCTTTACGGGCAAGATGACGGGCCGCAAGATCATCGGCACGGTGGGAGAGTTGCAGTTTGAGGTCATCCAATATCGTCTGCTGCACGAATACAATGCCTCTTGCCGTTATGAGCCCATCTCGCTCTATAAGACCGCCTGGATCACCAGCGATAACGAGGCCCAACTTGCCGACTTCAAGATGCGCAAGGCCTTGAATCTGGCTGAGGACAAGGAGGGTAGGGATGTCTTCTTGGCCGAGTCGCCATACGCCTTGCAGATGGCCATGGAAAAGTACCCTGACATCGAGTTCCATTTCACTTCGGAGTTTTGAAAAAGTCTTGATAGGCGCATCCCTAACGGGATGCAGAAAAAAAGTTTCCCCTCAAGGTTCAACCGAGCGGTTTTCCCTACGGGAAAAGTTTGCTGCTGAATGAGATAGGAAGCCATCCCATAGGGATGTGCGTTCGGTAACAGAAAACAAGAGTGAGTCTCAAGCATCCCGTAGGGATGCGCCTCGCAATATGGCATAAATGAAAAAATGTTTTGTGCGGAACAAATTAATTCCTACTTTTGCAGTGATAAACAATTCAACAATCAACAATTAAACATCATTGTTATGGGATTATTCAAAGAATTTAAAGAGTTTGCCGTTAAAGGCAACGTGATGGACATGGCTATTGGTGTCGTCATCGGCGGCGCTTTTGGCAAGATCGTTACTTCCTTGGTGTCCGACATCATCATGCCGCTCATCGGTGCTGCCACGGGTGGCCTCAACTTCACGGAGTGGAAGTGGGTGATTCGCGAAGCCGTCATGGAGGGTGAGAACGTCGTGAAGCCCGAACTGGCCTTGACATGGGGTAACTTCATCCAAGTCATCTTCGACTTCCTCATTATCGCCTTCTGCATCTTCTTGGTGGTGAAAGGCTTGAATTCGCTGAAGAAGAAGGAAGAACCTGTTCCTGAAGCTCCCAAGGGCCCAAGTCAAGAAGAACTCCTCACCGAAATTCGCGATTTGCTGAAGAACAAGTAATTGTTTCAGGCAGATTGAAAAAGGCAGGGTGTACCTGATTGAAGGGTGCACCTTGCTTTAAATGTATCGAACGCATTGACTTACCCAGCGACACCATCTATGAATATGGTGTGCCGCTCAACTAAATACAAAACCATAAAACTGAATTGTAGAAAAAGGAATAAAACGGACAATTAATTAACATACTGAGCTTTACGCTTTTTATTCTCTTCACAGAAAACTGGACACTTTCAATACCGAGTGAGAATAAGTTGCTTGAAGTTCACGCTGATTGGCGTGGGCTTTTTGTACTTATCTATTCGGTTGGTAGTCCAGTAAATCCACTGTGAAAGGTAATGCAAAAAGTTTCCACGCTTTTTTGTGGTTGCTTTTTAAGGGCGAGGCTCCACAAAAGGCAACGGAATGGACGAACTTCCACATATCGGAGAACGGATAAGGACCGAATTGAAGCGGCAAGGGCGCAGCAATGTTTGGCTGGCGCAGCAGCTGTCGTGCAATCCCCGCACCATCAGCAAGATTTTCCATAAGCGATATATCGACACTTACCAACTTTGGCAAATCTCCAAAGCCCTTGATTACGATTTCTTCCAGTTGTATTCCGAATTGTTGTAGATGCCCAAATTGGCGGGGTTTTGTGTCTGAATTGGGCAGGGTAAAAGATTAGAAACAAGAGAATTATGTTATAGTTTTGTCTTGTTATTATTCAGTATTGGTTCATTATGGAAATATGTTCTTCAGCAATTGGATATGTCATAGATTTTTGCCTTTTGTTAGTAGCTGTTATGGCTGCCTGTATTTCATATAAAGAATTACAAAGCCATAAAATCAAGGAAGACAATAAACTTCTTTCACAATTAAATAAGCGTTATTTAGAAAGTGAAGATGTGCAAGCTGTAGTAAAGTATCTTCGAAAGAAAGAACCTTCGAACGTAATACCTACAGCATATCAGATTGATTTGTTTTTGCGGTTTTTTGAAGAATTAGGTGTCTATTTAAAAAGTGGGAGTTTGAAAAGAGATGATGTATTGACTTTTTTTGGATATTATTTCTATCGTTTTGATAAATGCAGAAGTGGACTGAAACTAAAGAACAAAATCGACAACGAAGATGAAAAACTAGATTGTCTGAATGAGTACAGAAAACTTATTAAGCCGTACCCGAAAGCTTGGCTGGAAGAAGATTAATAAAAGCAAAATATAATTCAAATAAACTTTTATGACACAACTAATATGCCCTGAATGTGGCAAAATATTCAATGAAATAGATCATGCTTGCCCAAATTGTGGCTGTCCAGCAAATGATTGTTCAGTATACTTAGATAACAACAGAACTGGAAAGAAGTTTGATAGAATCAGTCTGTTACCAGGAGAAACTGTTGTTGCTTCAGCTGAGTTTAACATTATCCCATTTATTATTCTATGCTCTGCTTTGGCTATCCTAAGCATTATTTTAATAAATTTCTTTGACTCTAATGGTATTAATAATGCAGGGTTAGCTATATGTTTAATATCTATGCTTATAATAAGTACGCTTTCAGCGGTTCTTGTTGCCAGTACCTCATGGGCAATGTATTTTGTCATCACCAACAAGCGAGTCATTGCCTATTACGGATTAATCATTTGGGTCTCCTTCGAACTAAAAAACGAAAAAGTGGAATCCATCACAATTTACCAGGGTTTATTTGGACGCATTTTCAAGTGTGGTAGGGTGCGAGTTTGCGGTGTCGGTGCCAGCAAAGTTATGGTGCCATTCATCAAGCGACCATTTGAGTTCAGACAACATTTTTTTGATATACAATACTCAAATCAAAATAGTAAACTTTAATAGATTATTGTTATGGCACTTATCACATGTCCTGAATGCAGGAAACTAGTCAGTGACAAAGCGGCATCTTGCCCACACTGTGGAATTGAAATTAATAAAGAATTGTCCGTAAATAAAGAAGGACAAAGACGGGAAAAAAAGAAGCGTAGACGAAACATCATCGTTGTGATTGTATCTGTTTGTGTTGTGTCAACATTTGCGGTATTGGCATATCTTTATTTAGGCGACACTACGCCGGAGCAACCTAAGCAACTCACTCTGGAAGAATATGAACAGCTGTCAAATGATTTTGTGGCATCTTTGCCGTCAAATTATACTGTTCTTACAGCTCAAATTAACGAAGGAATCCAAAAAGTCTACTTCACTGATTTTGATTTTGATGGTAATATGTATCATAATGCTCATGGCGATTTTTTCATAGATGTCTATGATTTGGCAACAAAAGATACAATAACCTTGCTTAGATGGAAGGATTATTTCGGTGATAATGGAATAATAGATGATTATGGGTGGTATATAGCTACCTCTAATGGGGAGCAAAAAATAGTAGGTGGAAGTGGCGGAGGTATTAGTGACTTTAGAGTTTTGAATAACAAATTATTAATAATAGGAGGATTGAATAGGTATGAGGAAGGGGAAATCTTCACTGTTTCTTATAATAACAACGAAGTGACTTTCATAGATACGGCAAAGCCATAAAATTGACGATAAAGAAATTATTGCTGAAAAATGGATACTAATTCATGAGGGTGCATGTATGGCAGAGAATGAATGGGATGTTGTAAATCGTAGCTATTCATTATAAATTTAGGTAAAAGGTCTTTCAAGAACTATAAATTATGGCACTTATCTATTGTCCCCAATGTGGGAAACAAGTCAGTGACAAAGCGGCAAAATGTCCGCATTGTGGCTTGGATTTGGCAACACTATCTTCACAAACAGAAGTGAAGACTTCAGAATCAGAAACAACTACAAAGCCTATTGAAAAGAGGCGCAAGAAATGGCCTGTTTTTGTAATCATCGGTCTTTGCTTGGCTATTGCATTTGCTGCCTTGTGGTTCTATGTGATTCATAATGTCAATGAGGCTGAAAAAGCAATTGTAGAAAACGCCGAAACGAAACACATCCTAGATCCTAACCTTCCTGATGAAAGGTATCTAACACAGGACCTTAGAATGTGGGGGTTGTTTGGGCCTGTTAGGACTTTTCACACAAAGGTTTCCAGAATTGGCGGTCCTTCTCGATGGGATAAACATGATCTGGAGTATTATAGTGAGGAGAGACTATACGATGATCTTTCAATAAGTATACAGTTCGATGCACAAGGACATTTTTCTAATACCATAGATGGGAACTTTACTATTGAAGAGGTAATTAAAAAAGATGGAGAAAGAATTATTGCGGCTGAAAGGCCTGTGGGAATAATGGATATTTATGCGACCAAAATATGGAGTTACTATCCCAATGGTCTAGTTAAACAAAGCAAAATGGGTGGATATGAATACGGTGAGGAATTTCAATACTTTTACAATGATGCTGGCGAATTGATAAAAACAGAAACTAATTCTGGATATGAGGGCACAATGCTAAAAATAATCACCACTTATTCAATAAAAGAACGTGATAAATATGGTAATTGGACCAAACAGATTGCAGATGTCACCGAATCTGAATTTGATTATGAAAAAAACGAATACATAACTCAAGCCGTTCGGCATGAAATGTACACTCGTACAATATATTATTATGATCAAGATTCTTCATGTCAGTATGTCGTAATAAACGCCACTGAACTGCGTTTGCGATGGGGTCCTTCTACAAGTGCTGAAATTCTCAGATGGGAAGATGGCTCCGAACGATATCCGAATAAAGGTGAGATATACTTGTATTTAGGGGAATCAGGTGACTTCTACAAAATTGATTACAAAGGTAGTGAACTCTGGGTCTCGAAGAAATACACGTATTTGGAATAGAAAGGTATTGTTTCAGCTCCAGCTGGCTCATGCTCCATTTTTGAAAAGCGGAAGAAAGAAAGTCTGTTATTTTACAAAACACAATAAAGGGAAGACGATATATGAAGAAACTTGTTCTTTTAATACTGCCGATTATTATTGCTTCAACGGAAATGAATTGGTGTCAGAGACACTCATACGAACAAAAGATCGCTAGATATGAAAAGAAAGCCGTTGAGTTTAAGAAAACATTTAGAACCGACCACCAGATCCTTTACGAATTAATAGATTCTGTTGCGCAAAAAGTGTTTTTTATCGAGAAAAACGTAGAAGATTATGATTATTTGGGAGCACCTTATCATAGAATAAAAGTTCATGATTATGCAACAGATGAAACCAAACAGATAATACCGGACTCCGGGGATGTGGAAGGATTTTATTTATGTGGAACAGAGTATTTAGACTCGAAATTAATAAAAGACCGATTATTTATTATAGTTCATTCCAATTGCATGAGGCGCTATGAAGAGACCGGGGTGTTTTATGTCAATGTTAGGGATAACTCATTGCACTATGTTGAATCATGTGATAAAGCAGTGTTTGGTGTCAACAATGAAATTTGCATCCACAAGTATTATTTTTTGGGTGGCTTTACAGAGGATGGCGAGTTTGAATATGACCATAAAGAATACAATCTTTCTGCATTGCTCAGCGATGAAGCTTATGCTGATAATCGTAAAGAACAAAAGCATATAGAAGAGGGCTTGGCGGCAGAATGGGCAGCAGAATGGCGTAGAAAAGAAAAAGAAAAGGAAGAAATGAAAAGGATGAAAGAGTGGTTTTTTGGCAATTGGGAATACAGCGGCTACGATGAATGGTTTGGTCGCTATACAACGTATGTCTGCATAAGTGAAAACAATTTGAGATGGGGATATAATGGCAAAGAATCGTACAATGGTCCGTATGAGATTAACATGGAAGATCGCAAGATTTATTTTAATCGACATAATGGATTTAGTACATATATCAATTTTGACCCCCGAAACCAAAGGCTATCGGATGGGGATGGACATTATTTCACAAAAGTAAACAGATCGGTTGGAGCAAGTTCTTCGAACAATTACGCGGGGAATACTTATGGTTCTAACACTCGAGGTAATGTCCTGTTTCGTAGAGATTCTGATGTGATTGCATATACAAGTTCTCATACTTTTAAAAACAGCATGGGCAATCGCATATCAATTTCATTCCAAGGAATGTCTGTCAATGGAAGTTTGCTTACCAATGCTCCACGAGTGATATACTTTAATGGTAGTACTGCAACGATTAGTGTCAGTTCTCCTTATACGGGCGGTGGTGCTATGATTATCAGTGTAGATGCATCACGAGGAACTATAACCGATGGCTCTGGAGATGTGTTTTGGATGGTTAACTAATACAACGGAATACTTCTGGGCAGCCTCTAGCTGCCTTTTTTCGTCTCTTTTTCGATTTTATCTTCCGCGTAAACGACAAAACATCAACTTTACGCGAAATGCAGATTTATTTTTGGCTATAAGGCCATAAAAATTTGCTCAAATAGCCAAAAATAATCATCATTTCTGGCTGTATATCATCAAATTCAGGTCATGATAGCCAAAAATAATCAATTTTGGGAAATCATCGCCGTTTCCCCAAAAAACACTACATTTGCAGTTTCAATGAATAGGCACAATGAAGCGTAAGCTTTTGCTCGTCATAGGATTCCTCTTCTGCTTCGCCTTCACCGCGAAGGCGACGCACCAGCGCGCGGCCGAGATCACCTATACCTGGCTCGGCGGCAATGCCTACGAGTTTACGCTGACGTGCTACACCTACACGCCCAGTCCGGCTGGTCTGCAGCGTGACTCCCTGCTGGTGCAGTGGGGCGACGGCTTGGAGGAATACATCCCCCGCGTGGTGCTGCAAAACCTGGGCGAGGACTATACGTTGAACGTCTACAAACAAATCCATAACTATTCCTCTTCGGGTACTTACACCATCAGCATGGAAGACGCCAACCGTAATTTCGGCGTCATCAACGTGCCCAATTCGGTGATGGTGCCCATGCACATCGAGACGGAATTGGTCATCAACCCGTTCTTGGGTTACAACAACTCGGTGCAACTGCTCAATGCGCCTGTCGACAAAGGTTGTGTGGGCAAACTCTATCTCCATAATCCCTCGGCATACGACCCCGACGGCGACAGCTTGAGCTATCGGCTGGTGACCTGCAAGGGGCAGGATGGCATAGAAATCCCTGGGTATACTTTGCCACAAGCCTCCCAGGCTTTTGTGATCGACTCCGTCACGGGAGAATTGCGTTGGGATGCGCCGCTCATGCAAGGCGAGTATAACGTGGCCATCATGGTGGAGGAATGGCGTCACGGCGTGAAGATTGGCTCCGTCGTCCGCGATATGCAGATCCTGATTTCGGCTTGCGACAACGACCTGCCGCAGATTCAATGCGACGACCAGTACTGCCTCGTGGCTGGCGAGCAACTCGACTTTGTCATTTCGGCCTCCGACCCCAATGGCGACAATGTGACCTTGACTGTTTCGGGTGCACCGCTGGAACTGGCCATTAGTCCGGCCATGGTGAATCCGGAAACCGCTTTTGGCATGCATCCCGAGATGGAGTTCCTTTGGAACACCACCTACGCCCATATCCGCAATACACCTTATCAGTTGGTGGTCCATGCCAAGGACGACGACACGCCTGTCAGCTTGACCAACGTGAAGACGGTAACCATCAACGTGATGGCACCAAAGGTGCAAAACTTTGCTGCCGAGGTGCATGGCCATGACGCCACTTTGTCGTGGTCGGCTTATCCATGCTCGAGTGCTTCCGCCTTGCTGGTTTACCGCAAAGCAGGCTGCGACGGCTACGAACCCGATGCCTGCGAGACGGGCATCCGTGATGGTTATCAGCTAATCGCCACCTTGAATGATGCCTCGGCGACTTCCTATTCCGACCTTGACCTCCCGCAAGGCGTTACTTACGAATACCGCATCTTGGCGCAGTTCCCCGACGGTGCCTTGAGTATCGTCAGCGATGCGGCATGCGTGGAACTGAAGAACGACAGCCCGCTGATGACCCATGTCACCAATGACAGCATCGACCTCGTCTCGGGTCATGTGGTTACGAGTTGGGTCCAGCCGAAAGAGATTGATGCGCAATATGTGGCGCCGTTCAGCTATAGCCTTACCCGCATTCTTGATGGGGAGACTTCCGTCGTTTACGAAGGAGCCGACACGACCTTCCTCGATGCCAATATTGATTTGGCAGAGGCCAATACCTTGGTTTACAAGGTGGAGATGCGCGATGCCCAACAGCAGCTGATGGGAACGAGCGCTACGGCCTCGGCAGTGATGCTTTCGGCCAATGGCAGCAATGATGCAGCCAACCTTTTGTGGGCCGAAGCTGTACCTTGGATTGTGGACAGCACGCAAGTCTTCAAGGAAATGGGCAACCATTTCGTGAGGCTGGCCACGGTGACGGGCATGGCCTACACCGATACCGACGTGGAGAGCGACGAGACCTATCGCTATTATGTGCGTACCTTTGGCCATTACACCATGGAAGGCATCATGCGGCCTTTGCTCAATTATTCAGCCATCAAGACGGTGCGCATCGGGCATGAGGAACCTGTGGAGGAATTCTCATACACCTTGCCTAATGTCATCACGCCCAACGGCGATGGCTTCAACGATGTCTTTGAACCCAAGGTGACAGGCTTGTCGCTGATCACGAGAGCCAAGACGGTCATCTTCAACCGTTGGGGCAACATCCTTCACGACACCGACGACCCGCTCATCCAGTGGGACGGCAAGAGCAAGCAGACCAAGATGGATTGTCCGTCTGGCACTTATTTCTATGTCACCGACATCATCTACAAGGGTGAGGCAGGGGAGGAGACACTGCATCTGCAAGGGTCGATTACCATCGTCCGTTAAAACCTGTAGAGAGGCGGTGCGCCACGTCTCTACAAACGATGGTCACGAGACACAGAACCACGGGACACAATGCCTCGTAGTCCCGAAGTATCGTGTCTTTTATGTAAAGTAGATGAGCAGAATTAGTTTACAGAAAAGGAAGGAGAATTTAGCCGTCAGTAGTCAGCCTTGGCGCTACCGAGCTGATAGCTGACGGCTGATAGCTTACAGCTAAGAAGCTTATAATAATGCAGTTTATTTTTGAATAGATACTAAATAAAAAACGCCCTCCTATTTAGTTTAAATTAACCATTTTCCATGTGTTTTATGGTGTAGAAAAGGCATCTCTTTCAATTCCAAATCAAAAAGCTATGGTATAAATTTAATATGTTAAATAACAGATATTTACATAGGTTTATTATTAATAGTGTTTTCTTTGTTATTTACTTTTAAAAAAAACAGTATCTTTGCACTTTTAATATCTTTGGTGCTTTGTGTGTACAAGGCACCAAATGGGTTATAGGTAAAAATAGAATCATTAATCAAAATAAAAGCAAATGAATCAAATTGTTACACCCCCAAAAAACAGTAATTCAATCATGGAAATGACAAAGCAAAAGCGGAAAGTAAGTCTCGTGATGCGAGCGGCTTTCATGATGATTTGCGCCTTGTGCTTCGCTATTCCGGCCCAAGCACAACAAGAGGTGAAAATGAAAAATGGTAGTATGACCCTACCAGGCACTGGCAACTTTTTGTTCTATGATTCAGGCGGCAAATGCATGGTGCCCATGCAGGAAGACCCCAACGATGACAGGAACTGGGCAAGAATGTACCAGCACAATGAGGGTTACGAGCTGACCTTTATCCCCAATGCGGGAACAACTCCTAATCAAACGGGTGTTAAGGTTACGTTCAACTACCTGTTTGTCAACGATGACTTTTTGGAAGTCTATGAAGGCGAAAGCTCTGAATCAGGTACAAAGATTGGAACCTATACCAACAACGATTATTCAGACGGTCGAGATGGTGATATACACTATAATCCCGTCACGCTTAACAAGTATGGTCCTTATGAAAACAACGGTAACCACCTGCAAGTGATAGCCAACGGTCCTATCACCTTCAAGTTTACTTCAAACGGTTATTGGCGTGACCATGGTTGGGATGCCATCGTGGAAGGCGTCACTTCGTTTGTCCCTACGCCTCCCGTGGTGCTGATGCAGAAGTGCAGCAATTATTTTGAGATGATTCAGACCGCTGCCAACAGCACCCTGTATTACACGGTAGGATATGGTGAGTTACCCAACGATCCTGAAGCTGACCCTCTTAACAATACGCAAGTTTATAACGGCAACCCGGTTTCAATTGATGGTGTTACTTTCCCTGTTTATGTGAAGGCTCAAGCCAAGGTGGGAGACCAAACCTCAGATATTGTTACTTATATATTTGAGCAACCTATCCAGCAACCTTCGGCTCCTCATCTTGATTATATGACTGGCACGAACAACGTCCATGTGTGGACCGAAACATACACAGGTAGAGACACCTATTATGTGCGTTACACCACCAGCGGCGAAGATCCTACCATGGCGAATCAGTATTCTGCCCAAAATCCTGACGGCTACTTCGAAATCAAGCAGAATTCAGTCACCAAGAAAATCGACACTATCCTCACCTTCGATGAACCTTGCACGATCAAGGCTGTGAAGCGTGGCACTACCTGCCCACAAAACTTCTCTGAAATAGTGACGGTGGAAATAGAGCAAATTTTCGTGCCTGAACCGAAAATCACTTTTGACGGTGACGGCAACACCACCATAACCTGCTCGCTTCCTGGAACGACCATCTATTATACCACCGATGGCAGCATCCCCGATCCCAATCATGTTGGGACAGGCTATCCTACGCAACAATATACGGGAGAGTTTCCTGTGTCGCTTGGCACTACGGTACAGGCTTTGGCTGTTATGCTTGAGCATGATGGATATCAGCCTTCGCCTGTCGCCCATAATGTTTATGTTGGCAATGGCAGCGGCGTAAGCGGCGACGTGGTGCTCCTCGACGACCGCGAGTACCACAGCTGGAGCTACTACAGTGACCCCGACCAGCCCATTCACAGCCTCAACCCTGCCGATGTGAAGATCACTTACTTCGGCAATGGCACGGGTACGGTGAGTACCACCGATGGAGCGACCCCTGCCAATAACAGTTGGACTGCCAATGCCACAGGCGTGCAGGTGGGCCCCAACGAAGCAGGCAACCAATTCATCTACCTGAAGACCCTCGAAAATGACGACCCTGAAGGCGAAGACAATAAATATTCCTATACCACGATTCCCAACCCGTTCTCGAAGAGACCGACGTATTCAAATGTTGTAGCAACGAGAAACATCTATGTTAGAGGCACTATACAACAAGATGCCTTTGGTTATATTAATGTAACATATACCGATGTCAATAATACCCAGCAAACATGGAGCGGTTACATTAATTGGAGTCAACAACAAGGGTCTATTTATCCTGAGGCGACTCTTCAAGTGTTAGCAGGAACAACGGTTTCTTTCTCATTATACACTTCCAATGGTGGATTTAATAATAATCCCAATAGTCATATCGGTTGTGAAGTAAGATACGATGATGCAAATGGTGAGGTGATTTGGAACGGAACAGCTTATTGGCAAAATAACAATCAATCTAATCCCGTAACAGGATCGATCACGGTGCAAGAAGGTGGTTCTAGTGGAGGAAGCATTACTGTCGCTGACTACCGTGGTTTCTACGCCTGGCGCGTGAAGCGCGTGAGCAGTGGTTTGACCATTAAAAGAGCTAACGGCACCACCGTGAATGTAGGTGGCATCATCAATGCTGAGGAAGCCCTCCAGTTTGTCACTTCCAAGGAAAACGGCAATGAGGTGGATTTCGAAGCCTTGTGGGCCAAGGCATACGTGGTGAGGTATGATAGCGATAATGCTGTTACTGTCACAAATACCACTGTGGGTTTTGAACGTAATTTTGTGGTATTAGCACGTAATTATAATGATTTTACTTTAGGAGGTGATAACAACCGTTTAAATAACCCCAATAATAGGGCTGTCACCATTTCTTCCTACTACCCTGATGGAACAGTAGGCGCAAATCGTTGTGGAATCGACTTTGGGGGAGATCTCGATTTAAACTATGACCTCAAACTCGAATACATACAAAATAATGATTACGATAATAGTGGGTATTACATCAATGCCAACGGCCATTATCTCTGCATTGGTAGAGGAATGACTACCGGCTCTACAATTGCCGCCCAGATTAATGCCATACGTCGTCCTAGTAACGGTGATATTGTTACTATTGATGCTAGTAATACGAGAATCCGTCTTGAAAGCGGCAATTATAGTCATATTGAAGTTTTAGCTGGAGAATATGGTTATTCAGGCCAACCAGGTCGGAGATTCCATACTTTGATGACATTTGGTACCGATTATGATCGGGCAACTAAAGACAATAATAAACTTACGGTCGCCCCAACTAATGGTGAAATTACTTTTGGAAACAGATATCCTTTAAATGGTGATAATAATGGCGAAAGACGCATTAATGCCTCAGTTAATAGAGGAGAGCGTACATTTACTTGCATTACAAAAAGCGGAAAATTCCAACAAGACCAATTCGAAAACACGATTGGAAGTAACACGCAATCGTTCTACATTGGCACTACGGGTGAAAGCAATTCCTATAGCGGAAAACGTTATTTGACTGTGGAAGGTGGTGAGTTCGCTTGCATTGCTGGCGGTCGTGGACCAAAAGCATCTGATGATGACAATACCTATCCAACTATAACAGAGCAATATGTTGATAGAAACGACACTACGGCCACCATTCGTATCAAGAAAGATGCTATCATCCATGGTGGTGTTTATGGTGGTGCCGCTGCAAGTCCTGCTTGGGGCCATAGAAAGATCATCATCACTGGAGGCACCATCGAGGGATGGGTTGCAGGCGGATGCAATGGTACGCAACAACAAAACTATGGTGGTAGAGGTATCGGCGACGCTTATATTTACGTTGGCGGCAATGCCATCATAGGTGGAGAACACCCCCATACCATTCCTAATGTAAATAATATCCCAGGAACAGTGGGTGGCAATGTTTTCGGAACAGGCCGTGGTAGTTATGGAGGAGAAAGCGTTCCCTCGTCAATGGAAAACTCCTATGTGGTAATTGCTGATAGTTGTGATATTCTTCATAGTGTCTATGGAGGTGGCAACCTCGGCCGCGTGTTCGAAGGCGAGGGTCATGCCGCCAATGTTTACATCCTTGGTGGTACGATTCACGAGGATGTGTATGGAGGAGCCAATTTGTCCAATTCGCAGATGGCGTTCATCCATATCAAGGATGGTGTTGTTGAAGGCAACGTTTACGGAGGAAGCAACACTAATGGAACCGCCAACGGAAAAGCCGTTGTCAACATGACCGGTGGCCGTGTGGGTGGTTCGGTTTTTGGCGGTGGCAAGGGAGGCCCAACTGCTGTTTATGCAGGAACCATCATGATGGATGGCACCGAAGTCAACATTAGCGGTGGCACTATTAATAATAATGTGTACGGCGGCGGTGAAGAAGGTTCTGTTTTGGGCGTATCTGACGTCACCTTCAGCGGCGGCACGGTGCAGAATGTGTTTGGTGCCGGTTTGGGCACTGCTGCCAGTGCCTTCAGCGACAATGCCAATGTCCGTGATGCCACTAAGGTGACCATCAACGGCGGTACTATCAGCAACTCGGTGTTTGGTGGTGGCATGAATGGCTCGGTGGGCTATAATGTAAGCGGCAGCAATTCATTGGTTGAAGTCAATGGCGGCACCATTGGCGTCAATGTTTACGGCGGCGGCAACAATGGCTTCACCAACGGCCCTGTTACTGTCAATATTAATGGAGGTACGGTGAAAGGCGCTGTGTTTGGCGGTGCATTTGGCCAGAGAAACAAGGTGTATGTGGCCGGCCAACGCACGGTGAACATGCGCGGTGGCACGGTCGAAACGAACGTCTACGGCGGCTCACGTAATGCCGATGACGCCCTGTCGTTTAACCCTGGTGCTTTCGGCTCCTCCAATGAGAAGCGTCATGCTTCGGTGGTCAACATCTCGGGCGGCCACGTCTTCTATCAGGTGTTTGCTTCGGGTTACTTTGGTCATGTCTATGGTTCCACTTACGCATTCATCGGTACCAATGCCATCATGAATGCTCCGAATCATATCGCCACAACGGATGGCACCTATAACGAGGCCTACTACAACAATCACCAAGCCCTTCAAATCGATGGCTCGGTTTGGGCTGGCGGTGACTTCGGCTCATTCGACGGCTCCAAGTTTGGCGATCCTACCATCACAGGCTTATCATGCATCTATATTGATGGTACAGGATATGATACGGAAAGCACAAATGTCAATAGCTTATATATGAACATAGCTGGTAGCCTTTATGGCTGCGGCACTTCCTGCGATGGCGGCAAGGTTTCTCGTCGCATCATCGTGCGCGACTATGGTCAGCTCGTCGAGAATCCCAACTGGAGCAGCAAGAATGAGGTCGTGGAACCTTATACGTCGGCTACCCGTTCGCTCTACAGCATCCAAAGAGCCGACACTCTTGACATCAACAATTCACACGTCAACTTCTTCGGACAAGGAAAAGTCAGCAGCCTCGTGTCGACCGAGCATTACACCATCCATGAGTTTGGTTGGGTACGCCTCAGCGGCGGAAGTTCGCTCTTCCTCAATGCACCTGTCGACCAGATTCAGAGGTTCGGCAGCTATAAGGTCGTTGATGACGTTTATGATAAAGAGCCCAAGTACATCAAGATCGAACATGCTGGTCAGACAAGCACTTTGGCTGAAACGCCTAACAAGATTCGAATCAACAATGGTACGTTCATCATGATCCACCATAACGGCGAGACTGTGGGTGGACATACCTACACAACTGGTTATGGCCAATTGGAAGGCTTCGCCTACATGATGACCGAAGGCGAGAACGAGATTTGTGCATACGCCCGTCCGCGCCAAGGCACTGATGCTGGCAATACAATCAATGAGAGTTATGACAACCCTCTCGATGGTGGATGGGTGAGTTACAACGACAGTTATAACACATTCTACGATAGTGGTAGCGATGGTTGCGGCACTTCTGGCTCAGGCCTGATGCAAATGCCTTACGAGAACCATACTTTCAGTAGTAAGAATGGTGAGCAGTATTTCCGTATCTGGCGTTATGGCGAGAAGTACCTCTATCGTGAAGGCGTGTTTGTGGCACAAAGCGATGGCAGTTCAAACTATAGCACGGTTGATGCCTACATCTCGCTTCCGACTTCGTTGGGCGAGGACTCCTATTTCCGCATCCAGTCGCTCAGCGACGGCAACACCACCATCGATTACGGTGCCGATGTGATGACTGTGAATGCAGCCTATACTGAAGAAGCAACAAATGCCAATGGAAATCATTGGATGTTTTATGATGTGGCTGATAATGGAGACCATGATTTCCATTACGGTTTTGGGATAGACGATGGACCTGTGGCCAGTGCACGGAGGTTCATCGACAACAATCCTAATGTGAACTTCGGCTTGGTGGCTATCCCACAAGGCACTATCGCTGGTGACTCAACGTTGTTGTTCAGCGAAGACGGCGACAAGAGGTTGGCCAAAGCCAGATGGGAAAACAACGAAGAGGGAGGCGTCGATAATGCAGGAATCCTGTTCCGCCTTACCTACAACAACGGCTTGACAAACAATGTGGTCTGGGATCCTGTCACCATTGTTTTTGAGCATGTCAATAGCAGTGGTGAAGTCAAGGAAGTTATTACAGTGAAGCTGACGGTGACCACGTTGACCAACATCCAACAGCATTTCTCCGCTGAGGTGTATGCCTTGATGCGTGGCAATGGCGATCCTGATGTAGGCACCTACGTTACCAAGGTGGTGCTGCCTTCCTACGTTACTGATCTGTATGAAATGGGTGAGTTGTCACAGTGGACTTGCCAAGGAGTACAGTGGGAGCCAAATACGAATTCAGTTGAAGTCGGCACTGAAGACTTTCCTGGTGCTTTCTTGGGAGTGAGTGGTAACCATTATTTGGGACAAAAAGATAGATTCGCCATGGAGTTCGCTCCGAGCACGAATTTCGACGAATCGACAGGTTGGGACGAGTATTACCAAGGTGAAGCTTTGGATTCGCACAATTGGTATGACAATGTCACGCCACAAAACAATCCGGTTTTAGGTAATACAACCGCACGCGACCCCATCGCCTTCGACTTCACCTTGTATTTCGACAAGGGTCAACGTGTTGACGGCAATGTGCTGATGGGTACCCTTACATTCAACATGCAATTCACCAACTACAAGACAGGAACGGGCACCACGCATGTGCATAATGTTCCCATTGACATTAAGGTGTGGCGTGTGGGTCCTGGCCGAATCTATTACTTGGATGGCGTGCATGGCAACAACCTTTACAGCGGTACTTTCCCCAATGCTGCCAAGAGCAACCTGAGTGGTATCTTCAACCGTACCGACTACCGATATGGCGATTATATCTGCATCGTCAACACGGTTACGGTGGAGGGCGACTTGGAATGGAACGGAAAGCAGTATCAGGAAGTTACACTTTATCGTTATCCAGGCCGTCATAAGTTGGCCGATGATAAAGACTATCAGATGACCTCATATTGGAGTGATTATGACTATGAAAATAATGGATGCTTCACAGGCACTTTGGTGAAAGTGGGTAGCGACGACCATACTGGTAACATGACCATGAATGGCATCGTCCTGAACGGTTTCCACGACATGTTGGATCATCAGGTGTTGTATCCACAGGTAGATCACCAGGATCTTTACTGGGGAAGCAGTGAAAGTATTACCACAGATTGGACGGGGCAATATGTGAATCCCAGCAGCCCCATGGTTGAGATTACCGAAGGCAGCACCTTGTCGATGTATGGTCAAAGCAGCTTTGTGGGCAACTACAATCAAGCTGGCAACGGCGGTGCTGTTAATAATGCTGGAACATTCAATTTCTATGATGGTTCGTCCATCACGGGCAATGCTGTCGCCGATGGAAATCAAGGAGGTGGCATTTATATGGCACCAGGCTCCAAACTGCAGCTTTCCGATTTGGTCACCATCGATGGCAACCATATCTTTACGGCGGGTGATGATAGTCAACAAGATAAGATTGGCATTGACAACAATGTTTATTTGCCGCAATTCGTCAGCACCGTGACTGTGGGTACGGAAGATGAAACCGATGCCTATAAAGCCCTGGATAATGCTTCCAGAATTGGTATCACTTCGTTGCCTGAAAACGAATGGTATTACCAGGACAACCAGAAGTGGTATTTGCCTGTTGCCTTCTCCGACGGCGGCCTCGATGGCTATCTTCAGAATATCATTGACAACGGCGTCATTTTTGATGACAAAGATGAGTATGAAGTGGTCAGTTTGAACGTTGCCGACTGGACCAATGTTCCGACCAATTATCTGTACTTTGTGGGCACTTGGGTGACTGCGGTCAAGAAGAATCCTCAGAATCCAGACGAGCCCAATACATTTAATTATACGAACATTGACACTGAGAATGAGCTTGCATGGCTGATTAGCTATGTTAATGGCTTGAATGGTGCCGATGCACACCCAGGTATTACGGCCACCCTTGCTGCCGATCTTGATATGGATGCTCACATTTGGGTGCCTATCGGTAGCGCGAAAGTGAATTTTAGAGGTCAATTTGATGGCAACGGTCACGTGGTTACTGGCCTGCGTTCGCCTTTGAACAATAATAACATGGGTATGTTTGGCATCACTGATGGTGCAACGATCAGCAATTTGATTGCCCAAGCTGACTTCACAGGCGGTACCATGAAGAACATCGGTACGATCATCGGTACGATGCAAGGTGGTAAGCTATGCAATGTGGAGGCCTCGGGTGTCCTCACGGGCACCGACAAGTCGGAAAACATTGGCGGTTTGGTAGGTCTTGCCACAACAAGCGGTTCGACCAAGCCTGTGATTCACTCAGGTTTTGCTGTCAATACCTTGATTGGCGGTGCGAATACGAAGGTTGGTGGTTTGGTTGGTACCAATGGCGCCGACCTCTACAATAGTTACGCCAATGTGACTATGGGTTCGAGCAACGCAGCCACCACTTTGGGCGGTCTTGTCGGTATCAATCAGACCGGTTGCACCGTTGAGAACTGCTACGTTATCAATCCTATCGGTCCTGCTTTTGCCTATACCAACAATGGTAACATCAATTACTGCTATGGTGCCAAACCTGCTGAAGGCGTTACCGTCTCCTATGTTGCCGATGGCACTCAACCTACCACTCACGGCACCTACGATGTGGTGAAGGGTCGCAAGGAGATAGGTTACATGTATTATGATAATGTGGCTGAAATAGTTGGCACAGGAGAGAATAATTACATCAAGTCTGAGATTGGTTACGCTGGTGGTCGTATTTCCACCTGGTCTGGCCTGTTGAGCTCGCTGAACCAGTGGGTGTCCGAAAACCCCAAGAGCCTCAATCCTATTCCAACAACTTGGTTCCGTCCGACCTCTGACACCATCAATGGTGACTTGCCCGTGTTGGGATTCCCGAAGGACAATGCCCTGGGTACGCTCAGTAGCGATGGCAAGTTCCTGCGTTACGGTTCCAACGTTGATGCTAACGGTGTTGATGAGTTGTTGGCCTATTATAACGACAACAATGATGGCGATGCCGAGCCTAAGGCTAATCTCTTCCATTATGGCAAAGCCACCGGGGTGGCCAATGTGCCTTCTTCCAATGTCTATGTCTTCCTCAACGAGGATGCTGTGCTGAAACAAGCCGCCAATGCCGGAGATTTCACCAACACCATTGTTGGCATCACTTTCGACAACTCGTACAAGTCGGCTAGCGACTACTTTGGTAATGGTACAGGTTACGACTGGCACTTCCTGTCGAGCTCGCTCACCGAGGCTCCGATGGGCATTACCTATGGCAAGGAAGGTGTGACGTTTGGTTACGGCAATCCCGCCGATATCAGCGTCATGGAAGGCAACTACTTCCCCGACAGCCTGATGAGCCAAAGTGAAGTGGCATGGGACCTCTACAGCTTCTACGAGCCGCAATACCACTGGATCAACCTGAAGCGTAGCTCCACGAACCACTGGCACTTTGACGAACCTCACGGCAATATTGAATACACTAACGAGACGATCTTCACTCCCGGCAAGGGCTACATGGCTGCCATCAGCCAGGACAGCTATCTGAACAACACGGGTACGCTGAACAAAGCGGACTTCACCATCGGGGTTACCTCCGACTCCTATGACCCAGGTATCACAGAGATTGGCTATAACCTTCTTGGAAACCCATACCAGGCTTATTTGGATATGAGTGCATTCATGAATAATACCAACAACAAAGCATTGTTTGAAAACTCATACTGGGTGTACATTGCCGAGGGTGACAATTATATCGCTGGTAACTTTGCAGCGTCCGATAACGTTGCACTTCCTTCCGGCACCTTGCACCCGCACCAAGCCTTCTTTGTGAAGGTAAAACAAAACAATGGGTCCAATACCGGCAAGGATGGCATGGCGGCTCAATTCACCTATGGCATGGCCACTGCCAATGCCCAAGCCTATTCCTTCTTCCGCGACAACAAGGTGAACTACCCGCTGGTGAACCTGAAGGCCAACAATGAGCGAGGCATGCAAGACCTGGCGGTGATCGAGTTCAACCGACCCGAGATGGGCGGCTCCAACAAGCTACGCGCGCTCAACAACGCGAGCTTCGAGCTCTGCTCGCACATGGACGGCGAGGACTACAGCATCCTGTTCGCTCCCGAAGGCACGGAGAGGGTCCCGGTGCGTTTCCGCACGAAGGAGGACGGCACCTTCACATTGACGTGGGAGACCATGCACGGCGAGTTCAGCAGCCTGCTGCTGGTCGACAACATGACGGGTACGGTCACCGACATGCTCCGTGCCGAGCGCTACACCTTCGACGCGGGCGCCGATGACTACGCCTCGCGCTTCTACATCACGTACCGAGTGACGGATGTGGATGAGCACGGCGAGGGCGACGGCACCTTTGCGTGGTTCGACGGATCGGAGTGGATCGTCGAGGGCCAAGGCGTGCTCGACGTGGTCGACGTGATGGGCCGCACGGTCTACCTCAACGGCGTGGCGAAGGGCGTGTACCTGCTGCGCGTGAGCGACGGAACGAACACCATGGTTCAGAAGATTGTGGTGAGATAAAGTGGCGACTGGCCACTGGCTACTGGCCACTGGCAGCCTCAACAGAAGGGAAGTCCTTTCCACACAAGAGACTGCCAGAAGCCAGAAGCCAGGAGCCAGAGTCCATCAAACCGAAGAATGAACATGATATCAGAAAACAACATAAAACACAAGATACGATGAAGAAACTGATAATGACAATCGCAATCGCGACGATGCTGGCGGTGCCGGCGATGGCCCAGGTGTTCATGGACGACGAGGAGATGAACGCGAACCGAAGCGACAGAGGCGGAGAGGGTTTTGGCGTGATGGTGCCTCAGACGGGAGTGGAATACGACCAATGGAAGTACACGCCCATGGGCGA
>CADBGN010000019.1 GCA_902794155.1 uncultured Bacteroidia bacterium
CGTCAACAAACTCAAAAAAGAAAGTCACTAAGCCATGAAATACCTCATCATTATCTTATCGACCATCTTGGTCAACAACGTGATCTTCTCCCAGTTCCTAGGTATTTGCCCCTTCTTGGGCACCTCTAAGAAGACCTCGACCGCATTGGGTATGGGCGCCGCCGTCATCTTCGTGCTGACTTTGGCCACCCTCGTGACATGGCTGACGAACCAGTACATCCTGATTCCCTTGAAGTTGACCTTCTTGCAGACCATCGCCTTCATCCTCATCATCGCTGCCTTGGTGCAGATGGTGGAGATCATCCTGAAGAAAATCAGTCCGTCACTGTACACCGCCCTGGGCGTGTTCTTGCCGCTGATTACGACCAACTGCGCCGTCCTCGGCGTGTCGCTGACCGTGGTCACCAAGGAGTTCAACTATGGTGGCATTGCTCACATGTTGAGCCTCGGCGAGTCCATCGTCTATGCCGTCGGCATCGCCCTCGGCTTTGCCATGGCTTTGGTCATCTTCGCTGGCATCCGCGAGCACATTGACCTGATGGAACCTCCCAAGGGCATGAAGGGTACCCCTATCGCCCTGATTACTGCCGGCATTTTGGCCTTGGCATTTATGGGATTTACTGGGATTGTGTGATCTGTGATATGTATGGCCTATACGGCCATGCGTAAAAGCAGGGACTCACGTCGCCTGCTTACTGATGTGTCGTCCCTACGGGACTAGGACAAACAAAAAGAGCCACCTAAGTGGCTCTTTTTTTTGCTTTTTAGGACATTTCCCCCTTGCTTTTTACAGAAATTTGTATTTTTACGGCTTGATTTTTCGCAAAAACGCCCTGATATGAAACGCTTTGCATTCTCTCTTCTCCTATTGATGGCCTTTCCAATGCTTTCCATAGGCCAGACCTTCACCATCACTGCTTCCGACCCTAACCATCTCAATATTCATTTCGAACTCAACGACTTCAGCATCGACACCGTGCGTTGCAACGACGAACTGATGCACACCATCGCGACCAATGGCATCGTTTGTCCCAACGAGTATGGTCTACCCGACCTACCTACCTTCAACCGTTTCATCGCCATCCCGCAAGGTGCAACGGCCACCTTTGAGTTGAGTACTATGCGCGATGGGTGCATGACGGGAATCGACATAGCGCCCTCTATCGGGAGCCAATGCGAGAACGACCCCGAGAGGACCTTTTTCAAAGACCCCAAGGTATATGACTGTAACAGCTTCTATCCAGCAACTGCCTACTGTGTCGCCGCCCCTCAACAACTGCGCGGCGTAGATGTCATCCACTTAGGCATCAGCCCTTTCCAGTTCAACCCAGTGACAAAAGAATTGGCCTTCCATCGTGAGATGGACATCGATATCCGTTTTGATGGCGGCAACGGGCATTTTGGCGACGACCGACTGCGCTCCCCTTATTGGGACCCCATACTGAGAAACACCATCCTCAACCATGAATGTTTGAAGCCCATCGACTATGATGCCCGCCGACAGCAATGGTCGCAAACACGAGCCACCGGTTGCGAATACCTCATCCTCACGCCCAACAACGAGACTTTCATCACAGCCGCACAAGAGCTGGCCGACTATCGCACACGCCAAGGCATCCTCACCGATGTGATGTCCCTTTCGGAAACGGGCGCCGACAACCCTGACATGTTAAAACTTTGGATTAGGGATATCTATTTCAACTGGGACATCCCGCCAGCGGCAGTATGCATCATTGGCGGCAATGGTGACGACATCACACAATTCGTGCCTGCCGTTACTACCCACAGCCCCAAAGATGGCACCATCAAGTCAGACAATCCCTACGCCGACATCAACGACGACGAACTACCCGACATCTGCTTCTCACGCCTCGCGGCCAGAAACGCGTCGGAGCTGCCCATCTACATCGGCAAACAGATCGAGTATGAGTACACCAACCCTTGCTTGAGCCCCTACTACTACGAACACCCTTTGACAGCCTCGGCATGGCAGAGCGAAAGGTGGTTCCAAATCACCACCGCAACCGTTTACGGCTACCTCAGCCAACACGACAAGGCACCAACCCTCCTTAGCGAACTATACTCCGGCTCTTTAAGCGACCAATGGTCGACCGCCTCCGGCACTGATGCCGTCGTATCCTATTTCGGTCCCAACGGATTGGGCTATATCCCAACCAATCCGCATGAACTCGGCTCATGGACGGGTGCTACCGCCCAAGATGTCATCCAAGCCTTCAACCAAGGCGCTTACATCGTGCATCACCGCGACCACGGATGGGACAATAGATGGTACCAGCCCGAAATCTATACCTATCATTTCGACGCTATCAACAACCCAGGGCTGATGCCTTTCCTCTTCTCCGTCAATTGCAGAACAGGCGTGTTCAACGGAGGAGGAAGTTGCTTCATCGAAGAGCTCATGCGCATGACGCGCGATGGCCAAAACGCAGGCATCGTTGGCGCCATCGCTCCGGCAGGACAGACCTATTCCTTCGCCAACGATATTTTCGTTTGGGGCATCTGGGACCTTCTTGACCCTGAATTCCTTCCTGGCCACGGCTCAAACGACAGTCACGGCGACGAATGGATGCCGGCCTTTGCCAACGTGTCGGGCAAATATTACCTTGACGAACAAGTGTTTCCGGGCACCGACGGAAGCATGCGCGCCCTTACCTACAACGTGTATCACGCGTATTGCGATGCTTTCCTGCGACTCTTCACCAACGTGCCTCAACCCATAGAAGCCTCCTTTGACGAATCTGTCACCTGCTTTTCCCCGTTCCACATCACAGCACCACAAGGCGTACAAATTGCCATAAGCGCCAAATATGGCGGCAAAGTGCATCTTCTGACCACAGCCACAGGCACAGGTGAAGAACAAACCCTCTTCGTGATGGATTATGTCCCCACCGACTCAGCGCAATTGACCTTGACTGGAAAGAACTACCTTCGCCAAGAGGTGACACTTCCATTGCATCCTTTCGATGGACCTATTGTCATCGCCGACAGCGTCTTCTTCCAAAATGGTACCAACCAACTGCACTACGGCGAATCGACTTCCATGGGCCTCAAAGTCCACAATGTTGGCCTGGCAACAAATGAGTCTGGAACGGCCACCCTTGCCAACACCACAGACCAGATGCAAATCACAGTGGCACAGACCTCTATCCCAACTCTATTGCCTGACGAGAGCCTTTTGATTGAAGACGCTTTCCAATTTACCCTTCCCGACAACCTCCCTGACGGAAGTCGTGTACCCTTCACAGTCACCACCGAATTCAACGGAGGAAGCCTGGAGCGTGAGTTTAAGGTGAACGTCGTCGCCCCAAACATTGCTGCCGAGCTTGTCGCCATCAATGACCAAGCCGGAAACGGCAACGGACATTTGGATGCGGGAGAATTTGCAAGCCTCACCTTCCGCCTCACCAACACGGGCCATTACGAAGCCGAGAGTGCCAGCATCGCCTTGGTAAACCATGAGGGTTATGTCAGGGTCATCACGCCAGAGACGACCATCGAAAACCTTGCTGTTGGAGCGACAGCTGACGTCACCTTTGACATCTACGTAGAGTATCTCGCAGGCGAAGTAACCTCCGTAGAGTTCGTTCTCAATGCCACCTGTGGCGGTCTCGTCATGGAGGAAAGCTTCGATTGCCCGATCAACCTCTCCTTTGAGGACTTTGAGACAGGTGTGTTGAATCCTGAATTTTGGACCAACGACACCGAGCATCCTTGGCACATCGTTGACGTTGGTGCTTTTGAGGGCAACTATTGCGTCCAATCCGACACCACCCTTAACAACAACGAGTTGTCACAACTCGTCTTGAACTGCACCTCAAACGCAGAGGGCATGTTTTCCTTTTACATCAAGGTATCATCGAATTATTATTACGATGTCTTGAGGTTTTATATGGATGGCCATTACATGTATACATTTTCGGGGGAGATAGATTGGATGGAATATGCATGCAACGTTGTTCCCGGACAGCACCGATTCGTCTGGACTTACAGCAAGGGCCAATTACATCCGCATGGTGACGATTGCGCCTGGATTGACTACATCACCTTGCCGCCCAACTTAGACGACACCGCCGAGCACACTGAACTACCGCTAACCCTGCACCCCAACCCTACCACTGGCCAAATCAGCATCGGCATGGAACGTGAGGGACACTTCACGGTGCAAGTCTTTGACGAAAACGGGCGGCTCATCATGGCGGAACAAGACATGCCTATCATCAGAATAAAGGACAAACCTGCGGGGATGTATCATATCGTCGTCACGCAAGACGGACAACGATGGAGCCGCAAAATCATCAAAATGTAATTGCAAAAAATGTTTTTTTCAGGTGAATTCTTCGTTTTTTATAAATTCGCGGTCAGATAAACTATCATAACTATATGAAGCATAAAGTACTACCTCTCATTCTATTGTTTGCTTTGCCTCTTATTTCCCACGGGCAAACCTTCACTATCACGTCGTCTGATCGTAACCACATCAGCCTCCATTTCGAGCTGGGCGACTTCAGCATAGACACTGTCAGGCTCGAAAACGAACTGATGCACACCATCGCAACCAAAGGCATCGTCATGCCTAACGACTATGGCTTGCCTGACCTACCTACTTTCAACCGTTTCATCGCCATCCCGCAAGGTGCAAAGGCCTCCGTTGACATTAGGACTATGTGCGATGGCAGCTTGACGGAAATCGACATAGCGCCCTCGATGGGCAGCCAAGCCGAAAACGATGCAGAACCGCCTTTCTTCAAAGACCCTAAGGTGTATGACAAGAACTGCTTCTACCCTGCTGAGACCTACTGCGTCGCCGACCCCCAACAACTGCGCGGCGTAGATGTCATCCACTTGGGCATCAGCCCTTTCCAGTTCAACCCTGTGACAAAAGAATTGGCCTTCCATCGTGAGATGGACATCGATATCCGCTTCGAGGGTGGCAACGGGCATTTTGGCGACGACCGACTGCGCTCACCTTATTGGGACCCCATATTGAGAAACAACATCATCAACTATGAATGTTTGAAGCCCATCGACTATGATGCCCGCCGACAGCAATGGTCGCAAACCAGAGCCACCGGCTGCGAATACCTCATCATCACCCCCGACAACGATGCCTTTTACGAAGCCGCACAAGAGCTTGCCAACTTCCGTATCAAACAAGGCATCCTCACCAATGTGATGCGCGTCACGGAAACAGGAGCTACCGACCACCTCTCGTTAAAGCAATGGTTCAGAAACATTTACTCCAGCTGGGACATACCACCAGCGGCGGTTTGCATCATCGGAGAAAGTGGCACCGACCTGCATCAATATGTGCCTGGCTATCGGACACTACATCCCAAAGACAACTTCATCACCTCCGACAACCCCTATGCCGACATCAACGACGACTACCTGCCTGACATTTGCTTCTGCCGCATTATTGCGCAAAACACGTCAGAACTATCCATACTTCTCGGCAAACACTATCAATACGAATACACCGCTCCCGTTACCGACCCTTATTACTACACCCATCCCATAACTGCAGCAGCCTGGCAAAGTGCCGTTTGGTTCCAACTCACCATTGCCACCATCAGCGGGTATCTGACCCAACACGGCAAGACACCAGTACGCCTCAACGAGATTTATAGCGGAGAGCTTGGAGAAAGCTGGTCGACAGCGGCTGGCACTTCTTCAGTAGTCAACTATTTTGGCCCCGACGGTGTAGGCTACATTCCAGCCACTCCAGGAGAACTGGGCGGATGGACAGGCGGTAATGCCGAACAAGTCATCAATGCCATCAACGACGGCACCTACCTCATTCAACACCGCGACCATGGATGGAACAACAAATGGTACCAACCCGAAATCTACACCACAGACTTCGGTGCCATCAACAATGTGAATTTGCTGACCTACCTCATCTCCGTCAACTGCAGGACGGGCATGTACGACTCGTCAACAACCAGCTTTGTCGAATCCCTCCTTCGTATGACCCGCAACGAAGAAAACGCCGGCATTGTGGGTGCCATCGCCCCAACAGGCCAGACCTATTCCTTTGCCAACGACATTTTCCTTTGGGGCGTTTGGGATCACTTCGATCCCTCTTTCATGCCCGACTTTGGCCCATTCACAGCACATCCCAATACTTGGACCCCCGCATTTGCCTGCATTGCTGGCAAGTATTTCCTTGAGAGCCAAGTCTTTCCCAACACAGACCAAAACAAACGCATCACCACCTACAACACTTACCATACTTTTAACGACGCCTTCCTACGTGTATTTACCGACATACCACAAACCATCGCCACCACGCACGACGAAAGCATACAATGCTTCACACCCTTCCACATCACAGCGCCCGAAGGCTCAAACATTGCGCTGACGGCCTACTATGGAAGAAAATGGAACATCCTTGCCACCGCCACCGCCACAGGAGTAGAACAGGAAATCAGTATTTTGGAAAACGTTCCCGTATCGTCCATCCACCTCACCATAACGGGCGAAAACCTCATCCGTTTGGAGGAAGACATCACGCATGTTCCCTTCGACAGGCCCTTCGTCGTGGTCGAAAGCATCGACATGAACGGCGGCGGGCTCACCTTGCACTACAATCAAGAGGTCGTGGCCGACATCAAGGTAACGAACGTAGGCCTACAAAACAGCAACGGTGGAACCGTCACCTTGGCTTCCAACTCCGATCAGCTGATTGTAACTCAAGGTGAGGTCTCGTTTGATGCCTTGGCCTCCAACACGAGCCAATTCATCGGAGAAGCCTTCCAACTCAGGCTCAGCGATGACATCCATGACAGAACTAACATCCCTTTCACACTCACCACCCAATTTGACGGCGAGACCTATTCACAAGAATACAACATCGCCGTCATTGCGCCCAACATCCGTGCAGAGCTCATCGCCATCGAAGATGAGCAAGGCAACCAAGACGGAAGGCTTGACCCAGGCGAATTTGCCCGCCTATATTTCCGAGTCACCAACGATGGCCATTACATTGCCGAAAATCCTCGCATCTCTTTGACACACAACGAAGAATACGTCCGTGTCATCACTCCTGAGACCTCTTTGTCAGACCTCGAAGTGGATGATTTGACCATAGTTCCTTTCGATGTTTACGTCGAGTATCTTGCAGGCGAAATGCCATACGTCCACTTCACGCTCGAAACGGTCATCAAAAATATCCATATCGAGGAAGAAATCACCACTTCTATTGGATATGTCTTGGAAAACTTCGAAAACGGCGCATTTGAATCCGGTTATTGGACCAATGACCCAATACATCCTTGGAGCGTCATCATCAGCAGTATGTCATTCGAAGGATCACAATGTGCCAAGTCGTTCGACATCGACCATAGCGAGACCTCGCAGCTCACCTTGGTTTTCACCTCGTCGGAGCCAGGAAACATCTCCTTCTACCGAAGGGTTTCGAGCGAGTTCAACTACGATTTCCTCACCTTCTACATCGACGGAGAGGAACAAGCCAAATGGTCGGGCGACCTCTATTGGGCAGAACAGACCTTCCCTGTCGCACCTGGATACCACAGCTATAAATGGGTCTATTCGAAGGACCACTCCGTTGACAATGGCTCAGATTGTGCCTGGATCGACTACATCACGCTGCCGCCCCATCTTGACGAGACCTCGGAACGGACAGAAATGCCACTTACCGTGCACCCCAACCCCACGACTGACCAAATTTATGTAGAATTGGAAAAAGAGGGTAATTTTTGCATCAATGTCTTCGATTCGAAGGGCAATCTCATCCTTACAGAACGCAATGAATCCCATGTTTCATTTAGAGATTGCCAAGCAGGAATGTACCTCATTGTAGTGGAGCAAAACGGGCAACATTGGAGCAGGAAAATCCTGAAAATGTAGGGGCTCAACACAAAAAAACTGCCGTTTATAACAAAAAACACTTCATTATTCCAAAAAAGTGCGTATCTTTACGCGCTTTTTTATTAATGTCCCACATAGGATATGTGGCATAATGAATACATTTATAGTAAATACAATTGGTAATCATTCGCTAAACAAATAGTCATGAATAAACCTACGAAAATCACCTTGTTGGCCTTGTTTTTATTATTGGCCTTACCGATGAGACATTTCGCACAAACGCCCTATAGGCAATATTCAGAAGAAGGTGTCGTATTGAATTTCCACACCATCGACAACGTCTACTTTAGATCTTTTTTGCTTTATAACATCAGCAATGACAATCGTTTCGTGTTGATTCCCGAAGAGACTTTTGGCCAATTTATCATCACTCCGAAATACGATGACAGCCACTTCATGGATGAGTTTGAAAGCTTCTATGCAAATGTTGAAACAGACTTCTCTTTGTTGAGCAAGATTGATATCACTAACTTGATGAGTGTGTGGAAAAGCTCTGTTGAAGCCACTGACTACCTCTCGATTATGATGGATGTGAATACAGCGAATCTGAGGTCTGATAATGATCATTGCCTGAACTCTATGCCTTTTTGTACTTCAGAAGTGATAGAATTTGAAGCCGCTTACCAAGGTGGCGCTACTGGCGAGACTGGCCCTAACTATGGTTGCCTCACCAGTCAGCCTTATCCTTCATGGTATCACATGAGGATACATACTGCTGGTCAATTTATCATTCACATGGAAGCCCACGATGCTTCTGGTCAAGGCCATGACATTGACTACTGCATTTGGGGCCCGTTCACCGATCCTTATGAGCCTTGCGTTGATGAACTGACTTGCAACAAATTAGTTGACTGCAGTTACTCCACATCAAGTGTTGAAGATGTGTATCTCGGCTATCCTATCGGGGCCCACAACCACACAAATCTAGCCGATGGTAGTTGTGTTTCCGCCAATAACAACCCACCTCATGTGCCTGCAGTTGGTGATTACTACATCCTAATGATTACTAATTTCTCGCAAGTTCAACAAACCATCTCCTTCACCAAGACTCCCAACTCAGGCCCTGGCGAGACCGACTGCGGTATTCTTCCTGGTATTGTCACCAACGACGGTCCCTATTGTGTTGGCGAAACCATTCATTTGAGTGTCAACTCTCAAGATGGTGCTTCTTATAGCTGGACTGGCCCCAATGGTTACTCTTCGAACCAGCAAAACCCCACCCGACCGAATTGCACGTTGAACATGGCGGGCATTTATACCTGTACAACCACCGTGGGCACACAATCCACTTCTGATACCACAAACGTGGTCATCTATCCCATGCCTAATGCCAACTTCACCTTCACCACCGTTTGCCAAGGTGAAGCCACCCAATTTACAAATACCTCCACCACCAACCCTGCAGGGCAACAAATCTCAAGCTATCAATGGAACTTTGGCGATGGGCAGACCTCTACACAACAAAGCCCCTCACACACTTATCCCAATGCGGGTACTTTTACCGTCACCCTTACCGTGAGCACAGGTGGCCACTGTACCAGCACAAAGACCCAAACCGTCACCGTTCAAACCCAACCTGTGGCCAATGCTGGCCCCGACCAAACCATCCCATACGGTTCTGTTGCTCAACTGAACGGATCAGGAGGCGCAGGAACCTTCAACTACCAATGGGATCCTGCCAACATGGTGGTCAACCCTAACGCTCAGAACACACAGACGGTTCAACTGACCCAAGATCAAACCTATACCCTCACTGTCACCAACGGAAGCTGTACCAGCACCGATGAAGTAACTATCCATATCAGTGGTAGCGCAATGACTGTCACCGCAGGTCCCGACATCAGCATCTGCCAAGGAGGTAGCGGGCAAATCTACGTTAGTGCAGGCGGAGGGACAGGAAACCTCTCCTATTCATGGACACCCACTACCGGCCTTAGCAACCCCAACATTTATAACCCCATCGCTTCACCCTCACAAACCACAACCTATACCTGCCATGTCACTGATGGACAAACCTCACAAAACGTCAGCGTCACCGTTACAGTGAACGACGTCATTGTCGAAAACGAGTACCAATCCATTTGTCCCGACGAGACCTACCCATGGCATGGAACAGAATACAGCAATGCTGGCACCTACCAATTTGACACCGTTACCGATCAAGGATGCGAAAAGACCATTTATTTGCACCTTGAGCATCACCCCTCATACAACGAGAATGAAACCACTCCTATTGTAGTAGAAATCTGTGATGGCGAGAGTTACACTTTCCACGCCCAAGGTTACAACGACACTTATACCCACTCCATAATAACCTACTATACTCTGGAAACCATCAATGGTTGCGACAGTATTGTAAAACTGGACTTGACAGTTTGGCCGCCAGTCCCCACTGACACCATCACCGCCGGCATTTGTGTTGGCCAAACCTACAACTTCCATGGAACACTTTACAATCAAGATGGTGATATAGCCTATTTCGACACCATCGACTACCATGGGTGCCCAAAGGTTGAGATGCTCATGCTCAGTGTTGGCGAATACCAAATGCCACCAATTGAATATCAATATATCTGTGTCCCTCACGATGCTGATCACCCCTCTTTTATTTGGGACAAAAACCATGTAGAGTACAGAACTGACACCATTGCTGAAGCTATCCTTCCCGATCTCCAAGGAGGTGGTTGTGATTTCAAGTACCGTTTGAATCTCAGATTCCATCAAGAGTTCTACCAAGTGGAAGATCCCGTTGTTAGATGTGACAATTATCCTTGGCCGCTTACAGGTGAAGTATTTGATCAAGAAGGCACGCACACTTATATCAGGAACTTCCCACAAGGAGGTGGTCCAAATTTCAACTGTGACAGCACATACGTTTTGAATATCACCATCAACAAATCGATTGTGGAGCCCAATCCCATAACCATACAAGGAGATTGTGATTCCGTTCCCGTCACCCCTTGGCCTGGACATGAAACCGTATATTTCAACGCAAATACACCTCCTACAGGTTTCACATTCACAGGCGAAACTGAGGATGGCTGTTATCGTGAGCAAACCGTTCATATTCAAAACATGAAATACACGCCTAATCCAAATAAAATCAAATGCTCTGACGCATCGGCTGTCGTTTATTCCGTTGATCCCCTCAACCCCAACGTAGACGACACCATTGCTGTGGTCACCAACACCGAGTTCTTCTCCTTCCAATACACTTTCTATGTTGAAGAGACCAACAGCAATTGTATTTGGGAATCTTGCAACTGGGCTATCAACAAGCCTTCGTGGGCCATTGAGTTCAACCCTGAGCCAACGTTGTCGCTCAACGGCAAATACTACAGCGAATGTACCGTGTATGTGGCCGATCGCCAAAATGAATATGTTGAGCTTACGGCTACTATCAACAACGGCTGCGGTAGCAAAGAACGTAAATTCTACCTTAAGTCTTCTTTCCTTGACATTGATGAGGGCAGCAACACTCCCGCCAAAGTCAGCATCGTGCCCAATCCCAACAACGGACAAATGCACATCGACTTCGAAAACATGGAAGGCCGCACCGCCATCAAAGTTTTCAATATGACTGGCAACCAGATTGACGCCTTCGAAACCAACGTCAACTCAAGCCACTACAACTACGAATACAACATGAAAAAGTATGCCGAAGGCATTTACTTCTTCGTGATTTCAAACAACAACAGAGTGCTTACCAAGAAAGTGGTGGTTATCCATTGAAAATAGCTACACAATAATACCCGTAAGCTTATAGTTTATATACCAAGTCATAACCAAAAGGGTCATACAAGAAAACAAAATAAAAATCTAAATACCATGAAAAGATTCGCTAAGACGATCATTTTAGCCCTATTATTGGCAGTAATCCCTTCAAGGATTTGGGCTCAAATCAGGGATTACGAGAACGGATTCCTTTTCAACGTTTTTGAGATTGAAAACGTGGAGGAACGTGTTCAGTTAGCGTCTGCCCTTGCCACAAGCAACATATGGATCTGTAATCCAACCGAAAATCCAGGTGAATTGTATATCAGACCTAACAACCAACATCTCGACATCCCAATTTATGCCGAATTTGACTATCTAAGGACGACCCTCAGAGAAGAGTACGAACAAGTATCATCGTTGCCAAAAGAAGAGTTCGCCGAAATCTTTAACTCATGGGCGCACAACATAAGCAATGTGTATTACAACTTTTTGATTTCCGACCATCTCGACCGTGCCAACCACTGCATGGATGCGGAGCCCTTCTGCACTTCCGACATTTATGATTTCCCTGCACTCAACAGCGGTTTTTCATGGTCGGGCCCCGATTACGGATGCTTGGGTACTTCACCGACAAACAAACATTCTTTCTGGTACTATATGAGAATAGGTGTAGCAGGTAACATCACCATCTTGATCGAAGCTGACTTTGATGTTGACTTTGCCCTTTGGGGACCTTTCGACAACCAGAATGACCCTTGCCCGGTAGAGGCTGGACAAACGGGTATGTTGACTGCTGATTGCGATGATTGCCCTAACAATACGTCAAGCAGCAGCAACTATCCGTACGGCAACCTTCATGACTGCAGCTTCGATGCACGACATTTCGAGTATGCTCACGTCGTGAACGGACAAGTAGGACAATACTACATCCTTCTTATCACCAACTATAGCGGCAGCAGTGGCAACATCACCTTCCAGAAATATGACGGCGATGGCGAAACCGACTGCGGCATCATGCCTGGCTCAGCCAGCAACGAAGGCCCGTATTGCGAAGGCGAGACCATCCAACTGCACATCAACGAGCAACCCAATGCGACTTATTTATGGACCGGCCCCGACGGATGGACTTCGACCGAGCCGAATCCCACACGTGAGAATTGCACCTTGGCGATGTCAGGTACATACTCTATTATCACTACAGTAGGCGCACAAACCACTCCAGCCACCACAGAGGTGATTGTTTACCAACAACCCACCCCTAGCTTCACTGCCACTACTGTTTGCGAAGGTGAAGCTACCAACTTTGAAGGAATGGCTTCGGGAACAAATGTCGCCAACTATGATTGGGACTTTGGTGATGATGAAATCGGAAGTGGTCAAATCATCAACCACACCTATGCCGAAGCAGGCACCTATCAGGTGACCCTCGTCGTCACTGCAGAAGATGGCACTTGCCCAGGGGAAATCACACAAACCGTGATTGTGAATGCCATGCCCGTGCCCACCGCTACTGCCGACCCCAGCCTCGTTATCTATGATGGCACCTCCACTTTGACTGGTGACGCTGGCATACCTGGATCGTTCACCTACCATTGGGAGCCCTCCGACATGGTCACTGACCCCAACAGTCCTACCACTCAGACCATGCCTTTGCATGCAACACAAGTCTACACACTCACTGTCACCAACACGGAAGGTGGCTGCACTAGCACCATACAAGTGGCTGTCAGCATGGAAGGCTCCAACTTGGCCGCAACAGCCTATGCTGAAGAAAACCAATTATGCGAAAACCACTCGACCACAATCCATGCTACGCCAACAGGCGGCACAGGCAATTACACCTACAGTTGGACTGGCCCTGACGGCTTCACGTCGACGCAACAGGCACCAATGGTAACACCACCTGTAGGCACCAGCACTTACACCTGCCAAGTGGGCGATGGTCTCGTCACTCAGCAAGCTAGTGTCACCATTACTGTAAATCCCAAGCATGAAACCAGCATCACTGAAACAGAATGCGACCTGTTCATTTGGGACCCGCAAGGCCATACTTTCACTGAGCCTGGCCACTCAGGCAACAACTACGACGAATCCGGATCCTACATCAGAACCTATACCAACCAGTACGGTTGCGACAGCATCGTCACACTGAACCTCACGGTATACAAAAGCCTCAGCGACACCAAAACCTTCGACAACACTTGCGATTACGATATCCAATTCGAATGGTTCGGAGAGCCCATTCATTTTGAGGAAGACGGAACCTACCAATTCCCTAATGAAAACTACCCCAATGGCCAAACCACTCATGGATGCGACACTACAATGACGGTTAGCATTACCAATTTGCGTTTTGCTCCTAATCCCAGCCCCATCTTTTGCACAGATGATGGTGCTGTCGTTTATGGACCCGACCACGACACCATGGCCGTTGTGACTAATACCGAGTTCTTCTCCTTCCAATATGTCTTCAGAGTTGAGGAAAGAGGTCATAGCAAATGTGATTGGGAAGATTGTGTATGGAGCATCGACAAACCTTCGTGGGCCATCGATTTTGGTGAACCGGAGCGTACAAATGGGTATTTTGGTAGTGAGTGTACAGTCTTTGTTGCTGAACAAGACGACAACATTGTGACCTTGACTGCCACCATAAGTAACGGTTGCGGAACAGAAGAACGCAAATTCTATCTTAAATCATCCTTCTTGGGTATTGACGATAATGACGGTTCAGCGGCCAAAGTCAACATTGTGCCTAACCCCAACAATGGGCAAATGCACATCAGCTTTGAAGACATGGAAGGCCCAACCATCGTCAAAGTGCTAGATATGATAGGACATCAGATCGACAGCTTCGAAGCTAATGTCGGTACAAAGCGTCACATATACGACTATACCATGAAACAGCATGCCAAAGGCATCTATCTCTTCGTCATTGCTAACAATGACAAGGTATTCACCAAGAAAGTAGTCATCATTCAATAATTATATCAATCCTTTTCTTACAATGAATAAAAAACTGTGTCTTTTGTTCTTAACTGGCCTCACGGCCATCTTTTGCGCTTCGTGCAACAAAGTTGAAGAGATTCTCCCAGAGTCCTTCGATCATAATGGTAAGCCTTTTTCTGTTGAAATAGTCCCAGTCGAGGGCGGCTCCATAGTAGTCGAAAGGATGACTTATGTGGATTCCATCCCTTTGGTTCAACGTCTCAACCCATCAGATACAACATTAAGGTTCCAAGCGGGCGACACCATCATTCTGACAGCCTCACCCTCAAGCGGCTACACCTTTATTAATTGGAAGCGCGATGGCGTTGAGAAAGCGACTGATCTCTCATTTAAATTTGGCCTGGAAGAAAAAGACATAGACGGAAATGGGAAGGTCAAATACCATTATGAAGCACGTTTTGGTCTCGACTATGCCATACAATCCATCCCCAGCATTGATGAAGTAATGCCTGCCGACTTGATTGCCGTCATGGGACCGCATCTCCATTTTGGAGACAACCCACCATACCTTTATAAGACAAATGTCGACTCAATCCTTGGTTTCGCCCAAAAAAAACCCACGTTGTTAGACTACTATGCTGTAGACTCGACTGCTTTTTTCTGCCGAAACTATTTTCCAAACAACCCTGATCACCCAGAATTAGTCACAATCCTTCCCACTGTTAAGGACAATTCGGATTTTTTCCTGTTTCACGACCAACATCGTTGCATAGCTCAAGTCGATTATAAATGTTTATATGTAGACACCATATTTCCTATTATAGACGTCGAGCTTCGTTATTGGGACATTGTCCACACTTCCGATTCTGTATATATTATGGGTGATTCCGACTATTTCACTGCCTATTTCCATCAGCATCGCCATGAACAAGAATACTATCTTTCACCAAACGCTTCAACCTATAATATAAGCATTCCTCATCCAGTATTATATGGAAGTCATGAAGCGGTGATTGTTTCTGGCAAGCTCACTGATAATGGTGTAGAGGATTTGTATTTCGCCATTAAGTTTGTAGGCTACGATGATCCGAGTGGAGCTGGGGTCAGATGTGCCAACATTGGAGACATCATCGTTTATCATCATGACTTTTTACCTTTTACATATTGGAACCCGAATACTAATAACTGATTATCAAGATGAAAAAACAGCACATCACCGTCTTCTTCCTGTTGCTTTTCTTATGTAGTACCGCCACTGCACAATTCCGCAAGCCTCTCACCTCTCCGCGCGACCAAATACAGTCGAGCGAAGCTAAATGGAACGTAGGCATTCTTGGAGGGGGCAATCTTACCACTTGGCTGCATTTCCATAGCTTTGAATCCTCCAACTGGTATCTGAAAAACTACAAACCTTTCGACACCATCACCAACAGTTTGGGCTATTTTGGAGGTATCGGTGTGGAGCGAAAGCTCAAAAGCAACCTTTCTGTGGGGCTTAACATCGTTTATGCGCAACACAGTTTGCAGTTAGGTTTTGTAGACGACAATTTTCCCATTGAATGGGATGCCGAACAAGAACAAATCAACTACGGCAGTATCGTCAAGGGTTTCAAGGCCAATTACCGCGCTATCGAAGCATACGTGCCTTTCACCTACTATATAGGATTAGCATCCAAAAGAAATGTCGTACCCTATGTTTACGTTGCACCGAGGGTTTCATACGTGCTCCCCGATTCCACCGCCAAAATGACTTACACCAACTCTTATTATAGAAACGACGAGAACAATACACTTATCTCCACCAGCAACAATACGATTCCGTTCAATCGGTCCACCTTCCGTACAATCAATGTAGGGGCTACGATTGGTGCAGGATCCATGTTCAGAATCAACGCTGGCAATTACTATTTCCTCGTCAAATTAGATGTTTCGGCCAATATGAACGGCTTGCCGACTTACAAAAGAGGAGAGACTATCAACGACGAATTCAAATACCTACGTTTCAGCACCGATGCCCACGCCACCCTGACGTTCATGCTTCCCCTCAAGAAACAGCTTCAAGGCGCTTGCATGAAATGGGGAGAATATGATTGATTTTGGAATTAGAAGTTAGTCGTTGGGAGTTAGAAGGTGGGAGTTAGAAGGTTATGGCAATGATTAAGAGAACTTTTCTGTTTTTCTTGTTAGGTTGCCTCGTCCTTCCATTGGAAGCGCAAAACACTTCAACCCAAGGCAAAGAGTTTTGGGTATCCTTTATGGGAAATGGATATAGGACAAACAGCACCCAAGGGGATCCTTATATCATCAACCAAGTGCTCATCAGTGGCAAACGCGATTGTTCAGGAACAATCATGAACCCTAACACAGGTTGGTCGCAACAGTTTTTTGTGAGAGCCAACAGTATCACAACCATCGACCATCTTGAGGACCAAGCCTATGTGGAAACGAGCTACAATGAAAGAGTTGTGGAAAAAGGCCTATGCATTATCACTACCGACACCGTCTCGGTGTTTTGTACTAACATTGCCCCTGTTTCCTTCGATGCTTCATACGTTCTTCCCATACATGCCTTGGCGGATGACTATATGGTCCAAACCTACGACCAGTCTACCTATGTCGGCTTTAGCTACGATTTCGAGCAGTATTTCACCAGCGCTTTCCTGATTGTTGCTACCGAAGACAGCACCACTATCGACATCACACCGACGGTCGCTTCTGTCACCGGGCTGCATTCCCCATTTGAAGAGTTCAGCATCGTCCTCAATGCGGGTGAAGTCTATCAGTATCGTTCCACCTATTCAGGCAACCATAGAGACCTAAGTGGAACCCGTATTACGGCCCGTGACTGCAAGCGGATAGCCGTCTTCAACGGCAACACCCTAACGGCCATCCCTGATGGCCAAAGCAGCCGCGACATCGTCTTTGAGCAAGCTATGCCCCTCCAGTCCTGGGGCAAACAATTCGTCGTCACCAGTTCCTACGGGCGCCAGGGAGACTACGTCAAGGTGACCTCTTCTGCCGATGACAACAACATCATGAAAAACGGAGAATTGCTGACAACGCTCAATGCCGGAGAATCCTACATTTTCCTACTGAGTGATTCAGAAGCCTCGTGTTTTATCGAGTCTGACTACCCTGCCGCCGTGTTCCTCTTCAACACCTCCTACGAAAGCTCGTCATGGGATCACTATGGCGACCCATCGATGGTATGGATAGCCCCCATCGAGCAACGCATTGATGAAATCACATTCACCACTTTCCACGATGCCGCTCATGCCGACATTGACCACCATTATGTGAATATTATCGTAAAAACCGAAGACATCGCAACGGTATATTTGGACGGCGAGATGATTTCGCCCCTGCTATTCCACCGCGTCAACGGGAACAACAACTATAGTTACATCCGACAGGAGATTTCTCATGACGTGCACCATCTTTCGTGTGCTCACGGTTTCAACGCACATGTGTACGGCTTTGGCGAGGCCAAAGGCTATGCTTACTTGGTAGGGTCCAAAGCCGTCAACCTTAACACCTCACTGGTCATCAACGACGTCTCCTTACAGCCCGAGGAGTCTTTCCAATACTGCGTTGAAGAGCCTATCACCTTTACAGCGGAGGTCAACCTACAGAATTACCATCTCCTTTGGGACTTCGGTGACGGCACCACCAGCACAAGCAATCCCGTAACCCATACCTACCACAACAAGCGATTACATAACGCTTCCTTATCCATCTCCGTCGACGAGGGAGGCTGTTCGGGCTCATCAAGCGACACCACCTATTTCTATATTGATGTCTCGCAACAATACGTTGTTGAATACGATGAAGTGTGCGAAGGCTCTTTCTACTCAGAACACGGATTCAACAATGTGCACATCAACACTGACACTATTCTGGCCCGACTCCAAGACAACCCTATGCACAGTGAATGCCAAGACTCATTGTTGGTTTTCATCACTGCTCGTCCCAACTACCACATTCCCCTGAATGACAGCCGTTGTTGGCAAGGTCAACCTGGCGTGTACGATGCCCATGGCTTTAGTTTCGTGTACGACCAACCTGGTACCTACGACCGCCAGCTTAACCTGTTGACCCATTATGGCTGCGATAGCATCCTATACCTTCACCTCATCGTGGATGATGAAATCACCCATGAATTCAGCGATCATACATGCGAAGATAGTTATGTTTGGGACGGGCGCATCTACACCTCATCAGGCGATTACGAATATGAATACACCACCTTAGGCGGCTGCGACAGCATCGTCACCTTGCACCTCACCATGGGGCAACAGAAAGACACTAACTTCTACGCCTTCGCATGCGACACCTTAGTTTGGAATGACCATTATTATACATCTACTGACAACTATAGCCAGCACTTCCTCACACCCGAGGGCTGCGACAGCATCGCTACCATGCACCTCACCATTGAAAGAACCATTGACACCACTATCATTGTAAATCATGGCATTTGTGACCAATACCTATGGGGCGACACCCTACTTACCGAAAACGGAATACACTCCAAATCATTTACCTCAGCCTTAGGTTGTGATAGTATCATTCGTCTTGATCTGACGCTACACTATTCGCCCAAACCCGCCAAAATCCGATGTACCGATCCTAATGCCGTCGTATATGGTATGCCCAATGCCGAAGCTGATACCATAGCCGTTGTCACCAATACCGAGTTCTTCTCATTCCAATACACCTTTAGGGTTGAGGAATCAGAACACAATGAAAGCGAATGCGTTTGGGACAACTGTATTTGGACCATCAGCAAACCTTCGTGGGCCATCGAATATGGCGAGCCAGAATTGACAAACGGACATTATCAAAGCGAATGTACGGTTTATGTGGCCGAACAAGACGACAATTATGTCGAGCTAACGGCCATCATTGACAACGGCTGTGGTAGCGACACAAGCAAAATCTACCTTAAGCCTTCCTTCTTGGACACCGAAGAAAGCAGCTGCATCGTAGCCGATTTCGATATCTTACCCAATCCCAACAACGGACACATGACACTCAATTTCGTCAACATGACGGGGAAAATCGACATCAAAGTGTATGACATGCATGGTATATTGGTCGACAACATACAAACCTACAGTATGGCCGACAGCCACATTTTCACATACGACATGAAGGCAAAAGCACAAGGGCTCTACCTATTCATTGCTAACGGAGAAGTAGGTTCCTTGACCAAGAAGGTCATCATCTCTCCCTAAGCCATTTTGACATCTCCAACCTAAACAAAACCCTATAAAACAACTAACATGAAAACTAGCAAGAACTCTTTATTACTTCTCCTCATCTTTGCACTCTTTGGGTCGAAAGCCTTCTCACAGGACGTTTCCACAGAAGGCACTGATTTTTGGGTGTCATTCCTGGGAAACGGGTTTGATAGTAACACTACTGGTGGTATCCCCTATCTTAAAACGCAAGTACTAGTCAGCTCAATTCACGACTGTTCAGGGCATATCAGCAATCCCAATACTGGTTGGTCAACACAATTCAGTTTAGAAGCGAACGGGGTCGTTTTTATAGATATTCCCGAAGAGGAATCCTATATGGAATGTAATGACTACACTACCCCATTGGACAAGAGTCTTCATATCGTGACAGACCAACCCGTTTCGGTGTATTGCGCCAACGCTGCCAGATACTCTTTTGATGCCTCTTATGTACTTCCCACGCCTGCCCTAGCAGACGATTACATCATTCAAACATACGATCAGTATATCCCTAGTGGTTTTCTGCCTTCAGAATATAATCGTTATTACACCTCATCGTTTCTTATTGTCGCCACAGAAGAAGGAGAAACCATCATTGACATTATACCAAATGTAGTGACTCTTGACAGCAAACCCGCCGGCCAGGCTTTCAGCATCACGCTGCAACAGGGACAAGTCTATCAGGTGAGATCAAATAATACAGCAAACTCCTCTACCAGCCGAGATCTCAGTGGTAGCCGAGTCACCGCACGTGACTGCAAGAAAATTGCAGTATTCAATGGTAACACCCTCACAACAGTTCCCGCTAGTGGCGGCAACGATTCAGACTGCATCTTCGAACAAGCCATGCCCCTCCAATCATGGGGAAAAAAATTCGTAGTAACAGCCTCTCTCGGTCGGGAAAACAAAGACTATGTTAAAATCACCTCAGCCTCCAACAACAACCAGATCACTGTTAACGGGCAGTATTACGCCACTCTTAGTGCCAACGAATCGAAAAGCTTTAGGATGGCAGAAACCTCTTATTCTATCGAAGCCTCAAGCCGATGCGCCGTTTATATGTATAACCCTTCCCAAGACGGCTCTTCCGGTAGTTCATCAGAATTAGGCGCTCCCAGCATGGTTTGGATTGCACCTATAGAACAACGCGTCAATGAGCTTGCTTTCAACACATTCAACGACTTGGACCCAGGACACGTCAAGGTCGACAAACACTATGTCAATATCATCGTCGAAAATGACGATGCAGGCTACGTCTTCCTTGATGGCAATCCAATACCCGAAAACCAATTCAACGCCGTTGCAGGGAACAACCGCTATAAGTTTTATCGGCAGGAAATCAGCCACGGCGCGCACCACCTTTACTGTGAAGGAGGTTTTAATGCTCATGTCTATGGTTTTGGCCATGCAACCGGCTATGCCTACATGGTAGGGTCGAAAGCGGCTGACCTGTCCACCTCCATTACGGTCAACCAAGAGGTCGTCAACCTCTACGACACCGTTAGCAATTGCGCTTTGCAAGACATCACCTTCGAAGCTGATATCAACCTCATCGACTACGACCTTGTGTGGGACTTTGGCGACGGCACCACTAGCTCCGAGAACCCTTCTACCCACCGATACGAAGGCAACGGATTGTTTGAGGCCAAACTGACCGTTACCACCCCAGAGCCACCTTGTGGAGGAACGGCAACTTCAAACACATCCTATTTCTATATCAATTTGCAAAGCGACCCCGACCAAGATATTTATGACACCATTTGTTTCATTACACCTGGCCATTACACTGAACATGGTTTTGACCTGTACTATGAAGCTCCAGACAATTACAATCAAACCCAAACTGTCACCAATGAAAGTGGCTGCCAGAGTGACGTCACGCTCCACCTCACCGTGAGCAAACTCGTCGACTTGCCCATCGATACAGTAAACCATTGGTGCGACTTCTATGAATGGCGTGGCAATACCTTTACCACATCAGGTTACTACACTGACACAGTCTTTGGCACGGCGACTGAATGTGGCAAGGTGTATCACCTCAATCTAGATCTTGACTACAGTCCCAAACCCAAAATCAGCTGTATCACCCAAAACGCAACAGTCTTCGGCGACACCGTTGCCGTAATTACCAATACCGAGTTTTTTTCATTCCAATATGATTTTTCCGTGGAAGATTCATTCGGACACTTCGATGACTGGGAATCTTGCAAATGGCATATTTCCAGACCCTCTTGGGACATTGACACCACCATCCTAGTCGGCGATCCTGACAAACGGTATTGCCGTGTCCATGTCGCCGAACAAAATGACGAAATGGTCGAATTGTGGTGTAATGTATCCAACCACTGCCGTCAAGACAGTGTAGTGTTCTATCTCAAGTCATCCTTCTTTGGCCTTGATGGCTATGAAAGCGCACCTACTGATTTCTACATTACGCCCAATCCCAACAAAGGTGAAATGGATCTGCACTTGGAGCAGCTGACTGGCAAAGTGAACATCAAAGTATATGATATGCGCGGTGCTCTCATTGATGTCATCGAAACCTACAACGACTTGGATTCCAAAACTTTGCATTACACTTTGGAACACACCTCTTCAGGCTTCTATTTCTTTGTGGCCACCGCCAAAGAAGGATCCATTGCAAAGAAAGTCATCATTGAATAATAACTTACTCACCACAATATAACAGAAAACGGCTGGCCCAAAAGGTCAGCCGTTTCTCATTACAAGGTTATGAAAAAGAGATTTACTTTTCGCTAAAATCAGTCACCTATGCGTCTCACCTTGCCACCCACCTTATCACCTTCCAACACGGGATTGCCGTAGTAAGCGATATCACCAGAACCAATGATACTATATGTCAGCTTGTTGCTGACATTGGCAGTAATGTCACCCGAACCAGCAATGTCGGCTTCCATAACATCTATCGTGCAAGCCAAGTCACAGTCGCCAGAGCCTGCAATACTAATTTCAGCATTGTTGACCATACCACTATCAATCTTCGCATTGCCCGAGCCAGCCACATCCACTTCTAATTTGTCGCAAGCTAAGTCTGGCATACTGATATCACCCGATCCAGCAATCTGCAACTCCAAATGTGACACATTGACTGCTTCCTTGAAGACGATGTTGCCCGAACCAGCCACAAAGAATTCCATCTTGTCGCCATTCAACGGACTCATCATATAGATATTGCCACTTCCTGCAAGGCCAACCTCATTCAAACTTGGTGCGGTAATGTCAATGACAAATTCCGTCGGACGAAGATTGACGTTTTTATGCTTCTGTTGTCGCTCCAAAATCAGTTCTTTCTCTTTCACCTTAATGTCAAGGTATTCCAACAAGTTCTCATCCACACGGAAAGTGCAGGTATAATCCTCTGATATAGTGAAGTTGACCGTCGCGGGCAGAAGCAATGACAAGTCTTCAAAAACACTCACATCACAATTACGAGTGACAATATTGCCATTGCCTTTAACGGTTTCTCCGCCCAGCGACTCACCGCTAATGGCTATGCTACACGATTGGACAACCATAGCGATGATAGAGGCTGCGATAATCAAAAAATGTCTTTTCATAGTACTGAAGTTTTAGTTGATTTCCTGTAAGACGGAGTTACGCCGAAAAAGTTACAGTATAGTGGAAGTTTTTCTATTAAATAACATTTCAAAATTAAGCGTCATTTTCTTTTGACTACGAGACACGGGACTTCGAGACTTCGGGACAAGCCAAAGCCTCGTAGTCCCGCAGTCCCGTAGTCTCGTGTCCAATATGTAAACTAGTTTTGTTCATCTACTTATTTGGAAAACATCACCTTCTCGCTGTTGAACATCTTTGTGAGTACCCAGATGCCCAACACCGTATAGAGCGCGTTGGCGGCAATCGTGATAATGATGGGCAGCAAATGAGCTTCATGGGCAAAGACTTGTGACATGGCTAGCACACTGTTGTAAATCGGAATCAAGTAATAAGCGATACTGTCCACTTTTGTGCCCGACATCATCGGAATCATGCCCACCAACATCACCACCAGCATCAAGGGAGCCATCACAGCCGAGGCTGCCTTTACGGATTTGGCTTTGGCCGAGATAATGGAGGTGACCGAGACAAGAATCAGTACTGTGCTGAAAATCAACAACAAGAGTGTCACATAATCCGACACTTGATAGATATTGGCATCCAAGCCCATCTCATCGGCGTGAATCAGTTTGGGCAACGACAGCATCATGCCCAAGAAGCTCGACAAACCGCTCAACATGGCGAAGAACGAGAGGCTCAACACTTTGCCCAAAGCCAGCTCACGACGCTTCAACGGTGTCACCAGCAAGGTGGCGATGGTGCCGCGCTCTTTTTCGCCCGCGATAGACGGTGGAGCTATCGACATGCAGCCTGAGAAGGCCATCAACAAGAGCAACATGGGAATCAGTTCACTGAAAAAATTGCCCACGACATCCTCATTCGAGGCAAGGTCATATACTGCAGAGCCATCCACCGTGTTGTTGATGTCAAAGCGGTTGCAAATGGTGCTTTCGTAGGCATCCAATGCTGCACTCACCATTGAATAGGCCTGCTGCGACGGCTCTGAGGCAGAGTTGTAGAGCAGTTGCACATTGGGTGCCATTTGATGGCCACTAATCGGGTCGTATTGGGCAGTCAAGGAATCAAAGTCTTCTGGAAAAACCAGAAGGATGTATTTGCTGTCTTTCAGGACAAGCTCATTACGGAGCTTCTCTGCATCAAAATTCTCTGTCACCATCTCCAATGGCAAGGCTTCCAATACGGGATGCACGCTTTCGGGCAGGTTTTCAACATACATGATGGCGGGCTCCTCATCCTTAGGTTGCATGAAGTTGTTGCCCATGAAGGAATAAATGAGATAAATCAGCAGACCCGGCATGATGACCGTGGTCATCAGCATGGTACGGTCGCCAAAGAAGCGGGCGCATTCCTTCTTGATAATGGTCCAAGTGTTGTTTTTCATCACTCCATCCCTCCTTTCTTTTCCTTATAGATGTCGAAGAAACGGTCTTCAAGCGTTTGACCGGCACAGATGCCTTCCAAGGTGTCGCAATGCGTCAGTTGTCCATCGATGATGATGCCCACGCGGTCGCATAGTTTCTCAACGAGGCTGAAAATGTGGGTCGAAAGGATGATGGTCTTGCCTTGTTCGCGCAGCTCCTGAAGGTAATCTGTCACGGTTCGAGCAGTGAGCACATCCAAGCCGTTGGTTGGTTCATCGAAGATGACAAACTCAGGGTCGTGCACCAACGAGACCACAAGCGAAGTCTTTTGTTTCATGCCCGTCGACAAGTCAGCCACCTTGACTTCAGCGAAACGGTCGATACCGAAACGCTTGAACAATTTGGTTTTGCGCTCCGCAATAACCTCTGGTGCAATGCCATAGAGTTGAGAGAAAAAGTCGAACAGGTAATTGGGGGTAAAGAAGTCTTCCAATTTCAGTTCAGAGGTCAGGAAACCAATCTTTGCCCTCACCTGCTCTGGCTGGCTCACAATGGAGCAACCGTCGATGAAAGCATCGCCCTTGTCGGGAACAATGAGGGTGGCAAGCATACGCAAAGTGGTGGTCTTGCCCGCGCCATTGGGGCCCAACAGGCCGAAGATTTCTCCCTTGTTGGCGGTGAACGAAAGGTTGTCGACTGCGACAATCTCCTTCCGCTCCGTCCTTTCTATTTTCTGTTGTTTGCGCGAGAGCTGAAAGGTTTTGCTGAGGCCCTCAACGCGAAGAATTTCGTTCATTGAATCATCAATTATTTCCTACATTTTTATTTCGTCCAAGCCGATACCCAGCAACTTCATCTTCTTGACCACCTCGGGCAGTTCCTTCTCGAGAAACTCCTCGCGCATTTGCTTGAGGACGATGTCCTTGGCCTCAGGCGAGATAAAATAGCCGATGCCGCGCTTGTTGTAGATGATGCCCGCTGCTGTCATAGTCTCGTAAGAGCGCATGATGGTGTTGGGGTTCACGCCGAGTTGTATGCCGTAGTCGCGCACCGAAAGGATCCGGTCGTCGGCCTTCAGCTCGCCACGCAGGATCTGCTCATAGAGCTGCGAGCAAATCTGCAGGTATATGGGTTTATGTGCGTTAAATTCCATGGTTTAGTATTTTTGGGTTTTAAGTTTGAAGAATATACCGATATATAGTGCTATGGTCAGCACACAATTGATGGCAAAGCTCACCCACATCATGCTGCCAATCATGTCAGCGATGCTCTCAAGATTCGCATCTGAAATGAAATTGAAGATGTTGGAGGAAAACATTACCACCTGCATGATGGTAGACAAAATGTAGGAAACACCCATCATGATGCCGAAGGTGGCACCTGTCTTATGGTGTTTGAACAACAGATTGCCCATCATGAAGAAACCTATGGTGAACAGGAAGCCCACAAGGTAATTCCAGACCTCTATAGTGCCAACCTTATTCATCATATTAAGTCCAAAATAATAGTCTTCTGTCAAGTTAGAAGGGTCCAAAACACCTGAAGGATCGGCAAGTTGTTTAAAGAAATCCGACATTGTGTTCATCATGCCAAAGCTTTTGATATACCTGTCAAAACCTCCTACAGGAAGCAAAGTCAGCAGTGAGTCGATGCCATACGACACTAGTATCACAACGACGGGAGTCATGACACAGTAAAGCACATAACTCAGGTATTTCTCCCAATTGGAGACGGGCAACATAGCGTAACGTACGCCTTCACGCGGTAGGTTGATGTCGCCAAAAGCCTTAGCCGGAACGAGTATGCACGACAAGAAAGCAGCAACATAGATGACCATCCAGCGAACAAATGTCGGCATGGCGAAGCCAAACACAGCGGTCAACAACCAGGTGGCTACATTGAGGCTGCATAAGATGGCCAAGGTGATGCCGAAATTGCGGAGATACTTCTTGCCGTCCATGGCAAGGAGTTTTCCAAACCGATTGAAATTGAAGGTATTATTCATGGTTAGTATTTTTGCGTTTTGATTTTACGATACGTACCGAAATAGAAGCCACAGGCGATGACCAACATGATGGCGATGTAGATCCACAGATTGACAAGGCTGTCACTGGTGAAGAGGTATTCGAACAGACGCCAGCCATTGGTCAGCTGGAACAGCAAGACAAGGGCAAAAGAGATCAGCAAGATCCAACCAAAGGTCTTGCCCGACTTGCGGCGCTTGAAGACCATGTTACCAAACATGAAGACCGACGACTCGGCCAATGTCGTGACAATCAATGCAATAACAACAACGATAAACTCACCGAAAGAGTCGGTAGGAATCTCAAGTGGGATATAGTCAACAAAGCCGCCGAAAGGCAACGTGGTCATAAGACAGTCTACCAGCCAACTGCCTACCAAGGCGACAGTAGGCGTAAGCAAAGAGCAGTAGATGAACATGCTCAGGAATTGTTCTAAGCCTGAAGCAGGGAGCATGGCGAAGTCCACACCCTCGCGTGGCAGATTGACCTTGCCATAGATGCGCGACGGGGCCGACATGACTGTGATGGCGATGAGGCCGAAGATGACAAATATCCGCACGAAAGACCCTATTTCAAAGTCAAAGACCAGGCTTGTCACCCAAAACATGACCGGCATACTGATCCACACTAGCAGCGTGATGCCGAAGTTGCGGATAAAACGCTGCCAGTCGTAGGCCAGCACCTTGTTGAAACGGTTGAAATTGAATGTGTTATTCATAAGGCAAGCCCTTTCTTATCCGAAGATTTGCTTGATGGTTTCTTTGTTCTTCATCACGGTGTTGAACAACACCTCGATGCTAATCTTGCTGTCGTAATGGTTGGGATTGCGCGTTACACTGACATAGCCACCAGGAATCATCTCGCTGTAGAGTGCCTCGGGAGCCTCATCCATGCCGTAATCGAAATAGAGCTTGTCGGTAATCTCGCGGAACGAGGCCTTGAGCAACACCTCGTCGTGATCGAGGATGATGATGGGGTCGATAAGGTTCTCTACATCCTTCACCTGGTGGGTGGAGATGATAATGGTGCGGTTTTCCGTGGCGTGCTTGGTGATGACCTGACGGAAAAGGGTCTTCGAAGGGATGTCGAGACCATTGGTGGGCTCATCGAGGAGCAGATAGTCCGTGTTGAGCGACAGAGCCGTGGCAATCAAACATTTCTTCTGCTGACCAAAAGAGAGTTCACCGTACTTGCGTGTAGGATCCACTTCCAGTTCCTCGCAGAGTTCAAGGAAAAGCTTCTCGTCGTAGTTGGGATAGAACACGCCCAACTCACGCACATTATTAATAGGTGTGTTGTCCGGAATGGCGAAATCCTCCGAAATGAAGAAAATCTTCTGGAGGGTTTCGGGGTAGCGGTTGAAAGGTGCGATGCCGTCCACCTCGCAGGCGCCTGCTGCAGGCTTCTGCAAACCGCTGATGAGTTTCAGCAGGGAGGTCTTCCCCACTCCGTTTTCGCCCAAAAGGCCGTAGATGTTGCCTTTCTCAAAGCAAAGGCTGATGTTTTTGAAGACGGGCTGACTCTTGTAGCCGAAGTCTAAGTTCTTGATTTCAATCATGTTGTTATATTTTGTGTTAGTGTATTAGTCAAATAGAACACTGCAAAAGTACAACAATTTTCATTACTGTCAAGAAAAAAGTGGATTTTTTTGAAAAAAAATGAAAAAAAGATTCCCGCTGCGCGGGAATGGAGGGTGGGTCATTACTTAATATGCGGCGGCTTGAGAAGTCTACAATGCGTAGAATCCACCAGCCGCCGCGATATTACACACTTATAAACCTCCATTCCCCGCAGGGGAATCTCCTACTTTAACTTATTATAATGGCAAACCATCATCTCCCCCTTGTCTTTCGCATGCAGGTGCATCGCGCCGCCAAGGCAGTTCTTATACACCTTGCAGTCGGCGCAAGGGCCTTGTTTCATCCATTCACGGTCGCGGAAAGGTTGGAAACGGTTTTCCCAGATATCAAGGAAGTCATCTTGGTAGATATTGCCCTGCACATAGCTGCGGTCGATGTTGGGGCAAGCGGAGATGGAGCCGTCAATTAGGACAGAACCGATGGTGATCCCTGCGTGGCAGAAATAATACCAATCGCGAACTTTGCGTTCGTATGGGCCCACGTAGGCCTCGCAACTGAACATGCAATCGATTTTCCCCTCTTTTCGGGTGGCTACGATGAAATCCATCATTTGGCGGAGTTGCTCGTTACTGAGCTGCAAGCCATCATCGGCAGCAGCACGGCCAATCGGAGCGATGGTGAACAGACGCCAAGCCTTCACTTTATGTTCAATAAGCATCTGCTTGATGGCTTCCAGTTCGCCGAAGTTCATCGGACTGACGCAAGTGACAATATCGTATGTGGGCAGACGTTTCTCGTTGGCAATCAAGTCGATGGCACGAAGGGCGTGGTCGAAGCTGCCTTGACGCTTACGAAAGGCATCATGCGTTTCACGTAAACCGTCGAGGCTGATGGTGATGCTACACATTCCAGCCTTCATCAGTTTCTCATGCATGGCCTCGTCGTAGGCATAGCCGTTGCTGACGATGCCCCATGGAAAGCCGTGCTGCCGAAGTTGTCGACCACAATCGGCCAAGTCGGGGCGAACCAAAGGCTCGCCACCCGTGATAACCACCAGGACAGAATTGCGTTTGTATTTGGTTTCCAATGGCTTAATCGCGTTCAAGAAGTCCTCAAAAGGCATGTCCTTATATCGTGACGAAGCCAAACAATCAGAGCCGCAGTGCTGGCAATTAAGGTTGCAGCGTTGCGTGCACTCCCAAAAGAGATAATTCAACTCATGGAGTTGGGTCTCTTTCTTGCGAAAATAGTTATGGAAGGCTTGGAGCATTATCGGCCAAACACTTTACTGTTTGTTTTCTAGTTTGATGTCCAAAGCGCTGAGATCGGAATCAGAAAACACTGTCGTGTCCAAAGGTATGAAATTTCCATCAGCATCATTGACCTTGAGGATAAAGCTTGCCCCGTAACGGCAGTTACCCCACTGAAGTATCTCAAAATACCCATTGCTATCCGTCTCAGCAGTGATATAATCATAGTTTGTGTCAAGATTTCGAGAACTCAACTTAATGCCTTCAAGCGGTTGCCCCGTCACCTTGTCGGTCACATACCCGCTCAAAACGATTTCACATCGATCTGTGCTTGGCACGCCATAGCAGGCCTGCATGATGAACATCACCGTAGTGAGTGCCGAGGCTTTCATTAGCCCCCTTAACCATCTGTAGATTTTCATAACGTCATAGTTTAGTTGCTACAAAAGTATACAGAAATGCAATAAAAACAACACATTTCTACTGCATTACAAACTATTTCAGAAAACCATCGCTGATTATCAGACGTTTATTAAAACCGATTACAAACTATTTCTGGACCAACGAGGGATCTTTTCAGAATATCTTTATATCTCAGCCTGAACTAAAGTATCAGCCACCGGCGTCTCGACCGGAGTCTCGGGAGCCATAGCCTCATCACTCATTTCCATCGGATCGGGCATATCCTGATCACGATAGGGAGCGCCATAACAAGCTTGCATGACGAACATCACAGTCGTCAAGGCAGAGGCTCTCAAAAGCCATCTGAACCATTTGTATGATCTCATAACGCGCGTTTTTATAGATTACGTTGCAAATTTATACAAAATACTTGAAATGCAAACAATTATCAAAAAAACTTTTCTAATATTTGACAAACCGATGCACATGCGGGCCAATCTTGACGACATACACACCAGACCGCATTTCCGAGCCCAACACAATCTCCTGACAAGCAGACAGATAGCTTTTTCCGCCCAAGATCACGCGACCCATGACATCGCAGAGCACGAATTCCGTCTCACGCGAGCGTCCATCCAACATTTTGATGTTTACGACATCTTCCGTCGGATTGGGATAGATGACAAAGTCATCCGTATTCGACTGGTAATCGTGAATTTTGCATGGCTCGTATGCCTCGTACACGTTAAGATAGTCCTCTACCCTGTCTTGAAGGAAATCTCTGACAAGCGAAACGCCCCAATACCAATAGTCGTTGGTCATCGGATTGCCAAAACGATGCACCTGATTAGGAACCTCGGGCTCCAATGTAGACACTATGCTTTCAAAATAAGTTGAAACGGATTCAAACTGCAAGTTGCTGTTGCACAAATCATAAATGCGTTCGCGGAATTTTAGTTTGAAATCATTGTTCTCCAATAGACGCCTGAAAAGCAGCGTTGACTTGCCGCCCGTATGCCATCTGTCGTTCGGGCCATAACAAGCATTGCCAAAAACATCGTAGTCCTCTTTCAACAAAGCATCATCACCATCGAAAAAAATAAAGCGCCACTTGTTGTCGTTGGCTTGCCAACATCGCATATTGTTCGCCGGCCAATCGGCATTGGCGATAAAGGTCTCAAGGATTTGGTAGTCAATGAAATTGTCGATGTCAATAACAGAGCCGACATGGGCATAGTTGAGGCTGTCGGAAAGGTCGGCATCCTCGAGCCAATCCAGCAACTGCAAAAACTGTGAGCAGTCGCCCGACTCCTCTTCAAGGACCCATTCCCAATTTTGGCCTTCAAAACCATTTCCACAAAGGATATTGCACTTCTCAGGCGCGATGGCGAAATGATCCTCGAGATAGTGGTCGTCGAGCTTCTCTTGAAGAAAATAGATTCCCCAGTATTCACCATTGAGATATACCACCACCGGCCTTGAGTTGGCCGCTTCCAATCCCAATTCCAGCGCCATACGGTTGGCAACATAATCCTGCACCCCAGTACCAGGCCAAAGGGTTGAGAAAGGTTTGAGTACCATGTGTTTGAAGCTCTTGATTTGGGTTGTCTCAAAGAAGCGGCCTTTAAAGCGTTTCTTGCCATATTCCTCGCGCGCATAGAGCTTCATTCCTTTGGCGTAGGCCTTCCTCGCACGGTTGCCGTGTGTCCGCAGGCCACATTGCTGGTTGACACTCTCCCCATGGGGCAGATAAAACTCCACGTTGGCCAAGCGTTCCCATTCAATGCCATGTTCGTAATAGTTACCCGTCCAGTCGGGATAGTCGGGGTTGAATAATGCCCCAGGAACGAAAATACCCGTGTCATAGTCGAATAAAGAGAGCGAATCGCAGCAAACTGACACTACTGCAAAACCATGATGGTCACAGCCCAAACTATGAATGAAATAGGTATGGGTCACCACTTCAGAAATGCGCTGACCTTCATCATCGAAGGCAGCAGCACGGATAACGATGGCATGTCGAACGGAATCAGGCTCATAGGGCTCGAAAACCGGCGCAATAGGAAGCGTATAAATGTCGGAAGTGGAATAAAGATGCTCGTCGAGAAACAAGGGGGCTTCGTAGAGTTTGGAATTCGCAGTGGGCGTATCGCCATTGGTGGTATAGCGGATTTGACGTTCCCAATCGTTGCAGCTCAAAAAGAGCGCAAACGATTCATTGTAGAACCCGCCTGGCTGCGAGAAGAGGACCTCGGTCTGGGCAAAAAGCTCAACACGAAGAGCCGATAGCACGAACAGAAGCCATATTCCTCTCCTCCACGACATCTCCCCTACTTTTTAATGCTCAAAATCACGCCTAAAGCCACGCCGAGCAAGGCTGCAAACAGCACCTGAAGCGTAGGCGGAAGCAGGAAAGTGATGGTATGGGCAGGATACCAGAACAACGGGATGGTCTTGGCAAAGACAAAACCATATTGGATGTCCCAGTTGATTTTCTTTGAAAGCGTCTCTCTGATTTTCAATTTGTTACCAAAGAAACCACCTAACGAGCCACCCGTCTCAGCAATATGGATATCTGTAATCTTGTGGAAGGTCATGAAGACTGGGGCAAACAGGGTGTTCATCAGTACGCTGACGCACAAAGCCACAAAAGCCTTGCCCCAGCTGAGGTCGCCTGCAAACCATTCTGCTGCTTTTCCGTTGAGATGGAAGCCACCATCAAGCAAAGCCACCGTACCCGTCTTGAAGATGGTCATGGCTGAGGCAATGACCACACCCAACACACCCCAAACCAGCATCTTGGGCAAGAGGCCGAAGCCTTTTTTCATGTACATGCCTTCGCGGATACGCAAGGCCAGCATCTCACCAAAGGTGCCAAGGATGGCAAACTTGAAGAAACTCATCAACAAGCCATGGTTTTTGGTGGTCGTGTTGAACCATTCCCATGCTCCCGGGATGAAGGCGAAGCCGCACACCACGGCGGCAACGATAATCAATGTAATAACATCCGCTTTTTTCATGACCTCTTGTCTCTTTTGTCGGCCTCTTTGTTCTGCCAATAACGACCCAACAAGCACAGCAGGCACACACCGCAAAGGATGCCGCCCAGCACGAAGCCCGTCTGGTCCTCGCCCTTGACCTTATACAGCCAAATGCCAAAGCCGAACATGGCCAAATCGACGATGATACTTAGGACATAACCTATGGTGCGGCTGGTCTTGTCGTTCTTCTTCAACAGCATCATGTCGATCACGAAGGTGATGACGACCAAGACGGCATAGACTAGGTAATAGATGGCTTTTTCGGTAATCATGATTCATATGGTTTGGTTGGTAGAGACGCGATTAATCGCGTCTCTACAAGCCAATCAATTATTTCTCAATTCTAATACGTGCATCCACCGCGACAACGTTCTTCGGGTTGCCCAGCAGCGGGTTGAGGTCCATCTCGGCAATCTCAGGAGCAGCCATCACCAAAGCGGCCACCCTTGCAATCTGCTCAGCATAGACATCCACATTGACAGGCTGCTGACCACGCACACCCTGCAGGATCTTATATCCACGGAGCTTGGTGAGCGCTTCCTTCGCTTCAGCGGCGCTGATCGGCACGAGCGAGCTCTGCACGTCTTTCAGCACCTCGATGAAGATACCACCTAGACCGAAGAACACCTGATGACCGAACTTGGCGTCGCGGATGGCACCAATATAGACCTCCGTGCCGTCAAGCATCGGGTACATTTCCACTGCGTAGGTGTCCTTGATCGCCATCAAGCGGTCGAACTCCTTGCCGACAGTCTCGATGTCGCGCACGTTCAAGGTCACGCCACCGACGTCGCTCTTATGCACAGGACCGACCACCTTCATCACGAGCGGATAACCCACCTCGTTGGCGAAGTCCAAGGCCTGCTGCTTCTTGTCGACGACGCGAATCTGCTTCTGAGCGATGCCAGCAGCGTCGAGCAGTTCGTAAATCTTATCGGGACCGATGTAGCCGTTCTCGCAGCTGTCAACGCACTTGCGGATGCGAGCAGTGTCGATCTTTGGCATCTCCACATTCTCGGGCTGCGGCTTCGGGGTGTTATACACCTTGCAGATGGCATTACCGAGCACACACTCTTCCGGGAAGTTGATGCGACCCTTAGCGATGAAGTCCTCAATCTCGTCCTTCACATTGATGATGGAAGGCAACACGGGGAAGATAGGCTTCTTGCAGGTCTTCATCTTCTGGTCGAGCAGGTCATAGACTTCCTTGTTACTGAACAAGCCTGGTGAGCCGAAGATGACCACCGAGAAGTCGAT
>CADBGN010000020.1 GCA_902794155.1 uncultured Bacteroidia bacterium
AAAAAGGTGTCAATGGTGCTATGGTGGGTCATTTGTACTTCCCCGCCATCGAGAAGGTGAAGAACACCTCGTCGTCGCTGTCGTACGGCGTGGTCACCGACCTGCTGAAGGAAGAGATGGGTTTTGAGGGTTTGATCTTCACAGATGGCCTCGACATGAAGGGCGTGTCGGAGAAGGTGCGTCAGGACAGCGTGCCTTACGTGGCCTTCATGGCCGGCAACGATGTGCTGATTCTGCCCCACGACGTGCCATACGCCATCAAGACCATCAAAAACGCAGCGGAACGCAAACCCGAGGCTGCCGCCAGACTGGAAGAGAGCTGCAAGAAAATCCTGCGCTACAAGTATCGCGCCGGTCTCGCCCAATATCAACCGGTGTCAACGGAGTACCTGATGACCGATTTGAAGCAAAAGGCCTACACAGACCTGCGTCAACGCCTGTATGATGAGGCTATCACTATGCTGCGCAACGAAGGTGATGTGATTCCTTTGGCCAACAACAAGAAAATCGCCGTGGTGACCATCGGCAACACGAAGAACGACGTGAACAACGGCCTGATTGATTATGGCTATAGCACCACCTCGTTTGTGACGAAGAAAGATGAAATCGCTTCGAAGTCGGCGGATTGGCTGAAGAAGTTGGAAGCCTACGACTTGGTGGTGGTCAGCATCGAGAAGACCAATATGTTTGCCAACAGCAACTATGGAATCAACAATGCCACGGTGAATTTCTTCAATCGCCTTGTGGCGCAAAACGACGTGATTCTCAATCTGTTTGCTTGCCCATACGCCTTGGATATGTTCCGCATCAACAACAGTGTGAAAGGCGTGGTGATTGGCTATCAGGACGAGGTGCCTGCCGTGAACGCCGTCGTGAAACTGCTTGCAGGCGAGATGGATCCCCATGGCGTTCTGCCGGTTTCGGTGACGAAGTTCAAGTGTGGCGATGGCATCGTCATCGGCTGGCCTCCGAAGCCTTCCTATAACCTCCCGTTCGTGGAGCCTCCGACCAAACCTGAGCCGGAGAAAGGTCAGCTCATGCAGAACAAACCTATTGAGAACCAGAATGATGTGCCGACGCCTGTGAAGAGAATCGACGAACAATATGCCCGTCGTTTGGACTCAGTGGCCAAGTCGGGCATCACCAAATATGCGTATCCGGGATGTCAGGTCCTAGCGATGAAGGATGGCTGCATCGTTTATGACACCTGCTTTGGCACTTTCACATACGGAGGTGGCCACAAGGTGCAACCTGATGACCTCTACGACCTCGCATCGTGCACCAAGATCTTCGCTTCCACCTTGGCCATCATGAAACTCTATGATGATGGCTTGATCGACCTCAACAAGACCTTGGCCGATTTTTTTCCCTACCTGAAAAACAAGGCCCATGGCAAGCTGAAGCTTATCGACATCATGACGCATCAGGCTGGGCTGAAAGCTTGGATCCCTTTTTATAAGGTGACGATCGACGAGAACGGGCCGATGGCTGAGTTCTACAGCGATCACATGGACGAGAGCCACACGCTTCGCGTGGCAGAGAACCTTTATATCGTCAACGATTATCCCGACCGCATCTTCGATTCCGTGTCGAAGACGCCATTGGGAAAGAAAAAATACCTGTATAGCGACATGGGTTTCTACTACATGCCCAGAATCGTGAAGCAGATCACCAACCAAAACATTGTGGACTACTTGAACGAGAAGTTCTATTTTCCGATGAACCTTTCGCACATCTGCTATCAGCCTTTGGATCATTTCACCCGCGACCAGATTGCACCTACCGAAAACGACACCATCTTTCGTATGCAACAGCTTTGGGGTGATGTGCACGACCAGGCAGCGGCCATGTTTGGTGGCGTGGCGGGTCATGCCGGACTGTTTGGCAACGCCCACGACTTGGCGGCCATCATGCAGATGTTGCTCGACGGAGGCACCTACAAAGGCGTGCGCTACCTGAAAGCTTCGACAATCAACTATTTCACCAAGGCGCATTTTGCGGCTTCCAACGACAACCGTCGCGGCATTGGCTTCGACAAGTTGCCGCTCAACAAGAAAGGTCCCAGCACGGCGTCCAAGTCGGGATCGATGAAAGGCTACGGTCATACTGGTTTTACGGGTACTTTCGTTTGGAATGACCCAGAAAACGACCTGTTGGTGGTTTTCCTGTCGAACAGGGTCTGTCCCAATGCCGATGCCAACCAGCTTATGCGGTTAAACATCCGGTCAAACATTCACGACATCCTTTATGAGGCCTATCCGATAAAGAAATGAAACAAGAGAGGCGCATCTCTGTGAGGTGCGCCTCTCTTTATATTATATCCTTATGGATTTATTTGATTTTGTAGGTGTTGATGATGCCTGTGGCTTCCTCAAGCACCATCTTGGTCATGCCACCGTCTTTGGTGCGATAGGTCAGCACAACTGATTTGAAGCCACCTCTCGGCACCTTGCCTTTGGCGTTGATAGAGATGACTTTAAGCCCTTTCTCTTCGGTGATGGTCGTCTCAGCGTTGTTGTCGGCAGCCGCTTGTTCCCAATTGCCCGAGAGACAGTTCAGTAGGGTGGAGCGTTGCAGTCCCACCATCTTAACTTTGTCGGCATCGATGTCGGCTTTCTTTCCGTCCATGTTGATTTTCACCTTGTAGCCGTCGATAATGAAGGAATCGCCTGACGGTTCGGTGTAGGTCATTTTGAGTTGGTCTTTGCCGTCGAAGACGATATGGCCGGCTTTGTTGATGGTCTTGCCCGACACTTTCATTACTTTGGTTTGGGTGAAATCGTTGTCGAAGGTTTGTTGTGCAAATGCAGTGACTGAAAACAGTACTGCGATGATAATCAATGTAATGTGTTTCATTTATTGAGGTTGTCTTTTAATTGGTGATTATAACAAGGTTTTCATTTACAAAAACCGTGCAAAAATACTTGTTTTTTCGATGCGATTTGAGATTGAGGCCAACATAAATCCATGTAGAAACCTTGTTTGTATCGAATAGAGTTGTATTTTTGCAGCATCAATTCGACAACAAATAACCTTACAACTATGAAAAAAGCATTGAAAATGGCGGCCTTAATGCTGTGTGCCGCGGCTATGATGACAGCATGCGATGGCAACGATTCGAATTCAAAAGAAAACAAATTGGCCCAATTTGAGAAAAAAGCCACTGAATTCAAGGCAACCTTGGATCCGAGCAACAAAGTAATTGCCGAGAGATTGGATACCGTTGTGCAAAAGGTGTTCTATCTTGAGCCTAATCAGGATTTCGAAGGCGTTAATCCCATCAACAACATCATGATGCATGATTATGCAACGAACGACACTAAGGCTCTCCTGCCCGAAGAGGAGAAGATAAGTGATTTTATTGCATTTGGTGAAATTGTTGAAAGCGAAGACGACCTCGAAAGCGCTATCAGTTGCTTTAATTTGGATTACAGAAACTCAGAGCTTATCGGCGACCGTTTGTTTATGATGATTCATACCGAATGCTCGTATGATATAGAAACCTCGCTTTTGTTCTATGTTAACGTTCTTGACAACACATTGCATTATGTTACTGATTGTGATGATGTCAAATATGACAAAGCAAATGGAACGATTGCTGTTCATACGGAATTGATGAAGCTTGCAGGTGCTGATTTGGCCAATGACTTCACCCTCTCAGTGTCGTCGACTGATGAGGAATACGCGGCTAAACGCACTGAGAAAGAGGAAATAGAAGATCAAATGGTTGAGAAATGGAGGGAAGAAAACGCTGAGTAATCTTCACTAATTCATATCCAACAAAAGCAAGAGCGCTAAAGTCTTAGCGCTCTTCTTTTTTTGCCTTCTTCATCACACTCCGCTTGTACCACGGCCACTTCATCAACTGCCAAAATGCAAAGGGTTGCAAAGCGTAGGAGATCATGATGGTCGAGGCCATGCCGATCAGGGTGCTGAGACCGATAGAGCGGATGGCAGGATGGACGGCGAAGAGAAGGGATGTCACCACGATGACGAGGATGATGGCCGAGAAGAAGATGGCCACCTTGTGCCAGGTGAGCACGTCGCGGTTGCCAGTCCGTGCCTGTGTGAGCAAGCCTTCGGTGATGAAGATGCTGTAGTCGACACCCACACCGAAGATGAAAGTGGAGATGATGATGTTGATGAGGTTGAACTCCAAGCCGATAATAGCCATGTAGCCCTGCACCATGAACCAACTGAGCACCATCGGGATGAACGACAAGAGCGCGGTGATGATGTTGCGGAACGAGATCAGCAGGATCAACAGTACGAACAACGAGGAGATCCACACGGCGATGTTGAAGTCGTCGTTGATGACCTCCACCATGCTCTTGCAGTAGTAGAACGGCTCCAAGACGAATGTCTTGGGATTGGCAACCAACGCGTCGGTAGCGATGTCTTTCTCGTCGAATCGCATGGAGACGTCGGTGAAGACCATGTATTGGCTATCGGCATTGCATTCGATGAAGTTGCCCAAGAGATTGTCGGGCACCACACCGCTTTCTATCAACGAGGCCGCTTCGTAATCGGCATCCAACAGGTCCTTGAAATCGTAGAACATCATCGGGTCGAGGCCAAACTGAAGCGCGCCTTTGTCGACTTGGTCGATGGCGTATGCCTTGCGCTCCTCGGTCCAGAAAGCGTTCCATGCTGCGATGCGTTGCTCCTGGTCGGCTTGGGTGACGAAGAGTTTGGGGATGATGTCGGTATAGTTGTGGACGATGTCTTGGTCCTTCAGCGAGTCGAGCAGGAACACGAGCGACTTGTCGGCCTCAAGCGCTTCGTCGAGGTCGGTGGAGACAGTGGCGAAATACAGGTGGTAGAAGCCGTCGTTGTTCTTGGCGTTATATAGGCTTTCGGCTTCGATTTCCTCAGGCGAGTTAAAGTCGAGGTTGCGGAGGTCGCTGTCGAATTTCACTTTGGGTGAGAAAATGATGCCAATCACAACAATGACCGCTATCATGATCAGGAACCATGGCTTTTTGTCGAACGGCAGGTTGTTGAGTCGCGAGATGCGCCTGAAGGTCTTACTGTTGCTGTCGGCCTTGATGGAAGGCAGAAAATGCGGCAAGAAAATGAGGGCGAACAAAGTGCTGCCCAACAAGGCAAAGGAGGCGAACAGACCGAAGTCGCGGAGCAAGTCGCTGTCGGTGAAGAGCAGACTGCAGAAGGCACCTACTGTGGTGATACATCCCAGGAAAACGGGTGTTGATTCGTCTCTCAGCAGTTTTTCAGGGTCGCCGACAAAGAAGTGGTGGATGAGCACATGCAAGGTGTAGCTGATGGCCACGCCAAGTACGATGGCGCCCAACCCCAATGCCATAAGCGACATCTCGCCTTTGATCCAAAAGATACAGGCCAAAGAGAAAGCTGTGCCGTAAAGGATGGGCAGCAAGAGTTTCCAAATGAATGGGAAACTTCTGAAGCACAATCCGATAAGTAGCAGAATCAAAACCATGGAGATACCCACGGTCACTATGAGGTCGGAACGGATGCGGCCTGCGTTGGAGACACTGCCCATGGGGTCGCCATGTGCGTGGACTTTCACGTCGGGGTGACTGGCATTAAACTCTTGCAGGGCTTGCGAAAGCATTTTGGAAAAACGGGTGGCGGATTGGGAGTCCAAGGAGCGGAAACTGGGTGCCAAAAAGGCCAAGGCCACAGTGCTGTCGGGACAGAAGAGGTGGTCGTCGATGAGATTGAATCCGCCTACCGCGCCTTGCAACACATTGCCTAGCACCACGTTGCGCAGGTTGAGCGGGTCGTACATGATGGCTTGGGTGATGTCGCCCGTCTCGTCTTCCATCATCTGCTCATAGTTGACCCACATCTGTTTTTCGATGGCCTCTGGCTCAAGGGCTTTCTCGAAGTCTTGGTAGGCAGCGGTGTCGATGAAAGAGGGGATATGCTCCAACACGAAATCCATTGCGTTGAGAGCGGTTTCGGGTTCCATTTTGTAAAGCACATTGCCGATGTAATGGCTCGTCGAATCTTTTTTGTACAGTAAATCGATGAACTCATCCGTTCGTTCGGCCAAGAGGTCCGGCGACAAGTGCTCATCGGTCGAGGTCACTTGGATGTAGATCTTGTCCTTGAGTTGGATGGAGCCAAAGGCTAATTGGCTCTCGACGCTCGAAGAAGGCAGGAGTTTCGAGATGTCCTCCTCGAAATGGAGTCGCAGGCCGAAAAACAGGAAAACCAAGGTGGTGACAACCATAATCAGATACATCAGTATCTTGTGGTTGCGAAAGAAATGGTATAAAGGGAGAAATACTATATGCATTGGGAAATGTGTTATTCTGAAAGGCGATTCATTAGGGTGCTGTATAACTCGGGTAGGCGCTTGGAGATGGCTACCGGGCGACCGTTTTCGATGAAGCAGTGTGCACTGTGTCCGATACAGACCAATTTGCCGTTGGAACGCATCGTGTATTCAAATTCAAATTTCATCTCGCTCATCTTGCTGATTTTCACCTCAATGTCGATGATGTCTTTGAAAGTGGTGGGGTGCTTGTATTCGCATGAGATGGAAATCACGGGGGAGAAGACGTTCTCCGCCTCGATCTTCTCGAAGCCGAATCCCAGCTGGTCGAGCCAGTCGACACGGGCTTCTTCCATGAAACGAACGTAGTTGGAGTGATGCGTCACTCCCATGCGGTCGCACTCGTAATATTTCACTTCGTGTTGATAGGTGTTCATTACTCAAAATTTGAGCCGCAAAATTACGGACAATTTGGGGAAAATTAGCCAAATTAGGACTTTTATTCAACAAATTTGCGATTTTTCAATATTTTTGCGGCAACTAAAACTAATCCTATGAAAAGACATTTAATTTTGATGGCCGTTCTGGCATGCGCAACAGCCTTTTCGGCTTGCGATGGAAACACAACCAAGACAGAAACAACAGAAAATAAAGAAGAGATGAAACCACAACCTATTCCTGGCACTGATGGAAACAAGTATGTGCCTTACGATCAACGCATCGGCGAAGAAGCCATTGTCTATTTCACCCGCGACCTTTCTGCCGAAGGTCTCATCAAAGCTTATGAACAAGTGAACGGCAAGATTGAAGGCAAAGTCGGTGTGAAACTTCACACGGGTGAGCAAAACGGCCCCAACATCATCCCTCGTGAATGGGTGAAAGCCTTGATGGAAAAAGACCTCCCCGAAGCTAACATCATCGAGACCAACACCTATTATGAAGGAGACCGCTATACCACGGAACAGCATCGCAAGACCCTGGAAGTCAACGGATGGACCTTCTGTCCCGTCGATATCATTGACGAGGAAGACACTTGCACCTTGCCCATCAAAGGAGGCAAGTGGTTCGATAAAATGGCTGTGGGCAGCCACCTGACAAATTACAACTCCATGGTTGCTTTGACGCACTTCAAAGGCCACACGCAAGGCGGTTTTGGCGGCAGCAATAAGAACATCGGCATCGGTTGCGCCGACGGTCGCATCGGTAAGGCATGGATACATACCACACCTGGACAGCCCAACCAATGGGACATTGCCAAGGAAGAGTTCATGGAACGCATGACAGAGTCGACAAAGGCCACCATAGACTTCTTCGGCGAACATGTCACCTACGTCAATGTGATGCGTAACATGTCGGTCTCCTGCGACTGTGAAGGCACCGCAGCTGCACCAGTGGTGACGCCTAATGTGGGCATCCTCTCGTCGACCGACATCTTGGCCATTGACCAGGCTTGCGTCGACATCGTCAATGCCATGACCGAGGAAGAACACCACGACTTGTGGGAACGCATGGAGTCGCGCCACGGCTTTAGACAGCTGACCTACATGAAGGAACTGGGCATGGGCCATGATCGTTACAAACTCATCGACCTCGACAACGGAGGCAAGGAAATCACTGCTGCCGAGGCTGCCAAAGACCTGAAGCCCTTCGTCAAAGAACAGTAAATTGTAAATGAAAGGAAACAAAGTTATTCTGCTTACTGGAGCCAGTAGTGGCATCGGCTTTGATGCGGCCAAGATGTTGGCGCAACAAGGGCATAAAGTCTATGCTGCCGCCCGTAGGGTGGAGCTGATGGAGCCCTTGAAAGCCAATGGCGTGCAAGTCATCAGGATGGATGTCACCGACGAGGCTTCTATGCAACAAGGCGTGGAAGCTGTCATCAAGGCCGAAGGTCGTATCGATGTGTTGGTCAACAATGCGGGCTATGGCTTCTTCGGTGCCATTGAGACCGTGCCGATTGAGGAGGCACGTCGGCAACTTGAGGTGAACGTCTTCGGCTTGGCAAGACTCACCCAGTTGGTGTTGCCTTATATGCGCCAGCAGGGGAGTGGCCGCATCGTCAACACTTCTTCCATAGCTGGCAAGATGGTGTTTTATATGGGTGGCTGGTATAACGTGACGAAATATTCCGTTGAAGCCTTCAGCGATGCCTTGCGTATGGAGATGAAGCCTTTCGGCATTGACGTGGTGATGATTGAACCGGGTGCCATCAAGACCGATTGGGGCATCATCGCGGCAAAGCATTTGAAGGAGTCGACCGCGGAAACCGCCTACGAAGAGGTTGGCTCGCAATGGGCCGAAAACATGGATTGGTTCTATAAGACCAACCTGCTATCGGAGCCTTCGATCATCGCCAAGGCCATCAGCCGTGCCGTCAACAGTCGTCACCCGAAAGCGCGTTATTGCAGAGGACGCTTCTCCATCATCGGAAGGCTGGCCAACGTCCTCATGCCTGCCCGCTGGTGGGATGCCATGATGCGACAAGGCGGCAAAATAAAAGCAAAAACAAATTAAACTGAATAGTATATGAAGCACAACTTTATCAAAACCTTGCTTGCTATCATTATGGGCGTTACACCTATAGCAATAAATGCCCAAATTGTGGACAGAGACCTTACCAATTTGGTCATCTTCATGCGTTTTGCCGATGATGATGAAATCACACACTCATTCAATTCCATCGACACCATGTTTAATGGTAAGTCTCCCGGCTATTTAAGTGTTGCCAATTTTTACAACACGATGACTTACGGTCACATCAATTACAACACGGTTTATACCAATAACATTCAGAATGGACAGATCGTTTCTTATCAGGATTCCCAACCTCGTGGCTATTTCGAGCCTTATAGTCCGAGCAACCCTATTGGCTATCAAGAAGAATTGCCATTTATGGGCATCAGTAGGAGAGAGGCAGAGCTGCTAGCCCGTGCATTCCATTATGTGGACTCGCTTCATCTGGTTGATGACGACATCGTGCTTGATGGTGACGGAGATGGTTATATTGACAACGTGAGTTTTATTGTCAAAGGTGGGACAGGCGCATGGGCTTCCATTCTTTGGCCTCACATGGAGTATTTCCCTCATGATTCCATTGACTATCCTGTCGAAATCAATGGGATACGGCCAAATACATTCAATCTTGAGTTTGAAGGTGCACCAACATATTTCACTGCCCATGTTTTCAGACATGAGATGGGACACTCGCTGAATCTACCCGACCTATACCATTACATCAATTACACCGATGTCTCTCCCGCAGGTTCATGGGATATGATGTGCTACAACTATGGTGCCAACCATACGGCAGCCATCTACAAGAACAAGATTCTTCATGTGGCGGACGACCCCATCCAAATCACGCATGACGGCGACTATACGCTGAAAAGTGTCGGGTCGAGCCAATCGCAGAACTGCTATTATATCAAGTCTGCCATCGATAGTACGCAGTGGTATGTTTTTGAATACCGAAACAAGCAAGACCTCTTTGACGAAAGCATCCCTGGCACAGGTCTGATTGTGGCAAGATGGAACGACACAGTTCCGCTAGATTATTCAGGCATGTTTGCCAATGCCTTCTTCGATAATGTCACCATCGCCAACCAATATTGGATTTTCCGTCCCAATAGTAGCAGTGACATACAGAATGGCAACCTCAATAATGCCCATTTCAGTCAGGCCACAGGGCGCACAAAGTTCGGACCTCAAACCAATCCACATCCATATCTGACAGATGGTACGCCTGAAAACAGCTTCGAGATTACAGACATTCATGAGAACGGTAACGAACTGACCTTCCATGTCCACTTCTTTATTGATGGCATTGAGGATCATTCCATGGAAAGCAACTTGTCGGATGAACGCATCTCGGTACATCCCAATCCGACTAACGACAGACTCTTTGTGGAAGGCCAAGACTTGAAACAGGTGGAACTTTTTAATGTTATGGGGCAATGTATGTTGACTCAAGTGGCTGATAATAACGCCAACACTGAATTGTCACTTGCTGGTATGCCCTCGGGCATTTATATGCTTAGAGTTATCGCAAACAATGGATCGACTAATGTAACGAAGGTCGTAAAGCAATAATAGTTTTGACTTACACCAGATTTGAGTAAATGAAAACTGCCGCACCTGATGATGCGGCAGTTTCTTTATCTCTCTCTCCGTTCAATGACTTTTTTCAGTTTGTAACGGTCGCCGGTGGATTTGCCGACGGCGTCAATGAATTGCTGATCGTAGCCAGGTGTCTCGTAGCCCCAGCGCTGGAAATTACCGTCCTTGTCGACGCGCTTCACTACTTGGTCGTTGTACTTCACAATCAAGTATTTTGCTAGTTTGTCCCAACGCTGCATCATGCGGTTGGCGTAGTCGATACTTTTGTTGTTGAGATAGCTGTGACGGTCGGCAGGCATCATTTTTTCAATGGCGGCGAGCACACTTTCCTGGTCGGCGAAATAATAGTCTTCCAGTTCGTTTTGCGCTTGGCGCAAGTCGCCGATCATCATGGAATAGCGTGGGTAGACCATGTTGGCCACCCAGTTGTTCATCCAGAAGGCAGACTTGTCACTGAACTCATTGCGTGGGTTGTTCTCGGGGCGGAAACAATCGGGCACTTGCGTGATGCAGCAGTAGAGCGGCACATAGGCCACCATGTTGGCATCATCGCAGTTGAACCAAGTGACACCACCCACATCGTTGGGCAGCCACGAACGCATCTGGCAGGTCATGGTGAAGCCGCTTTGTTGTGTGGCGATGGGGCGTTCGCGATAATATGGGATGCTGTCGCTATCCTTGAAGTGCATGGGCAGGGGACGAATGGGCATGCCCCAAGGACCAGCGGTCATGTCGGAAGTCATGTCCAAGGGCGTGCCTTCAAAATGGTCGCGCATGTCGTTCTGCAAGTCACGCAAAGACAAAGGTTTATTGGGCTTGATCCACAAGGGCAGATGGTCGCATACATCAAACTCTCCGTTGATGTAGGGCAGATATTTGTCCATTTCTGCATGGTCGTAGTGATGACGGAAGAAACTCCACACGCGTGCGTCGGCATAGCGCACATTCTCGAAGTCGATGGGGCAGTAGGCGTCGCGGAACGAGAAGTCCTCGTCCTTGCCGTTGAAATACCCCCATTCCTTGGCAAAGCTGATGACATCGGCGGCATAGACGCATTCAATCTCTGGATTGTTGATTTTCTTGAAGTTCTTGCTGCTGATGCTGTTTTTGGAACGCTTCTCCAACGGGAACTGACGGATGCGGCTAAGGTTGGCATGGGCGCAAATGCAGTCGTCGGGGATACGCAAGGCCACCCAAACGGCTCCCTTATGGCCAGGCCCTTTGCCGATGATTTCCATGATCCAAGCTTCATTGGGGTCGCAGACTGTGAGGGTCTCGCCGCTGCTGTTGTAGCCATATTCTTCGACGAGTTCCGCCATGCAACGTATGGCTTCGCGTGCGGTGGAGCAACGCTGCAGGGCCAGTCGCATCAAACTGAAATAGTCCAACAAACCTTTCTGGTTGACAAGTTCCAAACGTCCGTCGAAGGTGGTCTCCACGATAGTCACCTGCTTCTCGTTCATCAGGCCGACAACGTTATAGGTGAAAGGCACTTGTTTTACGTATTGCCCCTCGTGCGAAGGCCCCCAGCCGTGAATCTCGATCAATTCGCCAGGCTCGTGTTGCCCGGAAGGACTATAAAACAGCGATCCAGAGAAGCCGAAACCGTCACAATTATAGGTGCACATTACACTGCCATCAGTGCTGGCTTTCTTGCCTACAATGAGGTTGGTGCAGGCAATTGCAGGAACTGAAACAATAGCCATCATCAAAGTAATGATTAGGAGTTTTTTCATTGTATGAATAGTTGTTGTGTTCTGCAAAAGTACATTATTTTTCTTTTTACAGCCTAGAAATGAAATATATAAACCTTTTTACTGCTGGAAAATGAGTATTTTTGCTCAGAATTGGAAAAAAATAAAAACCATTTTTTACTTTTCCCATTTTATCGGGTAAATAGGTTGTACGACATGAGTTGAGTAAAGAATGCCAACAGACCAAGAAATCATAGCAGCAATAAAAGAGGATTCGCAAAAGGGATTCGGTCTTCTTATGGCATCCTACATGAAGCCGGTCTATTGGCATATCCGTCGTATGGTGGTGGCTCATGCCGATGCACAAGATGTGATGCAGGAAACTTTTGTGCGTGTCTTTCGTTCGTTTGATCAATATAAAGAAGACCAGCCGCTTAATGCATGGATTTTTGGTATCGCCACCAATGAAGCCTTGAGATTCTTAGGCAAACGCAAGGGCAAGAGTTTACTCTCGCTGGAAGATACTTCAGAAGACCTTTTCAGTCTGAAGGCCGACGATTACGTTGACTATAGCGACGTCGAGGCGGTAAAACTGCAAAAAGCCATCCTCTCACTTCCTGCCAAACAGCAGATTGCTTTCAACTTGCACTATTACGACGAGCTTTCATATGATGACATCGCCATAATCACTGGGTCGACAGCTGCCAATGTGAAAGCCAATTACCACAATGCCAAAGAAAAGATTATAAATTACATTAAATCAAATGATTAGGATATGGAAAACGATTTGGAGAAAATGAAAAAGACAATGCCTTACACTGTACCGGATGGGTTCTTCGACATGATGGAGGAGCGTCTGATGCAGGAGACGGTGACAATAAAGGAGAAATCCAATCTGCGGAAAATCGTTCTTTGGACGAGTCTCGCCGTGGCGGCCTCGTTGGCCTTGCTGATGGTATTGCGTCAAGACGTGTTCCAAACTGAAGAATCATCGTTTGAACAGGTGGAAATAGCGTTCACCCAACTCAGTGACACTGACCAGGAGCTTATGTTTGACTATTATGATGAAATCGAATATCTTGACAATTACTAAAACTAACGTATCATGAAAAATCTAATGAAAATCAACATGGTGGCTTTGATGGTGTTTGTGTTTTGCACTATCGGTATGGCCCAAGACGAAAAACAGCGTATGAGTCGCGAACAATTGGCGGAGAAACAAGCCATGCACATTGCACAAGAACTCGCTCTCGACGATGCGACCACACAACATTTTGTTGAGACTTATTGTGCCTGCCAGCAGGAGGTTTGGGCACTTGGTCCAAAGCCGGAAATCGAGTCTGCGACTGAAGAGGGGGCCGAACAGGCCATTAAGGAACGCTTTGAGCGTAGCCGAGCCGTCCTTGACCTGCGGGAAAAATACTATGAGGAGTATAGCAAATTCCTTACGCAGAAACAGATTTTGCGTGTCTATGAATTGGAACACAAAGCTATGAATCGCCTGCACAAGCATCGTGAACATAATCAAAAAGGTCACGAAAGACCTCAGAAAGAATGAGAATTATTCCTATTTTTGCAACCTATTTTTATAACAACAATAATGAAGAATTCTTTTTCTTTGAGAACCGTGTTCTCTCTACTTTTGATTCTTTCGACTATATTATGTGTTGCCCAACCTCCCGGTGGTGGCGGAGGACGTCCTCCAGGAGGCAGACCTCCAGGGGGTAGACCGCCCTTCGGTGGCGGTGACCGTCAATGGGGTCAGACCGAGGGCAATATGCCTACCGTGAAGCAGAAGAAGAAAGTTCGCGAAGGCGACACTTTCCAAGTGGTTGGCGTGCTTCGCGACGCCAAGACTGGTGAGTATATGCCATACGTTAATGTAGCTGTGCTTGATTCTGTTGACATGGACCTTGTTAAGGGCGGCATTACCAATTTGGATGGCGTTTTCGAGCTGAATGGTGTGCCACAAGGTTCGTTCGTGCTGCGCGTTTCGGCCATCGGCTACGAGAGCTATATGCATCCGTTCAAAGTGACCAACAATACTAACTTAGGCACTTTGCGTATCAATCCTGGTGTAACCTCGTTAGGTGAGGTCACCGTGGCTGCCGAAAGGCCTTTGTATGCCATGGAAGGCGAAAAGCTGATTTACAACGTCAGTGAGGACCCATCCATCCAGACGGGTACCACTGAAGATGCCTTGCAGAACGCGCCTGGCGTGGAGGTCGACGTGGAGGGCAACATCACGCTTCGCGGCGTGTCGAGCGTGGAGATCTGGGTCAACGATAAGCCTTCGAAACTCACCGAGGAGAACTTGAAGACCTACCTCCAAACCTTGCCTGCCAATGCCATCGCACGCATTGAGACCATCACCAACCCTTCGGCCAAATATGCCACCGATGCAGAAGCGGTCATCAACATTGTGACCTCGGCGCACATCAAGAGCAACCAGTTCGTCAGCTTCGGCGTGAACGGCTCCAACCAGCCTTTTGTTTCGCCCTGGGTGAGTTACATGTGGAAGAAGGAGAAACTCAGTGTCAACCTATTCGCCTCGGGACGTTATAGCAACAGACTCAACACCACCGACAGTTGGGAACTGAAACGCGAGGATGCTGCTACCGAGGGATTGTATGACTCTGTATGGTACAAGACAACCTCCCAAAAAGAGGACAACCGTAGCATCAGTGGAAATGTCTTCATGAACATCGACTATGAGATTGACTCGACGAGTGACATCTCCTTCGATGGAGGAGGCTTCTATAATAACAACCGTAGTCTTGGCAGCCGTCGCGAAGAACAGACCTTCTATTTGCAGCCTGTCGATAGTATTTTGGCTTACAGCATGGGCGATACGACCCTTTCGCAATCCAGTTTCGGCCATTTTGGAGCAGACTACACCAAGAAGTTTGACGACAAGGGTCACAACCTCCGCATCGGGTTGAATGGCAGGTTCAACAAGAACGCATCTGATTATTACAACAACCGTTTCTATGACGTTTACACCGACTTGGATGAAAACCGATATCTTTTGAGTAAGCAGAATGGTTATGGGTTTAATCTCGATGCACGCTACAATCGTCCTTACAACGAAGATGGTGAGCTTAGCTATGGTTTGCGTGTCGACAATCAGCTGAGTAACAGCGACTATAATCGTTATTATTCCAATGATGGCGGTATCACTTATGATAGCATAGATATACTACGCACTTACCATTTCAAGGGCGCTGAAACGGGTGTCAACGGCGATGTCAACTGGACGCACCGTTGGGGCGGTTTCACCCTGAGCACGGGGTTGGGAATTGGTGGTGACCGTATTGGCTACAACTACCAGAGTGAAATGCCGTTTGCCGACGACAGCACCTTGTATTTCCTCAATGTGCGTCCTTCCATCCATTTGACCTATCGCACGGAATCGATGCACAACTGGAAACTCAACTATTCGATGCGCATGTCGCACCCTGGAGAAGACCAAATCAGCACCTTCCGCAGGTATGGCGACGACAGCTATTCGACGGGTAATCCCCTCGGACTCAAAAACGCATATACCCATAATGTCGAAGCCGGCTGGCAGAAGTTCTTTGAGCGTTTTGGCAACATTGGCCTCGAGGCCTACGGTCGTTGGAGCACCAACGAGATCAGCAGGCTGACCGATGCTGAATATGACGACTATCTGGATCGTATCGTCAGCTATTCTATGCCTTACAACATGGGTACCTCGTGGCGTTACGGTACTTCGCTCAATATGACCTACCGTCCGACGGGATTCTTCAATGTGCGCCTGTATGCCAACCTGTATGACTATGGCTATCGCATGGAATATGACCGTAATGGCGTGCATCAGATCGACCAACGCGACAAGTGGTCGTGGAGCGTACGCGTTAATGCTTGGGCCAAACTGTTTGACCGTTTGCAAGTGACGGCTTCGGCCAACTACAACTCGCCGACCATCAGCCTGATGAGTGAGCGCAAGGCACGCTATTTCCTCAACATGGGTCTACGTAGCGACTTCTTCAACCGCCGTTTGTCGGTTTTCGTCAATGTGCAGGACATCTTCAACTGGGGCGCCAAGATCGGTTCGGGATCGAGCAACACCAACCCGTATTATCTCAGCGACAGCACGCGTAAGATGTTGAACAGCCGCTATATCTCTGCAGGCTTCACATTGCGTTTCGGCAAGCTGGAACTTGAGCGACAAGCCAAGGAAGGCGAGAGCGAGTCGGGCGATAGCTTGGAGTAATTTGACTATGGCTTATGGCCTATGACAATGGCCGCTTCCACATTGTGTGAGAGCGGCCATTGTTTTGTGACATTGGCCATAGGCCATAGTCATTAGCCATAGTCAAAATCAATATCCGAAGATCTCCTCAGTACTCACGCGCTTGACGGGACCGAGTTGCTGAAGGGCCTTCATGTCAAGTTCCTTCTCGTCGCCGAGGATGACATAGCGGTAGGGCTTGTTGGCCATCTGCTCTTGCTCAAACTGCACGATGTCCTGCAGGGTGATATTGGGCAAAGCATTGTAGATGCGCTCGTTGATATCGTAGTCGATGCCCTTCATTTGGGCGCTCAACCAGGCATTGATAAGGCCGAACTTGGTGGTGCGCTGACTGGCCAGGCGCTTGGCCAAAGCCTCTTTGGCGATACCGAAGGCCTGTTCGCTCTCTGGCATTTCGTTGAGGATTTCCAAGAAATGATTCACAGCATCCATCATCTTGTCGTTTTGTGTGATGATATGCGTAAAGAAGAACTCTTTCTGATCCTTATAGCTCGGCTCCATATAGGCAGCAAAGGCATTGTAGGCCAAGCCGCGAGCCTCACGCATCTCTTGGAAGACGATGGTGTTCATGCCACCACCATAGTATTCATTGAACAAAGCCTTCACGGGAGCCTCTTCGGGATTCCATTCGCGCTGTTCGTTGTGGATCATGCGCATATAGATGTTCTTGGCATCGTAAGGAGCGATGAGGATCTCGTTTTCAGGTGTGGGCTGCATCTCGTAGTGCTTGCCTTGCGGGACAGCCTGCAACTCGGCCACAGTCTGATGGTTTTCAGTGACAGCCTTGGCCATCTCTTCTGCAGTCATGGGGCCGTAATACAGCACGGTGTGCTCATAGTTCTTGAGATTCTTCAAGAGGTCGAGAAGCTCCTGCGGGTCAAGTTGACGGATTTGTTCGGGCGAGAGTTGGTTACGTTGTGAGTTGTAAGGGCCGTAAAGTCCGTATTGCACCAAAGCGTTGAAGTTGCTGCGTTGGTTCGATTTGGCGTCTATGCGTGATTTTTCCAATTGTTGGATGCACATCTCAGCAACCATTGGGTCGGCTTGGGCGTTTTGCATCACATTCTCAAGTAGGGCCAAGGCCTCAGGCATGTTCTCGCCAAGGCCGTTCAAGGTGACATTGATGCTTCGTGCACCTACATTGATGTAGTAGTTGCAAGCGAGTTTGTAGAACTGTTGCTTTATTTCCTCGTTGCTCATTTGGTCGGTTCCAAGATATTCAAGGTAATCGGCAGCCACGCCATAGCGGAGGTCGGCCTCGTCGCCAAACTCATAGCGGAAACTCATTGTGAAACGGCCATTCTCTTTGTTCTGCACATAAATGTAAGGCAGTCCGGCCTCGGTCTTTCCAAATGTCAGGTCTTTCTTGAAGTCGACGAAACGGGGTTGGATGGCAGGTACTTCAGCGTTTTGCACTCCAGTAACGAAGTCGCTCACGAGGTCACGGTTGGTTGGGATGGGTGTGATGGCTGGCTTGTCGATTTTTTTCTGGTTTTCGTCTACACCTTGACGCTTGTAGACCACCACATAGTTGTCGTTGAAGTGCTTTTGGGCGAAGGCCATGATTTGTTCCTTGGTCATGCCTTCCATGCGATCGAGGTATTCTACATCTTGTTTCCATGGTCTCTCGAGGATGAACGAGTTGACAAACATATTGGCGCGAGCTTGGTTGCTCTCCAAAGAGTTATAGTAGTTGAGCTTCATATTGTTGATCACCGAAGGCATCAGGTCGTCCGGGAAATCACCGTTCTTCAGTTTCTCAATTTCAGCCAGCAAGAGGTCTTTGGCCTCTTCGAGGGTTTGTCCAGGACGAGGCGAGCCACCGATGAGGAAGCTGGAATAGTCGCGGTTGGTGCTTGATCCGCCCCATGCGTATAGCATCTGCATCTGTTGGTTGATGTCGAGGTCGATGAGACCGGCGGTACCGTTGCTCAACATGGTGCCAATCATCTCAAGCGTATCGGCTTGCATCGAGTTGCCACGGTCGAAGCGCCAACCCATCATCAGGTTCTCGGCTTCGAGGCCATAGATGGTTGTGTCCTTAGGAGAAGTGATGGGCTTCAATGGGGCAAATTCGGGCTGTTTCACATCGGCGCCAGGTTGCCAACTGCCAAAGTACTTGTCGATGATGGCAATAACCTCGTCAGGGTTGAAGTCACCAGCCATGCAGATGGCCACGTTGTTCGGGCGGTACCACTTGTTGAAGTAGTTCTTGATGTTGGTGATCGAAGGATTCTTCAAGTGTTCCTGTGTGCCGATGGTGGTCTGCGTGCCGTAGGGGTGGGTGGGGAAGAGCATGGTGTTCAAGGCTTCCCACACTTTGCGGCTGTCCTGTGCAATGCCGATGTTGTATTCTTCATAGACGGCTTCCAACTCGGTGTGGAAACCACGGATGACCATGTTTTGGAAGCGGTCGGCCTGGATCTTGGCCCAGTTGTCGATTTCGTTTGAAGGGATGTTCTCAACGTAGCAGGTCACGTCTTCGGAGGTGTAGGCGTTGGTGCCTTCTGCGCCAATGGTCGACATGAGTTTGTCGTATTCGTTGGGAATGAAATACTGGGCGGCCAGCTGGCTCACGGAGTCGATTTCGTGGTAGGCAATGCGGCGTTCCTCGGGGTCGGTGAGGGTGCGGTATTTTTCATATCGCGCCTCGATGTCGTCCAAGAAAGGCTTCTCAGCCTCGTAGTCGGTAGTGCCGAACTTGTCGGTACCCTTAAACATCAGGTGTTCCAGATAGTGCGCCAAACCAGTGGTTTCGGCAGGGTCATTCTTCGAACCCGTACGCACTGCGATGTAGGTCTGGATGCGGGGCTCTTCATTGTTGACGCTCAGATAGACGGTCAAGCCGTTATCCAAGGTGTAGATTCGGGCTTCGGTAAGGTCGCCCTTCACGGTTTCATACTTGTACTTGCTGTCGGTTTTCCTTTTACAGCCAACGAGTAGCATGAGCAGTGCCGCAGCAATCAGCAGCACCTTTGTTGAGATGGTTTTGTTTAAAAATCTCATTTTAAATAAATTAAGTTGGAAATAATAAAACTAGTTGTCTTGGAAATCTTTTGGAAAATGCTTCCACATCGTGTAGGCGCTTCCCATTTTGTTTACGAAGGTCTGCCACATCTTCTCGGGTGGTGTGTTCAGGTATTCCTCTGTGGTGATGTCACCGATGAGCCACGAGTTGCGCACCAACTCTCCGACCAACTGTCCGGCATCCCAGCCAGAATAACCCAAAAAGAAGCGCACATTGTCCTCGTTGGCAATGCCTGTATGGATGAGGGTGGCCAGGGTCTCATGGTCGCCACCCCAATAGAGGCCGTCAACGATGGGGTAGGACTCGGGAATCATGTCGCCCAAAGTGTGGATGAAGAAAAGCTGATCATCGGCCACGGGACCGCCCAAATAAACGGGTGCTTCGAAGTCGGGGAACTCGTCGACGATATGGTTGACCTGCACATCAAGCCTTTTGTTGATGATGATGCCGAAACTACCTTCCGACTCCACGTGGTCGATGAGCAGGATGACCGCCCTGCCGAAGTGGAAATCGTTCATTAAAGGCTCGGAAATCAAGATCTTACCCTGCTTCGGCTCTAACGAATTGCTCCTTATGACGAACTTTTCTCCTAAATCCATTCTGCAAAATTAGGATTTTTGGATGATAGTCGCGTCATAATTCGTATTTTTGTGGCATAAAAACGCGTTTATCTTGAAAAGAACAGACAATCAATCCAAATTCGACGCTCTGCGCAAGGACTTTTCCACTTTCTCTTTTGAAAGTCAGACGGTAAAAAGGAAGAACGGCACCTTGTCGCTGGCCTTCGATTTCAACCTTGACGACCGCTATCATTTTAGGCCTACACTGGAAATCCCTGCCAGGCCGTTCTTCGACTGGGATAGCATCCCCGAGGAACAATTGCAGGCCTTGGCTTTCCAAATTGGCATGACCGAGCTTGTGAGTTATTGGAAAATCGCCTGCCCGAAAAAGGTGGTGGTGAAGCCTTATGCCTTGACTGACTCGCAGAAAGCGTTTTGGAAGAAGTTGTATTACAATGGCTTGGGTGAGTTTTTGTATTTGAATAGCATCGCGGTTTCGGAAGCGGAGTTGATGGATATTGAGACGCTGCCCATAGATTCCATGCCATCGCACATCCTGCCTGGGAATGACATGGGCAGCTGGTTTGAAGAAAAGACTCTGGTGCCAATCGGCGGCGGCAAGGACTCAGTGGTCACGCTGGAATGCCTGCGTAATGTGATGCCCGTTACTCCTTTGATTGTGAATCCGCGTGGCGCTACATTGAACTGTGTGAAGACGGCGGGGTATAAAGACGATGAGTTCATCGTCATCAACCGCACGCTCGACCCGACCATGCTGAAGCTCAATGCCGAAGGTTATCTGAATGGTCATACACCATTCTCGGCCTTGCTGGCTTTTATCAGCCTCTTGGTGGCCTTTGGCAGTCGCTCAAAATATATCGCCTTGTCGAACGAGAACAGCGCCAACGAGTCGACGGTGCCGGGCACCAACATCAACCACCAGTACAGCAAATCCATCGAGTTTGAAAGTGATTTCAGGAACTATGTGGCCGAGAACTTGAACCCTGAAGTGCAATATTTCAGCTTCTTGCGTCCGTTGAGCGAACTGCAGATAGCCAAGTTGTTCTCGCAGTGCGAAGCCTATCACCCCGTGTTCCGTAGCTGTAATGTGGGCAGCAAGACCGACTCATGGTGCGGCCATTGCCCAAAGTGCCTCTTCACATGGATCATCCTATCGCCTTTCCTCTCGAGGGAAAGACTTGTCTCCATTTTCGGTAAGGACCTGATGGCCGACAAGAGTCTGCAACCTATTTTGGAAGAGCTGAACGGCACGGCAGCAGTGAAGCCTTTTGAGTGTGTGGGCACGGTGGAGGAGGTAAGGGCATGTCTTGCTGCAACAAACAAGGTCCCAGAGCCCGTGGTTGCTGAGCAAAGTCGAAGCATCAAAGGGCCGAACGTAGAAGAGATTCTCAGTCGTTTCAACACCAATCATTTTTTGCCCTCGCAGTTTGAACAAATCCTAAAATCCCGTCTCCATGTTTGACTTGATACTGAATCGATTACGCGGTCAGCGCATTCTCGTCCTTGGCTTTGGCAGAGAGGGTAAGTCGACCTTGCGTTTCCTGAACAAGTACATGCCTGAAACAGTCGTTGCGGTGGCCGACAAGAACGCGATGGAAGGCGTCACCCATTCTGGAGAAGGCTATCTTGAGGCGATGTACGACTACGACATCGTCATCAAGACACCAGGCATCTCGCTCAAGGACTTCGACACGAAAGATGTGGAAATCACTTCGCAGACCGACCTTTTTCTCAGCCAGTTCCATGCGCAGACCATCGGCATCACGGGCACCAAGGGCAAGAGTACGACCACGAGTTTGATTTACCATCTGCTGAAATCCTCGGGCCGCGATGCCATCCTTACGGGCAACATCGGAATTCCATGTTTCGACATCATGGAAGACATCCAACCGGAGAGCATCGTGGTGTACGAGTTGTCAGCGCACCAGCTGGAATATGTGCACAACAGCCCTCGTGTGGGCGTGTTACTCAACATCTTTGAGGAACACCTCGACCATTTCGGGACGATGCAGCGCTATGCAGGAGCCAAACTCAACATTATGCGCTATATGGGCGAGGACGACACCGCTGTCATCCATGAGACTCTGATGGAGGAGGCTTGGAGTATGTTCGTCAACAACATCGTGTTCTCTTTGTTTGACATCGATGATTTGGTCGACCGCACGGCCTTGCCGCTGCTTGGTGAGCATAACCTGATGAATGTCAAAGCGGCGTTGTTGGCATGTTATGCATACGGTGTAGATATTCGAGAGCTCGTGCCTTTTCTCTATACTTTCAAGCCTTTGGAACACCGTTTGGAGCCTGTGGGCACTTTCGGTGGCGTGACCTTCGTCAACGATAGTATCTCCACCATCCCTCAGGCGGCCATCTCAGCCTGTGAGGCTTTGGGACGTGTCGATTTTCTATTGCTCGGTGGTTTCGACCGTGGCATCGACTACCAACCTTTGGCCGACTATCTGAAAGAACACCTTGTGCCGCACCTGTTGTTTACGGGCAAGGCAGGGGAGAGGATGATGCAACTGATAACTAAGGTCCCTGAGCCCTCGGTTCCTGAGCTTGTTGAAGGAGTCGAAGGGCCGACTTTATCACAGTATTCTACCATGGAAGAAGCCTTCGCCTATCTCGCTGCCCACGCCAAGCCCGGCGACGTCTGCCTGCTGTCGCCCGCAGCTTCCAGCTACGACCAGTACAAGAACTTCGAGGAACGCGGACGAAAATTCAAACATTTGGCAGAGGAATTTGGAAAATAAAACAAAAACCCGCTTGGAATTTTCCCAGCGGGTTTTTGTTTGTAGAGACGGTGTGACACCGTCTCAACATGTAGATTAACCATTATGATTTCTTTCCAGCCTTCACCGTCTTTTTGCCAGCACCAGTGTTTCCGTTGTTGTTGCCGCTGTTATTGTTATTGTTGTTGGGTTTGACAGTTTGCGGTTTGGTGTTGGTGCCTTGAGGGGTGGTGCCGTTGGGTTTGGTACTGGTCTTCGGCTTGGTCGTCGTGCCAGGAGTGCTCATTTTGTAGCCAGCAGCTTCGCACATCTGTTTGATGTGTTCGGCACGTTTGTGCGTGTCGGGGTGGGTGGAGAGCAGCTCGGCGATTTTGCCTTGCTGTCCGCTTTGTCCGCTGAGGCTGATGAGTACATTCAAAGCATGGTACATGGCATAGGGATCCACGCCGTTTTGGATGCAGAACTGGAACGCAGTCTCGTCGGCTTGGGTCTCCTGACGGCGGGAGTAGGCGTTTTGGGCCAGCTGTTGTCCCAGGTCACCGAGGAAGCCAGTGGAGAGGGCGCCTGCTGTGGTGTTGACAGCTGCAATGCCGTAGCGGGCAGCCACCACGAGGTAGGCGGCACGATAGGCGTCACGGACGTCTTTATTAATAAGGTGACCCAACTCGTGGCCGATGACGGCAAACACCTCGTCATCGTTCATGGCATCCATCAAGCCGGTGTAGACGCGCACGCTGCCATCGCCGCTGGCGAAGGCGTTGACCGTGTTGGATTGATACACCTTGTAGTTCAAGTCCAAATTACTGATGTTGTGGAACCTCGACATGATGCGGCTCAAACGCTGCGTATAGCTGTTGTCGGCAGGCAAAATGGTGTTTTGTCCATCGGATTCAACCATGTACTGACTGCACAATTGCTTGACCTGTGCATCGCTGATGGTCAAGGCCTGAACGGCAGCGGCACCCGCGTTGATGGCTGAGTTTTGGTCCACGATTTTCAATGCTGAGCAACTGGTCATCATCATGACGGCCAAGGCTCCAATCAATGCTAATTTCTTCATATTGAACGGTTTTAATATTGTTCTTTTGTTTCTACTTTGCAAAAATAATGCATAAAGGCGAAATTTTCTCAAAAAAATGCATTTTTTTTCTTGCATGTTCCAAAATTAATGTATTTTTGCCACATCAAAATAATATCAAAATAATATCACTTATGGAAACTAAAGAATTTGAATTTAAAGGTTTTGCGATGAATGGTTTCGTCGCATTGTTCATCGAATTTGCCATTATTGGCCTGAGCATTTGGAGCATGGCCGAATTTGTGTTGGGTAAGTTCTCATCACCTTGGCTGTTTGTCATTGGTCTCTTGCTGGCCTGTATCTTTCCTATCGGCTTCCGTAAGTTAGAGCCTAACGAGGCCATGGTGATGCTGTTCTTTGGCAAATACAGAGGCACCTTCACCAAGACAGGTTTTCACTGGATCAATCCTTTCATGACTTCCAAAAAGGTCTCGTTGCGTGCCCGTAACCTTAACCCCGACAACATCAAAGTGAACGACAAGACGGGCAACCCCATTATGATTGGCCAGATCTTGGTGTGGAAACTGAAGGACACCTACAAGGCCATGTTCGAGATTGACTCGCAAACTATGGCGGGCGGCGCGGCTGGTAGCACCGCTACAGTGTCGGTCTCCAACCGCATGAAAGCCTTCGAGAGCTTCATCAAGGTGCAGAGCGATGCCGCCTTGCGTGAGGTGGCGGGCATGTACGCCTACGATGAAAACGAGGCCGAAAAGGACGAACTTACCCTTCGTGCCGGCGGCAAGGAAATCAACGATGTGTTGCTAGCAAAGTTGAATGAGCGTCTGGCTATGTCGGGTCTCGAAGTGCTTGAGGCTCGCATCAATTATCTGGCTTATTCTCCTGAGATTGCCGCTGTGATGCTGCGTCGTCAGCAGGCTGCCGCCATCATCTCGGCCCGTGAGAAGATCGTGGAAGGTGCCGTTTCGATGGTCAAGATGGCCTTGGACAAGCTGAAGGACGAAGGCGTCGTCGAACTCGACGAGGAACGCAAGGCCTCCATGGTGAGCAACCTCATGGTGGTGCTCTGCGCCGACGAGTCGGCCCAGCCAGTGGTGAATACGGGAAGCCTATACTAAACCAAAGGTCAAGAAACCACCCCTAACCCTCATGGCGGACAAGGATCCGCCATCTCCTAAGCAGAGGGTTGTTGCAATGCATAGGAGATTGCGGGGCAAGCCCGCAATGGGGGTTTGGGGTGAAGAAAACGATAAACTATGAATGTCATCGATTATACTAATCTAGGAATAGGCTTGCTTCTTATTGTGTCAGGCTTGCTGTGCTTCCGTTATCCGAATTTGATTAATCCATACGGGGGCATGTCGCCTGAACGGAAAGCCTTGGTCGACATCGAAGGCCTGAAAAAAGCGGTAGCCATTACCTTTGGCATAACGGGTTTCCTGTTGATTGTCACAGCCGCGCTCTCCATGACTAAAGTCATTGGCGAGATGAAGAGTGTGTATGTGTTGATTGCACTAGTGGTGACCATGATGGTGCCCCTGTTTATCGCCATGCGGAGATACAACGGCTTTGGTCGCGATAAAGAAAACCGCCTTTCCAATGATGTCAAACAATGGGAGAAAAAGAAAAACAAGATAACCATCTGGTCTGTGGTTATCATTACTTTATTATCCTTGGCTTTGATTCCGATTCTCTTCTTCTGGGGCAACAAAGGTCCCAAATATGACATTTCAAGCGAATGTATCAAGGTGAAGGGTGGAGGATACCACGCGACGATTCCAGTTGCCGACATCATTTCCGACAGCGTTTGGGAACAGTGGCCCGGTATTGCCGTGCGCACCAACGGCATGTCGACCAATAAGGCGAACTTGGGCCATTTCCGTCTGAAAAATGGCGAGAATTGCATGCTGTTCATCCATGAAGAAGGTGGCCCATTGCTCGAACTGCGCACTGTGGATGGCAAATTGTATTACCTCAACTGCGCTACGGAAGAGGAAACGCTGGAGATGATTGAACAAGTGAAAAAAGTAATCAAACTATGAAAAAAGCAATCAGATACTCCATAGCCGTCTGCCTCTTCAGTTGGGCCATGTTTGCTGTGGCCCACTGGGGATTTGGTATCGGAGCGGACACCCCTACGGGACTCATGGTCTTCTCCACAGTGTATATGTTTTTCCCGCTCATCACAGCCCTCGTGCTGCAAGCCATCGACAAGGAGAAGTTCAATCACACGGGCTTGGTCAACTTCAAGGTGAGATGGTCGTGGGTGGTGGCTTGGCTGTTGCCCGTTGTGTTGGTTTTCCTCTGTATCCTCATCAACGGCATGATGCCTGGAGTGACGTTGGAATACAATTCCGAGCAGCTGATCAACCAATATCATGTTCCCGAAGACCAACAAGAGATGGTGCGCGAGCAAATGGGACAGATGCCTGCCTATTTGATGATAATCATCACGCTCGTCAGCGGTCTGGCTGCAGGTGTTACCGTTAACGCCATCGCTGCCTTTGGCGAGGAATTTGGCTGGCGCAACTACCTAGTCGGTGCCTTACGCGAGCTGAAGTTCTGGAAGGCCGCCTTGTTCATCGGTTTTGTATGGGGCATTTGGCATTTCCCGCTCATTTTGATGGGACACAACTACCCGAACGAACCGCACTGGGGCGTGTTGCTGATGGTGGTAATGTGCATCCTATTGGGCATCATAGAATTATATTTCGTGCTGAAAACAAAATCAATGAATGTCGCGGCCATCATGCATGGAACCTTCAACGCAACGGCTGGAATAGTCATCTATTTCACTTTAGGTGGCAACGACTTCGTGAACGGCATGCAGGGCCTGTCGGGCTTCATTGTCATGGCGGTGACTATCCTGTGCATCTGGGTTTATGACAAGTACATCTCCAAGGACAACATCCTCTCGATGACCTTGGGTGATTCTATTGGACGTGAAACTGCGAGGCACGAGACGTGTGACAATGAATTCGTCTCGTGTCCCAAAGTCCCACGTCCCACGTCAAAGGAAGAAAGGGATTGACGATGGCAAAGGAAAAGGAAAATAGCGCGAATACCAAGACCTTCCTGCTCCGTGTCGATGCCGAGACGATGGAAGCGGTGGAAAAATGGGCAGCTGACGAATTCCGATCCGTCAACGGGCAATTGCAGTGGATTATCGCCGAGGCGTTGAAGAAAAGTGGGAGGAAAAAGAAATAGCGATGTATTATGTTTGTGAATACTATTGTTTCACATATTCAACAAATTGAGATTCCCTTACGGGAATGGAGTCCTTTCATTTTTCTTCATGCGGCGGCTTGTGGAGCTTACAAATGGTTTAATTGATCATGCCGCCGCTATAAAACCATGGCTCTACTCCATTCCCCGACAGGGGAATCTTATTATGTATGAAGTAAATGACCATTCGTACAATCTGTGTAATCCGTAGTTAAACAAATAAAATCCGTAGTTTATGAAAAACAAAATCTTATTCTTACTATTATTTGCTGTCCTGCAATCCCAAGCCCAAATCGAGGGCTATTGGAAAGGTGAGATTGACCTAGGTGTACAAAAGTTGGAGACGGCTTTCGACATCAAAGCCATTGAAAGCGGCTATTCTGCCACTTTTGATGTGCCTGCACAAGGCGCGTATGATATTCCCGTGGAAGAAACAACTTTCCAAGACGGACATTTGGAATTGAAAATGAACGCCATGGGTGCCACTTATTTAGGTGTGCTGAAAGACTCGACCATAGAAGGGGAGTTCACTCAACACGGCATGACCTTCCCACTCAACCTTGCCAAGGCAGAGAAAAAAGAACAGAAAAAGGCTAGACCTCAAGATCCACAGCCTCCGTTCAATTATCATATTGAGGAAGTGACCTTTGTCAATGAAAAAGAAGGCAACAAGTTAGTTGGCACTTTGACCATCCCCGAAGGCAAAGGCCCGTTTCCAGCCATGGTACTCGTTTCGGGTAGTGGGCAGCAGGACCGCGATGAGGAGCTGATGAACCACCGTCCCTTCTGGGTTATCGCGGATTATTGCGCCCGTCATGGCATCGCCGTGTTGCGCTACGACGACCGTGGCATTGGGGGCTCTGAGGGTGAGGTGAAAAATGCCACCTCCATGGATTTCTCCTATGATGCTGAGGCCGCCTTCGACTATCTCCGTAACCGCAAAGAAATCAACGCTTCAAAGGTCGGTATCTTGGGTCACAGTGAAGGTGGCATCATCAATTATATGGTATCGGCGCGTCGGCACGAAGTGGCTTTTCTGGTTTCTTTGGCAGGGTCCTCAGTGAATGGCATAGAGGTGCTCAAAGAACAACAAAAGGCTATACTTAGGGCTTCGGGCATGCCGGAAGAGGCTGTTCAATTCAATAGTAATACTAACGCTCAGATGTTCGACATCATCGAAGCCTCAAGCAATAGGGAAGAGGCCGACAGCTTGCTGCGCCAACTGTTGAAAGGTTGGGGCTACAATGAAGAACTGACCGAGCAGACGGTAGGGCAAATGGCATCGCCGTGGATGTATTATTTCTTGAAATACGACCCCACCGAGGCCATCGTGAAGACCAATTGCCCTGCTTTACTGCTGAACGGCTCAAAGGATTTACAAGTGATTGCTTCACAAAATCTTCCTGCATACGAGAAAATCATCGCTGACAATGGCAAGACCAATCTTATCTTGCATGAGTTGCCCGACCTAAACCATCTTTTCCAGCATTGCGAGACCGGTTCACCCAACGAATACTTCGAAATCGAGGAGACCATCTCGCCCGAGGTGTTGGAGATGATTGTGGGGTTTGTGAAAGGAATTGAAAAATAATTCGTTAGTAAGTTTTTTGTATCAAAATAATTCCTAACTTTGCAGCCCAAATTAAACCGCAGTCCAGATTGGTTGCAAAATCAGCGGTTTGAGTTGTAAATCAAAAGTTTAACCTCCTTGTGGGTGGATGTCTGGAACACTTGCAAGTACAATTTCAAATCAATCATTACAATGGCAGAAAACGAAAACATCATCAACGAAGCCATGCCGGTAGAAGAAAAGGCCGTTGAAGAAACCCCAGTCATGGAAGCCCCCGCTAAGAAGGCTCCTAAAGCTCCGAAGCAGAAACCCGTTCCCGCTGAGGATTTCGACTGGACCTCATCTCACAAGAAGTTCGACAACTACACAGCTGACGAACGCGCCAAGCTCGAAGAGAAGTATGCTGGCACTATGAACCAGATTGCCGACCACGAGGTCATCGAAGGCACCGTGGTGGCCATCACCGACCGTGAGGTCGTGGTCAACATCGGCTTCAAGTCGGATGGTGTTATCCCTGTTGCTGAATTCCGTACCAACCCCAACCTGAAAGTGGGTGACAAGGTTGAAGTCTACGTTGAGAACCAAGAAGGTCCCAACGGCCAACTCATCCTCTCTCACAAGAAAGCCCAACTGCTCAAGTCTTGGGACCGCGTCAACGAAGCCTACGAAAGTGGCGAGATCGTCAACGGTTACGTCAAGAGCCGTACCAAGGGAGGTCTCATCGTCGAAGTGTTCGGCCTCGAAGCCTTCTTGCCCGGTTCTCAAATCGACGTTAAGCCGATTCGCGACTACGACGTATTTGTTGACAGCGTGATGGAATTCAAAGTCGTGAAGATCAACCAAGAGTTCAAGAACGTGGTTGTGTCTCACAAAGCCCTCATCGAGGACGAACTCGAAGCCCAGAAGGCCGAGATCATCAGCAAGCTCGAGAAGGGTCAGATCCTCGAAGGTGTGGTCAAGAACATTACCAGCTACGGTGTGTTCATCGACCTCGGTGGCGTCGACGGTCTCATTCACATCACCGACCTCAGCTGGGGCCGCATCACGCACCCCGAAGAGGTGGTCAAGTTGGACGAGAAGATCAAGGTCGTCATCCTCGACTTCGACGACAAC
>CADBGN010000021.1 GCA_902794155.1 uncultured Bacteroidia bacterium
TAGGACCAGGATCACGAAACCTAACTTTTACCCATCATTGCGGACTTGATCCGCAATCTCCTGAAAACAAGGATTACCTATATCTCAGGAGATGGCGGATGTCCCTCCGCCATGACGACTAAAGGGAAGGAGTAGTTCTTCTCGGTCGGTTATCAGTGTTATATGAAAAAAGAAGATTGTTTTTACCTCGGCAAGATCGCCAAGACCCATGGCCTGAAAGGGGAGGTGACCATTAAACTGGATGCAGATGATCCTTCTGCCTACCTCGAAATGAAGCATTTTTTCCTCGAAATCAACAAGGTGCTGACGCCTTTCTTCGTGGAGAAGATAACCCCGAATGGCGACAAATTCTTTGTTCAAGTGCAGGACATCAAGACTGTCGAACAGGCACAGAATCTGGTAGGAAAATCCGTGTACTTACCTTTGGAAATGCTGCCCAAGTTGAGTGGCAAACAGTTCTATTACCATGAGATTGTGGGCTTCACGGTTGTAGATACTGATAAGGGTGAGTTGGGTCCTGTCACCGAGGTGCTGGAATATCCCACGCAAGCCATCTTGCAGGTGATGAAGGACAAAAAAGAGATTCTGATTCCAATTTTGGACCAGGTGATCCAAAACGTTGACAGGGGTAACAAAATACTTACGATAACGGCTCCTGAGGGACTGATAGACATGTATTTGCAATGATCGATGCGCGCCCTTTCCACTTCAAGCATTTCAGCCTCTACCATCATCGCTCGACGATGAAGGTAGGCACCGATGCCATTTTGTTGGGACGTTGGACGGAGGTTAAGCCGATGGATGTGGTGCTGGATATTGGCACAGGTTGTGGTCTGTTGCCGCTTATGCTCTCGCAAAAGGGTGTGGCGCAGGTAGATGCCGTTGACATCGACAAGGCCTCCATTGAAGAGGCGACGATCAATTTCGAGGCCTCGCAGTGGCGCGAGCATCTTAAGGCCTTTTGCGTTGACATTGTTGATTACAAAACGGAAAAGAAATACGACCTCATAGTCTCCAATCCTCCTTATTTCAACCGTTTCTCGAAATGCGACTCGGAACGCAAGAGCCGTGCGCGGCACAACGATGCGGGCTTGTCGTATGCCACGATATGCCGTGAGGTCGGCCGCTTGATGCAGCCTGATGGACGTTTTGCTTTGGTGTTACCCGCCGATGTGTCGATGGAGTTTCTGGATACCGCGGAGCGTTTTGGTCTGTATCTGCACAAAAGGATGACCATCGTCCCTATATCAGGCAAGGAGCCCAACCGTGTCAATCTGGAGCTGGGTTTTGGGAAATGCAATAGTGCTTTTGAGGAAACCTTCATCATCCGCGATGCGGACAAGCGTTTCACGGCACAATACAATGAATTCCTGAAGGATTTTTACTTAGGGCTATAACCCTCTCTAAACTCTAAACTCTAAACTAAACTATTGTCCCTTTTTCGATGCCTCCTTGTTCGCCTTGGCTCTGCGCTCGTTGAATAGATACACCACCCTTAGTGTAATACTGTTGTTGTACTGGCGTTGCAAGGGTTGCACTCGCGAGTCGTCGGTTTTCAGGAGGGTTTCGTTGACGTCTTTGTAGAATAGGCGTGTACGAATGGGCACCAAAGAGTATTGGTAGCGCAGCTCGGCATGTATGCCTTCCCAGATGCGTACCCGAGCATCGGCGCAAATGCTGAAGTCGTTGCCTCGATAGCTGTCGGAGTTGGCAATCACTTGTGGGACCAGCTCTTCGATGGCTGCATTTTGTGGATAGCCTGCCGCATAGAGCATTTTGGTCAATTCCTTGATGTCGGTCGCCTGACTGATGTCGGGAAGGCCATCGGCTTCGTTTCTCCAATGGATTTGTCCGTCGCCCAAACGAATGGCCGTGGATTGACCGTTGACGTATTCCTGAAGGCCGACGATACGACCGTAGGAAACACCGACGCCGAGGCTATATCGGTCTTTGTCGGTCAGATAAATCATCACTGGGATTTCGGCATAGTTGAGATTCAGCTTGTAGGTTCCGGTGTAGAGACCGAGGTGCTGGTTGATGGAGTCGCCTTTGTAGGCACCTTTTTGGTTGAAAAGCACTTCAAGTCCAACATCAAGGTAACTCGTGAGGGGAATCAATGCACCGGCGCCGACGTGTACTCCTGGCTTGCGGAAGCGATAGCACTCGTCACCATCTACTTGGGTGATGTTGCCGCCTAAGATCAGTTCGCCTTTGACAATTTGGGCACGGAGCAGGGTAGGCGTGGCCATCAGTAAAGAAAATAACGGGATAAGTATTCTGAATCTCTTCATAGATAATCGATTTGATAGGATTAACTTATTTATTGTGGTTTTATTGTCAATAGCGATGCAAAAATACAAAATCATCGTGGATTCAGCTGCTGTCCCGACACATTGTAGCGTTTTCCGTCTTTAATAATGATGATTTGTCCTTCTTCAAGCACTTTTTGGACAGATGGGCCAGTGTCTTCTTGATTGCCGTCGTTTTCATCGATGCCATGGTCAGTCTTCACAATAGAGTCGGACCAGATGATTTCGGATTCGACACCATTGAAGTAAACCTCGCTGACGCCGAAACGATAGTTGCCAGCACTAACTTCATTCCAAGTTGAGTCAATGTATGAGGATTCAGTCACTTCGTCGGCAAGCATCACGGTGTTTCCTTCGCTGTCTGTGCGGTATAAACGGTAGTGCTTAATAGATGCCAAGTGGCTTTTGATTTCAAAAATGCAAATGCTGGATGTGCCGTAATAGTAGTTTTCAGTGACAACAAACACTGCATCCTTGCCATCGTATTTTCCTATGCAGAAATCAATCTCATTTCCAGTATAATTTATATATGCTATTGAGTGATCGTTGAGACCGCTGTTTAATATGTCGTAATCGTGAATGCCATTGCTAAACAATAACAAGTGCGGATTTCCGTCTTCAGCGGTGTATTTTCCAAATCCATCAATAAAGTACGAAAGCGCTGATGGTATTGTGACGTTGTAAATCATTTGTCCTTGACGATTGACAAGTAATAACTTTGTATTTTGAGCATATTGTAAAAGCCAAAAACCGTCATTGTCGATATCGTATGCGCATTTGCCAAATTGAAAGTTCACGTAGGTACTGTCGACAAGCGTTTTATTGGTGAAATCATAACAATACAAACGGCATAAGTCATAAGATGCGGTGTTTTTGCTACAATAAAAATAGCTTCCGTCGCAGGTCAAACCATCGGGCTTTGCCCCGTCTATTGTAAAGAACTCAACCAATTCGCCGTCCATTGTGTATTTGCCAAATGTATAAGGATGATCACTCCAATAGCTGTATGCGGTATAGATATATTCGCCATCAGTGGCCACCATGCTCTCCCCGTTGATTTCAAATTGTTTCAACAAGGGCCATTCCTGGTTGTCGTCAAAGTTCCATGAAAGGCTGACGTAAGGGCTGTTCACATTATTCGTGTCGGGCGCGTGACAAGCCTGGATTTCCTTCAAGGGCATATAGGAAAAGAAAGCTTCAATGTCGTCTACATCTTCACTGACCAAAAATGAGTATGACGGGTCATAGGATACTATTCTTCCGCCTTTTTTCCAATAGCTGAATGTGCCGTTTTCGTTGGGCACCGCAGTAAGCACGCTTTGTTCGCCAATGTGGTACTCTCCTGTTCCTTCAATGGTGCCAGCCGTGGGTGGATAAACCGTGGCTTGCACAATCCAAGGTTCATATTCCGGATTGATGTCGAAGATGGCAAAGTTGGTCTCGTTAAAGCTGTACCCGATGGGATTCAGATGCCCCAAAGCGAAGTAGCCATTGGCTTGACCCCAGCCCCAGTTGAAGTGCAGTAGGTCGTTGTCGTCGTAGCCGTCACACACGAATGCATGGCTGCCTTGACTGCCTTTACCTCCATAGAATATGGGTCGTTGTAAGTCAAGACAGGCTTTCAGCATCGAAATCCATTCTTCGTCGCTGAAATCATTTCGCTTTTCGATATGGAGCCGTCTTGAATAATTGAAGTAGCGTATCAATGCGTCAGGCACGTCTCCTGAATCAGCACCCGAACCGTTGGTGGTGTATTTCATGTTTACCGAAACTCCACAATGGAAAAGCAGTGTCGCTACAGCCTCAATTTCAGCGTCGCTGGAGTCGTCGGTCAGCGAATCGGGCATGTGGTCCCAGTCGTAGACGGTGTTGCCGAAATCAGCGGAAAGCGTGAGGCCTGCGTTGTTATAATAGTGCGATCCCCAGCCGGTTTCCGGATAGCGCCAATAGTGCATAATCTGACCCATGGCCACCGCCACACAGCCCACTTCTGCATGACCACACGGGACTTTTGAAAAGGTGGGGCAGAGCTCGTTGTAATGGCATCCCTGCTCCCACATCTCAGTTAGCAAGGGCTCGACGGCTTTGGCAGTCTTGCTTTCGTTAAGCCGACCAGTGGTCTTCACCAGTTCCCATTGCCTTGCTGTGGCTTCGTCTGCCTCAATATGGTTTTCGATGCCGTATTGTATCCTTGCGACAAAATTCTGCAAATAGGCTTCCATTTGCTCGGGAACGACGTTCGGGTCGAAACGGCCTTCATGGGAATAGCCGATGATGGGTGTCTCGCAATCGTCGGCGGAAACAATGACGAAGCCGTCCTCGGTATTGAAGACATAGAATGCGGCAGTGCTTTTGTCTGTCCGATAAGTGGAGACTAGTTGCGCGTTGGGCGCTCCCATGAATTTGACAGCAACGAATTGCGCCGTTTGCAGGTCAACGGGAAGTGCTGTTGCGTTTTGATATAGCCCTATAAGGATTATGCAAAGTAGACATATGCGCTTCATGGGATCGTGGTTTTAGTATTGTTTTGTTTGTTTCAATTCAGTTCTTGTCCTGATACGCTATAGCGTTTTCCGTCCTTGATGACAACGATGTGTCCGTCTTCAATTACTTTCTGAACAGAAGCCCCAGCGCCTTCTTGGTTGCCGTTTTCGTCAATGCCAAAGTCTGTCTTCACGATGGTGTCGGACCAAATGATTTCCGACTCGACACCGTTAGCGTACACTTCGCTGATGCCGAAACGATAGTTGCCAGCTTGAATCTCATTCCAGGTGTGGTCGATATAGGATGTGCTGGTGACTTCATCTGCCAGCATCACGCTATTCCCTTCGTTGTCGGCACGATAGATGCGATAGCCCATGATTTGTTCCAGACGGCTTTTGATTTCATAAATGCGAATGGAGAAGCCAATGGCAATAAACATGGCATCTTTACCATCGTATTTCCCAATGTGTGCACCAATTCCGTAGGTGTAATCCCAGCCTGGTTCCATCAGAGGACGGTCCAAGATACTGTTGTTGGTGATGTCATAATCGTAAACTCCAGTTTCACCTGACAGCAATAAGTGAGGGGTCCCGTCTTTTGCGGTGAAGTAGCCTGAGCCATTGATGTATTCTGGTGCTGCTGGACTGAACATGATTTTTTGTCCTTGACGGTCATAAAGCCTTGCTTCTTTATTATGGTCAATCCAAAATCCGTCATATTCAGGGTCATAGGTCGTTGCCCCAAACCAAGTGCCTAAATCTATGCTGTCGTTGACCGTTTTGTTGTAAAGATCTATACTATATAAAACACTAAGTCCTGAATGCCCACTATTACTATAAAAGTAAGTCCCATCGTAAGTAATACCTAAAGCTTCCGGGACGCCTTCCACGTTGAACTTTTCGAGCAATTCTCCATCCATGGTGTATTTTCCGTATGAGAAAGGAGGGTTGTCCCAATATCCATAGGTGACGAAGATGTACTGGCCATCGGTGGCCACGCCGCCACATTCCTCATTAATGTCAATTTCCTTGAGGAGGCTCCACTCTGTATCAGCTTTGCTCCATGAAAGGCTTACACTAGTGCTATTCGGGTTGTTTGCATCGGGTGAATAACTTGCCGTGATTTGACCAACTGGAAAACCGGAGAAGTGAGCCTCAATGTTGAGGATGTCTTCTTCCACACTAAGAGTTATGGACGGCATGTTGGATATGATTTGCCCGTTTCTCTTCCAACAATAAAACTGGTAGCATTCTGCCGGAATTGCTGTCAGGGTGCATGAATCACCGATATGGTATTCGCCAGTGCCTTCGATAGTGCCTGCTGCTAAAGGATATGCCATGGCTTCTACAGTCCATGGTTCGTATTCCGGGTTGATGTCGAGGATGGCAATGTTATTCTGGTTAAAGGTGTATCCAATTGGATTCAAATTGCCCAGTGCAAAATAACCGTTGGCACGTCCCCAGCCCCAGTTGAAGTGCAGCAAGTTGTTGCCGTCGTAGCCGTCGCAAACAAAAGCATGGCTACCTAAATTGCCTTTTCCACCATAATACACCGGTTGCTGCAAATCGAGACAAGCCTTAAGCATCGAGATCCATTCTTCATCATTAAAATCTTTGCGTTTTTCGATATGGAGATGCTTTGAATAATTGAAATAGCGTACCATTGCATCAGGCACATCTCCTGAATCAGCACCAGAGCCATTGGCGGTATATTGCATGTCAACAGCAACACCGCAATGGAACAGCAGGGTTGCCACTGCCTCAATTTCAGCGTCAGTTGAGCTATCGGTCAGCGAATCGGGCATGTGGTCCCAGTCGTAGACGGTGTTGCCGAAATCAGCGGAAAGCGTGAGGCCTGCGTTGTTATAAGAGTTCGAGCCCCAGCCTGTTTCGGGATATCTCCAATAATGCATGATTTGTCCCATGGCAACCGCCACGCAACCCACTTCGGCATGGCCGCATGGGACTTTTGAAAAGGTAGGGCAGAGCTCGTTGTATTGGCATCCCTGCTCCCACATTTCGGTTAGCAAGGGCTCGACGGCTGAGGCAGTCTTGTTTTCGTTGAGCCGTCCAGTGGCCTTCACAAGTTCCCATTGTTTTGCCGTGAGTTCATCTGCTTCAATATGTTTTTCGATGCCGTATTGTATCCTTGCGACGAAATCCTGCAAATAGGCTTCCATTTGCACGGGAACGGCGTTCGGTTCGAAACGGCCTTCATGGGAATAGCCGATGATGGGCGTCTCGCAGTCGTCGGCCGAAACGATGACGAAGCCGTCCTCGGTGTTAAAGACGTAAAATGCAGACGCGCTCTTATCTGTTCGATAAGTGGAGACTAGTTGCACATCGCTTGTTCCCATGAACTTGGTAGCGATGGATTGCGCCTTTTGCAGGTCGACGGGATAAGCGGTTGATAAAAGATGCAACCCGAAAACAACGATGCTTATAAAAAGCGGTTTTAGCAGTTTATTCATATTTCGGAAGTGTTTCAGGCGCAAAAATAGGTCTTTTTTAGATTGAAAGCAAGTTTTAAGACAAAATAAATTGCTTTAATCTAAATTTTTCCGCTTCAAAGGATTTATTATTATAGTTTCATCGTCAAACTGATGCGGTTCCTATTCACATCCACCTCAAGTACTTTCACGCGAACCTTTTGGTTCAAATGTACCACTTCGTTCGGGTCTTTGATGTAATGGTCGGCCATCTGGCTGATGTGGACGAGGCCGTCTTGGTGCACGCCGATGTCGACAAAGGCGCCGAAGGCGGTGATGTTGGTGATGATGCCGTTGAGGGTCATGCCGACGCGTAGGTCGTTGATGGCGCGGATGTTTTTGTCAAACTCGAAGGCCTCAAAAGTTTTGCGTGGGTCGCGGCCGGGCTTGTCCAACTCGGTGAGAATGTCGTTGATGGTCTCCAAGCCGAAATGTTCCTCTACAAACTCTTCCGGCTTGATTCGGGCGATGAGTTCTTTGTTGCCGATGAGGTCTTTGACTTTCACGCCCAGTTTCTTGGCCATCTTCTCCACGATGTGGTAGCTCTCGGGGTGGACGGCACTCTGGTCCAGCGGATTGTCGCCGTTATGGATGCGCAGGAAACCTGCACATTGCTCGAAGGCTTTGTCGCCGAGGCGCGGCACACCATAGAGTTGTTGGCGCGTCTTGAAGCCGCCGATTTCGTCGCGGTAGTGGACGATGTTGTAGGCCAAGGTGGGACCGACACCGCTGACGTACGACAGCAGCTGTTGGCTGGCGGTGTTGAGCTCCACGCCGACGGCGTTCACGCAACTCTCCACGGTCTGGTCGAGGCTCTCGCCGAGTTTCTTCTGGTCCACATCGTGCTGATACTGTCCCACGCCGATGCTCTTTGGGTCAATCTTCACCAACTCGGCCAGTGGGTCCATCAGTCGGCGCCCGATGCTGACCGCGCCGCGCACGGTGATGTCGTAGTCGGGGAACTCGTCGCGGGCAATCTTGGAGGCGGAATAGACCGATGCGCCGCTCTCGCTCACCATCACGGCCATCAGGTCGCGGTCGAACTTGATGCTGCGGATGAAGTCCTCGGTCTCGCGTCCTGCTGTGCCGTTGCCGATGGCGATGACCTTGATGCGGTAGGCATCCACAAGGCTCTTGATCTTGCGCATGGCGCCCACCGTGTCCGACTTGGGCGGGTGAGGGTAGATGGTCTCGTTGTGGAGCAAGGCACCTGTTTCGCTTAAGACTACCACCTTACAGCCCGTACGGAAACCTGGGTCGATAGCTAAGACGCGCTTCTGTCCCATAGGGGCGGCGAGGAGCAGTTGTTTGAGGTTCTCGGCGAAGACGCGGATAGCGGTCTCGTCGGCCTTCTCCTTATAATAATTACGGATCTCGGTCTCGATGCTCGGCTCCAAGAGGCGTTTCCACGAGTCGGCGATGGCCTCACGCACGAGTTCCGACGATTCGTTGTCGTTCTTCAGGAAGATGCTCTCCAACGAGTTCAGCACAAAGTCGTCGTCGACTTTGATTTTCAGCTTCACCATGCCCTCTTCCTCGGCACGGAACAGAGCCAAGAGGCGGTGCGAGGGCGCCTGGGAGATAGGCTCTCGGAAGTCGAAATACTGCTGGTAGGTCTTGCCTTCCTCTTCTTTGCCCTTGACCACGGCGGAGCTGATGTCGCCCTGCATGTGGAAGATCTTGCGGATGCGGTTGCGCCCGTTGATGTTCTCCGAGACCCACTCGGCCATGATGTCCTTGGCGCCTTGCAGGGCCTCCTCGATGTCGTTGACACCTTTGCCTGCGTTGACATAACGCGCGGCGAGGCGGTCCACCATATCCACATTCTGCGCCATGATTTGTGCGGCCAGTGGCTCCAAACCCTTTTCGCGGGCGATGGCGGCGCGGGTGCGGCGTTTGGGCTTGTAGGGAAGATAGAGGTCTTCCACCTCTTGCAAGGTCTTGGCGTTCAGTATCCTTTGCTCCAGTTCGGGCGTGAGTTTCTCCTGCTCGCGGATGGAGGCGATGACGCTTTCTTTGCGTTTTTGCAGTTCGGTGAGTTGCTCCAGGCGTTTCTGAACAGCAGCCACGTTCTCTTCATTCATCGTGCCTGTCATTTCCTTGCGGTAGCGGGCGATGAAGGGGATGGTGGCACCTTCGTCGAAGAGGCGAATGACGTTGGCCACATGGTGCGTGGCTAGATTGAGTTCCTGTGCGATTTGAGTGCTGAAATCTATCGAGTTTGGCATAACTTCTTATTTAAAGGTGCAAAAATACGGTTTTCTATGGGATTATTTGTTTATCTTTGCTGCAAATTGTAACAATTATGTCCATATTAGTCTTTCTTTTCGGATTGTTGGCGGGCTGTCTTTTGGCAGTCATCGTCGGTTTGATTGGCTCACATCGCCGCATCGGTTTCGGTTGGGCCTTCCTGCTTTCAGTAGTGGCCTTATTGTGACATTGTGTACGCCCAAGTTGGAAACCAAAGACCGCAAATGGGGCTGTCTGGGTACGCTGATCGGCATTGTGATGTTGGTGCTTCTCGTTGTGTTGGTGCTCATGTTGTTGCCTGACTTGTACGAACAATTGCAGTCGTGGTTCCAATCCTTGTAATGATATGATTAAAAACCTCATCTTCGACTACGGCGGTGTGCTCCTCGACTGGAACCCGCATTATCTCTATGACCCTTATTTCGGTGATGTGGACAAGGCCGAGTGGTTCCTAACGCACATCTGCACCTACGAGTGGAATGCCCAGCACGACAACGGTAAACCCATTGCGGAAGGCACGGCGGAACTCATCGCCGAGCACCCCGAATGGAAGAAGGAAATCGAGCTGTATTACGGTGAGTTCATGAAAATGATGGGCGGACAGATTCCAGGCATGGAGGAATACATCAAGGAACTGAAAGCCAAAGGCTTCCGTGTGTTTGGACTGTCCAATTGGTCGGAGGAGACCTTCGCCTTGGTGCGGCCGGTTTATCCCGTCCTCAACCTCATGGAGGATATGGTGATTTCAGGCATCGAGCGGGTGATGAAGCCCGACCCGACGATTTTCCAACTGGCCTTGCAGCGCTTCGGCATCAAGGCCGAGGAGACAGTTTTCATTGATGACAACCCGAATAATGTTGCTGCCGCGAATGCTTTGGGAATCACGGGGATACTGTTTGAGTGGAAGGAACAGCTAGAAAGGGATTTAACTGCGTTGAATACTTCGTATTTGCTTCGCAAAGAAATATGTCAAAAATCATAATTAAAATCGTTCAAAATCAATATATTAATGAGAAATATTGCTGTGAAATATGTTATACTTTCTTTATTCCTAGTCGCTTTGGCAGGGAACGCCTTTGGGCAGGAAACTGGATGGGAATTCGATCATTTGCAAGGAAAGGTGAAAACATTTGCTGAGTATGATTATGAATTTGATATTAGCGATTCCATCAACCACGATGAATTTATGAGAAGGTTTTATCTCTGCGGATTTGATGTGGATAAAATGCTCCGTTTTGCTGACAGTATCAGAACAGAAAAAGACTCTTATTACCATACTAGTAGTGAATACGACTCATTGGGACAATTCACGAAGTTGCATGATAGCCATTATATAAATGAATATGATGATTATGGACATATATTGAATAGGAGAATTGTGGTAGAGAATGAGCCTATAGACACCATTTTTTTTGAGTATGACGAAGTTGGTCGGCTTGTGAAAAGAAAATATCAGAATCGTATACATCAATGGCGATATGATTTGGATAGTCGTCTTTTGGAATACATATACAAGGATACTGAAATGGATTCGGTTCTTATCCTTGAAAAATATGACTATGACAAGGAAGGTGTTTTAAAGAAGAAAGAGAGTTTTGATAACAGGAAGGAAGGTAACAGAAGTGTATATTGCGAATACGACTCAAAAGGGAATGTCATTTTTGAACGAACGGAAAACTGCTCTGGAGGTATTGTCAAAGCAAAAACAAAATACAAATACGATAAGAATGACAGCATTGTAAAAGAAACTTGTTGGGAAACCAGATGGTACAAAATGCCCAAATATAAGGATGAGGTTTGGCAAGAGATAGATTCGGCAGGTCATTTGATTGATTATTCAAACTACATTGTAGAGTACAATGAATATAAAACGAAGTCGAAGTCGGTAAGAACAATTTCTCGTGATGAGAAGGGAACTCCTATTGAAGAAATCTATGAGATTAAGAATAATAAGAAAGGTACTGAACCAAGCATTGTAAAAACACGGTATGATGAATTGGGTAGGATGGTTGAAGAAACACGAATAAACAGTCCGTATTCGGGATGTCTTATAAAGGTTTTCAGGTATTATGAAGACAGGGAATGCTTGACATATTACGCCACTTATAATGGCGATGATGAAGAAAGTGCTGCTTTTTCTCATGAAAGCCTGTTTTTCTACGACGAAAGAGGCAATTGTATAGCACACATACAATGGATGCCAGAAACCCAGAATTCTGAATATTATTTTGAGGTGTATCGGTATGAGTATTACGAGTAAACTTGTATTTTTGAATGATTTTTGAAAGATTTCTACACGAAGTGTATCCCATAGATCAATTAACATGAAAATCCTCTCAGTAGAACAAATAAGAGAAGCCGACCGCTACACCATTGAGAACGAACCCATTGAGTCCGTCGACCTAATGGAACGCGCCGCCACCAAGGTCTTCGAGTGGCTCTATCGCCGCACGCCGCGCAACAAGACCATCAAGATCTTCTGCGGCATGGGCAACAACGGCGGCGACGGCCTCGTGGTGGCCCGACTGCTCAACGAGCAAGAGATTGTCCCGCAGGTGTTTATGGTGCGCTACTCCGACCGCATGAGCCACGACTGCGAGGTGAACTACTACCGCCTCGTAAACGAGACCAAGATGCCGATGTTCGACATTCTCACCGAAGACGACTTCCCGAAAGTCGATGCCAACGACGTGGTGGTCGACGCCATCTTCGGTTCGGGTCTCAACCGTCCGCCGCAGGGCATGACCGCCGACCTGATTGCCTACCTCAACCAAAGCAAGGCCATCCGTGTGGCCATTGACATCCCTTCGGGCCTTTTCGCCGACGAGCCCAGTGCCTTGGGCTTCATCTTCAAGGCTGACTACACGCTGACCTTCCAAAACCCCAAGTTGGCTTTCCTGTTGCCCGAAAACGACCCGTATGTGGGTCGCTTCGAGGTCTTGGACATTGGTCTGCACCCGCGCTATTTGGAAGAGGTAGAGACCAACAACCTGCTGACCGTCAAGGCGATGGTGAAGCCGATTTTGCACAACCGAACGAAATACTCCCACAAAGGCACCTACGGTCATGCGTTGCTTATCGCAGGCTCGGAAGGCAAGACCGGCGCGGCTTTGCTGGGCGCGAAAGCCTGTCTGCGCACAGGTGTCGGCCTGTTGAGTGTCCACCTGCCCAAGGTGGCGCAATTGCCTTTGCAAACCTCCATCCCTGAGGCGATGATTGACGGCGACGACTCCGAAACTTGCTTCTCGACATTCGGACATCTGGATGCTTATACCGCAGTGGGCGTAGGTCCAGGCTTGGGCAAGGCTGATGACACCGTCCGTGCCTTGAAACGCCTGATTCAAGAGGTGCAGGTGCCGCTTGTCATGGATGCCGACGCCTTGAACATCCTCTCCGACAACCCGACTTGGCTGCCGTTCCTGCCCGCCAAGACGATATTGACGCCGCATCCGAAGGAGTTTGAGCGCTTGGTAGGGAAGTCTTCGACCTCGTTCGAGCGGCTTGAGAAACAAAGGGAACTGGCCACCAAATACAACCTCGTTGTCATCGTGAAAGGCGCGCACACCACCGTCGCGATGCCCAACGGTACCATTTTCTTCAACACCACGGGCAATCCTGGTATGGCCACGGCGGGCAGCGGCGATGTGCTGACGGGCATCATTCTCTCACTTTTGGCGCAACGCTATTCATCTGAAGAAGCTGCTGTGTTGGGTGTGTATCTTCATGGCCTTGCTGGCGACCTCGCTGCCGACGAGATAGGGCAGGAGGCTTTGATCGCTTCTGATATCACGGAGCATCTGGGGAAGGCATACGCTGCGCTTCACGCGAAGTAATTTTTTTCCACGCAGAATCCACAGAACTCGCAGAACCTGCCGGACACGATTGCCTCACGCAGAATGCGCAGAACTCGCTGAACTTTTCGGACGCAAACTTGTCGTCGCTTTGCGATTCATATAGTTCTGCGAATTCTGCGTGGAAATTACACGTCACTTAGAGCAAACTGTTTATTTTGGAGAAGAGCTATTTGACGACCACCTTTTGGATTACAGTGCCTTCCTTTCCGTTGGCTACAAAGAAATAGATGCCATTCCGGCTACTGAGGTTGTACTGTATGGGCTTGTGTTCATTGTCGTTGTAGATCACAAAGTTGTCCAACAAAACGCCCATCATATCATACACTTTGACATCCACTTTGCCTTCCATGTTTTCAAAATGTAGCTCCATGGTACCATTGTTGGGATTTGGGACGATGTCGAAGGTACACTTTGCGGTATCTTGTTCATCGATACCGAAGAAAGACGACTTGAGGTAAAACCTTTTCGTAATGCTGTATGGTTCGCATTGATTGTTGTACACAGTGCATTCTAGCTTTGCAGGCAAATCGTCGTGTTCTGCGACATAAACCCTGCAATATCGTCTTTCAGATTCGTTCTGATATTCGGCAGGATTCGGCTCTATCTGCCACGACTGTTTGTTGATATGCCAAACACACGAGTCCCAATCGTCTATATGGCCATACTCATCCTCCACGAAGAAGTCGTATTGGAACGAGAAGAACTCCGTGTTGGTGATGACGGCAAGAGTGTCACCATCTTTGTAGAAGTCGTCCTCCGCGTAGGCAATGCGTGGCGCAGGGGTGTAATAAACAGTAAGGTTCAAGTCTACAATGCTGTCGCATCCATCCAATGTCTGGCCATCATATATATAATGACCTGATTTGGTTAAGATGCCGTCTATAGCTGACGGCCATGGATAACTGTCGCACACCGTATCATTTAAATATGTGTTGTAGCTGTCTACGAATGTCAAGTCAAGAACATAGATTTCTTTGCATCCAGCATACCCCACTATTGTATCGTAATAAACGCCACTATTGGCGCAGTTTTGGCCATGCCATGTGAAAGCAACGCAAGTGACCGCAGTTGTGTCGGTTCGTGATTCATGGCCTAGGGTCAGGTTCAGTACAAAAGTGCTGTCGCATGCTCCAGGGACCTGGACAAAATCGGTGTAGGTTCCGCTTTCCGTGTAGGTGGTTCCACGCCAAAGATAGCTGTTGCATTCTGTCACATCTTCTTCAGAGCTAAAGCTGCCACTGAGGTCAAGGTTCAATATCAACAGGCTATCGCAATCGTTAACATTATGTTCCAAATAGGTGTAAACTCCAGATTCTGTATAGGTCTCGCCATACCATTCGTATTCATCACAAGCTGAGATGTTAAGGTAAGTCGTGTCAACGGGGTTGATGGTCAAATGAAGATACAACGTGCTGTCGCAGGCTCCAGAGGTGGGGATGGAGTAGGTGTATGTGCCGCTCTCCGTGTAGTGGTTTCCATACCAATCATAGCTCCCACATGCAGTGGCGTAGCTTTCGGAAGAAGGTGACCTGACTTCTATCACTTTAGTAAGAAACAGCGAATCCATATCCCTATGAGGATTGTGAAGCACATTGGTCACAGTGTAAAAACCGTCGGCGTTATAGTCGTGTGTGACATGCTCCCCATGTGCCGATGTGCCATCGCCGAAATGCCATGTCACATCATCGTAATGCCAGTTGGTCATTGTGCTAAATTCTATCTCTTGATTGGCGCAGAAATAATGGTTGTCAGGGATTTCCGTGTAATCCCAATCGTCGATGGTCATACTATAAGTGAAGTTGGTGGAAAAACTATGAGCCTCCAGGAACACACCTGAATCCACCAATTCATCACCTACGTCACCAATGGCCATCTTGATATGGTAATTCGACATTGGGACGACATTGAAACTCACTTCCAGCAAGGTTGTAAACCCGTCAAACTGGATGGTGGCACCTCCCGCATTGTTGATGTAATAATCTGAATTGTGGTTCAAATTCACATTATTAATGCTGACAGCCTCTGTCGTTCCAGGTATCAGTGCCATGTTCTGATGATTGTAATTTCCTCCTGCAGGATTGGCACCATCCACGAAAAAGCCAAATACGTCATTGTAATCCATGCCTACATATTCCATATATTCTTCAGAACCGAATACAAAACTGAAAGACACCGTCTCATCCCAAGGAACAAAATCAAACTCTAGTACTGCAACATCGTTTGTAGAACCAGATGCAATGGAGGCCAAGTCGCTATCATAATAGTTTCCACAAGAAGTTACGACACGGGCTTCTTCAAGATTGTTGGGGCCAACAGCGACACTCACACCTCCTGAGGCAAGGATAAGGCCAGACCTCATACCTATGTTGGTAGGTGTGCTACCAGTATCAAATATACCAATATTGTTGCAGTTGATGACACCAGAGGAGCCGTTGAATCTGGCATTGGAAACGGTTACGCCATCATCCAAAAGAATGTTTCTGACCAACGAGTCTGCATTCCAATTATTTAAATCAACGGCTTCTGTCACAATAAGTTGGGCATGAAGTTTTCCCATGCCTACCATGCTCAGAAGCAGACTGATAAGGAGTAGTGTATATTGTCTTTTCACGTATTTGTTTTTTTGAGTCAGTGGCAAAAATACGTATTTTTTGAGATAGAAGGAAAAAAGGCTTGAAAAACAGAATAAATATTTTTTGATCGTATATTCGACGTTAAGTAACTTATAAGCTTCTTAGCTGTAAGCTATCAGCCGTCAGCTATCAGCTTGGTAGCATTAAGGCTGACTGCTGATGGCTGATTGCTGACGGCCAAATTCGTAAACTAGTATTTAAACAATACTATGTGTTTCTTTGCGATGCAAATCCATAAATTGCCTAATTTTGCAGCATGATTAAAACCACCGTTTCGAACCGCGAGATCTGGCGCATCGCTTACCCCATCATGCTGGGTAACTTGGCGCAGACCATCATCACCTTCACTGACACTGCATTCTTGGGTCACCTTGGCACTATCGAGCTGAGCGCCTCCATGATGGCAGGCTTGTATTATTTTGTCTTCACCACCTTGGCGATGGGTTTTGCTATCGGCATACAAATTTTCATCGCGCGGCGGTATGGTGAGGGCAACTTCAGCAAGATTGGCGTGGTGTTTCAGCATGGAGCCTTGTTTGTGCTGGGGTTGGGGCTTTTGCTGTTCAGCATACTGTTCTTCTTCAGCCATAGGCTGTTGCATGTCATCATCGAGTCGGAAAATATCTATGGAGCGGCTAACGAATATTTGAAATTCAGGCAGTTCGGCATTATGTTCGTGGTGTTCAACTTCCTGTTCCGCTCCTTCTATGTCGGCATCAGCAGCACCCAAGTCATCACCTTCTCGACCATCATCATGGCGGTGGTCAACATTTTCTTCGACTGGGCTTTGATTTTCGGCCATGTGGGTTTGCCAGAGATGGGCATCGGCGGCGCGGCTTTGGCTTCGCTGTTGGCTGAAATCACGGCGTTGGCACAAATGGCAGCCCGCTTTGATGGGCGACATCCTCAAGGTGGCCTTTCCAAGCATGATCCAGCGCCTGTTCTCGTTCGGTGCCTGGTTCATCTTCTTTGTCATGATCGAGAAGATGGGAGAGACCGCCATCGGCGTTTCATCGGTAGTTCGTAGCACCTATATGATTCTCATCATCCCGGGCATCGCCTTTGCCTCGACTGCCAACACTCTGACCAGCCGCATCATCGGTGAGGGCAAGAGCAACGAGGTGATGGCAAGTGTTTGGAAAGTGGTGAAGAACAGTTTCTTATGCTCTTTGGTGTTGGTTGTTGTTGTGGCCATCATTCCGCAGCTGGTTCTTCAAATCTACACCGAAGATCTGGCTTTGGCGCAGGCGGCTATCCCTTCGGTTTATGTGATTTGTGTCGCCACCTTGTTGGGTGCCTTCTCCATGACCTTCTTTGAGGCTGTCTCGGGCACGGGCAACACTACGGCGGCCATGGCCTTGGAGTTCGGCATCCTCATCATCTACATCATCTATGTCTTCCTGATGTCGAAGACCTCCACCATCGCCGGCGTTTGGACCGCCGAGTGGGTCTACAACATCCTCATCGGTCTGATCTCGCTGGTGTATATTTGGAAGGCGGACTGGGGGAGGAAGCGGATTTGAGGTTGGTTCATGGAGGTTGAAACCTACTCTGATGCACTTTTGGCTTTATGCGGAGGTTGAAACCTCCGATGAGGTGAGGTTGCACTGACACTTTTAGACGGAGGTTGAAACCTCCGATGGGGTAGGGGCGTACCGCTGTTTTTTTTGCGGAGGTTGAAACCTCCGATGTGGTAGGGGCGTACCGCTGTTTTTTTGCGGAGGTTGAAACCTCCGATGTGGTAGGGGCGTCCCTTCGGGACTTTGCTTAATGTGAAATAGTGCGGTTTTTAGCTTGTTTATGTATCTTTGCAAAATCTAATCACTTTTAATTACACTATTATGCGGCAAAATCTTGTAGTCTTCACCGGCGCAGGCATCAGCGCCGAAAGCGGAATCCCTACATTTCGGGATGCTAATGGCATGTGGGGGAAATATGATGCCATGAAACTGGCTAGCGTGGAGGGTTTTGAGGAAGAGCCACAGGCAGTGCTCGATTTCTACAATGCCCGTCGGAAAAACCTGTTGGAAGTGGAGCCGAACCATGCACATCGTGTTTTGGCGGACTTGGAAAAACAATATGATGTGACCATCATCACCCAGAATGTGGATAATCTTCATGAAAGGGCGGGAAGTAGTAAGGTGCTGCATCTTCACGGCGAGTTGTGCAAGGTGACCTCATCGCGCAATCGCCTCGATCCAAATTGTATCAAGGAGTTTCCGCTTGATGTCCCTATTCGATTGGGTGACAAAGCTGCCGATGGTTCGCAACTGAGGCCTTATATCGTATGGTTCGGCGAGTATGTCGATGGTATGGAATTGGCAGAGTATTGGGTGCAACAAGCCGACATCTTTGTGGTCGTCGGCACTTCGCTGGTGGTGTATCCAGCGGCTGGGTTGGTTGATTGTGCTCCGAGTGAGATTCTCAAGTTCCTGATTGACCCGAAGGACCTGAAAGGCGGCCTGCCGGCTGGATTCCAGCATATCAAGGCGAAGGCAGTGGAAGGGGTGGATGAGTTGGTGGAGAAGATTGGAGGAAATGAAAAATAATTTATTTTTGTGGCGTAAAAACTAAAAATATGGCTGAAAAATACAATGTTGAAAACAAACCTTTGGAACAGGTTCTTGGTTTTATTAAATCTGGTCAAATTGCTATTCCTGAAATTCAACGACCATTTGTGTGGAGACCTACTCAAGTTAGGGATTTAATAGATTCATTGTATATGGGTTATCCAACGGGTTATCTTATAGTGTCACAAAGTGCTACTATGAAGTTAAAAAACGGTGGGACGTCCGTTGGGAAGAAAATTATGATAGACGGGCAGCAAAGAATAACAGCATTAATGACGGCAATTGTCGGTGAAGAAGTCGTTAATGAGGATTTTAAAAAACAAAGGATCAAGATAGCATTCAATCCGTTAGCACTGGACGAAGATGAGGAGAAGTTTAAGGTACAAAACTCTTCGGTGTTGAAAGATAAAAGATGGATACCAGATATAGCGACTGTTTTTAAGCCTGATTTTGATAGTTTTGAGTTCGTACAGAACTATTGTGAAATAAACAAAGAAGTTACTCCAAAAGAGTTGAACAAGGTCATAATGCGATTAATTGATATTAAAAATCGGCAGATTGGCATAATAGTCTTGAGTAACGAACTCTCCATTGATGAAGTAACAGAGATTTTTATTCGTATTAATAGTCAAGGTACAAAACTCAATCAAGCTGATTTTGCTATGTCTCGTATGGCGTCGAATGAAGCGTATGGTGGAAATACATTACGTAAAGCTATAGAATACTTTTCTCATCTCGCTATTGCACCAGAGTGGTATAATGATATGCAAAAAGACAACGATTTTATGGTTACACCTTATGCACAAAAGATGGCATGGTTAAAGAATGACAAAGAAAGCATATATGACCCTGATTATGATGATGTTTTGCGTGTCTCTTTCATGTGTCGTTTTGGTCGGGCTAAAATGAAAGATTTAGTGGCGTTGTTAGAAGGACGTAATTTTGAGACTAGAGAGAATGAAGAGCAAATCTCTGAAGAGACATTTAAGATAATGTCGGAGAGCGTCCTTGATTATATGAATCAATTCAATTTCTCGAATTTTGTATTAGCCATTAAATCCGCTGGATTCATTAGCTCCAAGTTGATTAATTCACAAATGACATTGGACTTTGCATATACATTATATTTGCTTCTTCATAAAGATTCTTCTATTGATAAGAGCAAGTTGAAACAATATGTTTTGCGGTGGTATGTTCTTTCAACATTAACGGGTAGATACATTTCTTCTCCAGAAAGCGTAATGGATTATGATATAAAGCGTATCAATGAACGAGGTTTTTTGTCGTATTTTAACGAAATTGAACCTGCTGAACTTTCTAAAAACTTTTGGGAAATCCAATTGCCTCAAAGATTAGAATCTGCTTCTGTCAATAGTCCTTATCTTAATGTGTTTTTTGCGGCACAAATATTTAATGGTGAAAATGCTTTGTTCAGTAATGGTACAAAAGTAGGAGACCTTATTGACCTTGTAGGAGAGGTGCATCATATTTTCCCAAGAAAGTATTTGATTAGAAATGGCATTAATGAACGCAATAAATACAATCAGATTGCTAATTTCACATATCTTGACCCTCAAGTAAACAAAGATATCTCTGATAGTAGTCCAAATGAGTACTTTTCGGCTGCATATGAAAAATGTCGGGAGGGAGAATCAATGTTCGGTAACATAGCGGATGTTTATGCTTTAAACCAAAACCTTCAAACTAATTGTATCCCACTAAACATCGTTAATATGGATTATCACGAATATGAAAGTTTTCTTGTGGAGCGAAGGAAGCAAATGGCTGTGAAAATTAAGTTATACTATAATAATCTGTAGTTTAAAGTTTCGGCGGCTTGAATAGGAGACAAGCGCTTTTGTTGGCCTCAATCCGTCTCAAACGCCCACCGCTCGTCATACTCCACGCCAGCCTCATCCAAGAGCTGCTTGTATTCGTCTCTCCAGTCGGTGCGGTGGTGGTGTGCCGCTTGGTTGCGGATGTATCGAACCACATTGTCAAGGGCGTTGTAGCTTACCGAAAAGGCTCCATAGCCTGCCTGCCAGCAGAAGCCTTCGTAATATTGTTTGTCCAAGGTCTTGATCCACTTGCTGCTGTAGGCCTTGATGCGCTTCACGAAGTCGGACAAGGAGATGGTCTTGGGCAACGAGGTGAGGATGTGGACATGGTTGCCGGTGCCACCGATTTCGACGGGTATGCCATCCATGTTGCGGATGACACCTCCGATGTAGGCGAACACCTGCCCGAGATCTTCGTCGCGTATCTCCATGCTATGATACTTGATGTGGAAGACGATGTGGATGTCGTTTCTTGCGAGTGAGCTTCCCATGATGGTTGAGTTTGTGTGGTCAAGGGGATTGAAATCCCCGTAGAAGTCGGGTCGTCCTTTGACTCCGTCGAATCATAGATTTCAGGACTCTGCACTGACTCTAGAGCACAAAAGTAGGAAAACACTTTGAATTGTGTGTTTTGCTTTGGAAAAAGTTTTTTCTCGTTTTCTGGCATAAATCCGAGTCCTGAAAGGACGACCCTAACATATCGGAGGTTTCAATCTCCGCAATCAAAAAAAGTCTCAGATAAACAGAAAAAAGGACGGACCTAATACATCGGACGGCTTCAACCTCCGCAAGATAACAACTCACCGCAACCGTATCCAAACCACCAAAGGCCGATGGTCGGAGGCCTCTGGCTCATCGATGACATGCGATTCGAGGGCCTCGGCGCGGCCGTTGAAGGCGGCGACATAGTCGATGCACTCTGTCGGCTTGTCGGCAGGATAGGTGGCCTCATCACTAGAGAGGACGGTGAAATACTGTGTCATCAACTCGAGCAATTCCGAGCCAGGCTCATCATTCCAGTCGCCGACAAGAAGGAAAGGCTTCTGCCACCGTTGGGCCTCATCTACGATGAGCGGGACCGATGCCATGCGTTGCGCCTCTTCAAGGTCGAGATGGGTGCAGGCAATCACATAATCTTCCAGTTCCACCACTAATAGCACACGAGGCTCTTCACCTGGCAAAGGGATGCGTCTAATGCTCAGTGGGATTTCATGAGAAAGAATGCCCACGCCATATTGGCCTCCATCAAAATCTATGGCAGCCCCAAAGATCGGATGGTAACCTGTTCGGCTAGCCAACTCGTCCAGTTGGTCACGATGCCCGCTTCGACCCGTCATGCTGTCCAACTCCTGAAGGGCCACCACATCAGGCTGTTGTTGGGAAATCACTGTGGCTGTGCGGTCGTAGTCTACCACTAGGTCCATGCCCGCACAATGGCGCACATTGTAACTCATGATTTGCAACTGTTTGTTTTGCCCTAGGGAGACCGATGCCATGCCCAATAGCAATATGACTAAAACGACGAACTTTCTCATAATAGGATGAGGTTTTTCTGCGTCAAAGATACAAAAAATTCAAAAAATGAAGAAAAACTGTATTTTTGACAAAGTTTTATACTATTTTGTTATTTATTGTAAAACAATAATATACCCGACAGCAAACGACAACAAACGACTACTGTCGACTACAAACGTTTAATCAACGGCTTTCTCTTGACAAACGCTGTTTCTTTGCAACATCAAAATCTAAAATGCTATGACGGACAAGAAACCATTCGACAAAGAACAATCAATCAAGATTCCATTTTCGGAATTGGTGGAACTGATTAATCAAAAATGTGACTACAAGTTTGCCATCATTGACAACGAGGTTGATGAAGAATTGATGCTTTTGGCCAAAAAGGAAGGAATTGATTTGACGGGCTATAAGCATGTGATAGAAACAAGCGGGACTAGTCACTCGCAAAACAGACACGGGGAGAATAGTAAAGATAGGGCGCCTTTGACTGTGGAGGATTATTTCCTTATCCCTTACATTATCAAAAACAGAGATGCAGTGATTATTTCTCCGTCTTTGACAAGGATACACAAAAACAGAGTCTTCATTTATGAAAAGAAGATTGGTAATCAATACGTTTATGTGGAAGAAATCAGAAGAGGAAGAAACAAGAGTTTGGCTTTTCAATCCCTTAGAAAAAGAGAAAAGCCCCCGAATAGGAGGCTTTAAAGTGTTATCGCGGGGGGTGTCATGCCGAAGCCAGTCCCTTACGTCTTGATAGTCCGCTGTTTTTCTATCCGTTTCCGCGACCAACTATCTGCAAAAATACAACTTTTTTCAAATACGCAAGCCTAGTTCTGAAAAATCAACACAAAAAAACTCCATCATGTCAAAAATTACTATCTTTGTCTCTTTATAAATGCATCGCGCAAAGCGGCCCCTGAGCTCGTCGAAGGGCCCGCGTTAAAACAATGAATCTTGAATTTTGAATTTTGAATTTTGAATCTTTAAATCTTAAATCTTTAAATACTAACTAATTAAAACCCCACAATCATGACTACAGAAAAAACACAAGAAGAAGCTGCAAAACTGAGGCAGGAGAAACTGAAGGCTTTGGAAGCCACATTAGGTAACATCGAGAAGAGCTTTGGCAAGGGAAGCATCATGCGCCTGGGTGCCGAGGCCGAGAAGATGGAGAGCATCTCCACTGGTTCCATAGGCCTGGATTACGCCCTTGGTGTGGGAGGTCTGCCCAAAGGCCGTATCATTGGAATCTACGGTCCCGAGAGTTCGGGTAAGACGACACTGGCACTCCATGTGCGCGGAGCATGCCTTCGACCGTTTCTATGCCGCCAAACTCGGCGTGGACGTGGAAAACCTCCTCATCTCACAACCTGACTACGGCGAACAAGCCCTCGAAATCGCAGAGAACCTCATCCGCTCTGGTGCCATCGATGTCATTGTCGTCGACTCCGTGGCTGCATTGACGCCCAAGAGCGAAATCGAAGGCGAGATGGGCGACAGCAAGATGGGTCTCCAAGCCCGCTTGATGAGCCAAGCCATGCGTAAGCTCACCGCTACCATCAACAAGACAGGTTGCGTCTGCATTTTCATTAACCAGCTGCGCGAGAAGATCGGCGTGATGTTTGGCAATCCTGAGACCACCACGGGCGGCAATGCCTTGAAGTTCTACAGCTCTGTGCGTATTGACATCCGCAAGATCAGTCAGATCAAGGACGGTGAGAATGTCTTGGGTAGCCGCGTGAAGGTAAAGGTCGTCAAGAACAAGGTGGCCCCGCCGTTCCGCAAGGCTGAATTCGACATCTTATATGGAGAGGGCATCTCTCGTTCAGGCGAAATCGTTGACCTCGGCGTGGAGATGGGCATCATCAAGAAGAGCGGCTCGTGGTTCAGCTACGGCGACTCCAAGCTCGCCCAAGGCCGCGACTCGGTCAAGAAACTCATCGAAGACAACCCCGAACTCGCCGACGAACTCGCTGCCAAGATCTTCGAGGCGTTGGAAAAGAGCGAAGAGTAATTTGGCTTCTGGCCTTTGGCCTCTGGCTTCTGGCAGCTTACCTAATGAGGAAAGTTGTACCTTCTATTGAAGCTGCCAGTAGCCAAGAGCCAGTAGCCAGTAGCATAACAAAAACAACAATGAAAAACAAATCCATCCTATTTCTCGGCCTGCTGCTCGCCCTCTTTGCCTGCGACAACACGCCAAAACCAGAACCAGATAACACAACCAAGGAACCTACGGCTACCATCACGGTGAACGATGCTATCCAGCTGATTTCAGACTCCATCGTCTTGGACAGCACCAATGCGAACCTCTATGTGCATCGCGCCAAGGCTTATTTTGCCAATGAGCAAGTTGGGCAGGCCATGGTCGACATTAACAAGGCTTTACAACTCGAACCGAACAATGTGGAGACCTACCTTTTGTTGGCCGATGTGTATTATGCCTTAGGCGACCAGGATAATATTGCCTCAACATTGAACAAGGCTGTGGAAATCAATTCCTTGGATGCTCGTCCGCTGGTTAAATTGGCTGAACTCAACCTCTTGCAACAGAATTTCAACCTTGCTTTCGCATATGTTGACAAAGCTCTTGGGCTTTCGACCTACAATCCAAAGGCCTATTTCGTGAAGGGCATGTGCTATATGGCTTCGAAGCAGGACACGGTCAACGCCTTGAAGAACTTCCAATTGGCTGCCGAGCAGGACGATAGTTTTTATGACCCCGTCGAACAGATCAGCCGTATTTATGCCGTTCAGCAGCCGCCTTACGCGATGGACTATCTTCGCAAGGCACAACAACAGTTCCCTGACATTCCGACACCGCGCTATGAGTTGGCTATGTATCTCCAGAGCCATGGCGAGCCTGAGGAAGCTTTGGCACATTACGACACTATCCTTATGAAGTATCCCTATAATTATATCGTGCTGTTCAACAAGGGCTATGTCAATTATGTCTACCTCATGGACAACGAAGCTGCCTTGGAATACTTCAATCGTGCTTTGACCATCAATCCCGCATACATTGATGCCAAATACAACAAAGGCCGTGTGCTGGAGCAGATGGGCGACTATTCGCAAGCCACCGAGATTTACAAGGATGTGCTGAAGACTCAACCTGACTACAAGTTAGCTGTCGATGCGCTTAACCGTGTGCAAAACCAAGAAAAAGAATAATCTTCTAACAACCAACATGTAACCATGATCCAAGTTTATTGCATCAACAACAAGACGACGAAAGAATTCCCGGAAGGCATGACTTTACTAGAGATGCTGCCCGAGTTTGAGTTTGATAGGCCTTATCCCATTGTTTCGGCCAAGGTCAACAATGTTTCGCAAGGTCTGAAGTTCCGCGTTTACAACAGCCGTGATGTTGAGTTCCTCGACCTTACGCACCACACGGCGCGTCTTGTTTATTTTAGATCGTTAGGTTTCCTGCTTTTCAAGGCCGCACAGGATCTGTTCCCAGATAGCAAACTGAACATGGAGCATCCCATCTCCAAAGGCTTTTATTGCCGTATCAAGAAAAACGATGGCAAGATACTTGATGGCAACGACATCGCCGCTCTCAGATTGCGAATGAGGAATATCGTAGCCGAGGACATTCAGTTCCATCGTCATGAGGCTCGCATCGAGGATGCCATCAAAATGTTCGGCAAGCTAGGGCAGGAGGATAAGGTGAAGTTATTTGAAACCAGTGGAAAAGCTTATACTGATTACTATACTTTGGATGATACTCCAGACTATTATTATGGTCGCTTGGTGCCTTCCACGGGTTACCTTGGCATTTGGGATATCGAAGCTTATCGTGATGGTATCTTGGTGCGCATTCCCGACCGCGACCATCCTGACCGCTTGGCCGAGATGCAAGACCAGCCCAAGACCTTCGAGGTGTTTTCGGAAAGCCTGAAATGGAATGACATCATGGGCTTGAGTACGGTTGGCGATGTCAACCATGCCTGCCAAAATGGGATGGCAAGGGAGTTGGTGCAAGTGGCTGAGGCCTTGCAGGAGAAGAAGATTGTGCAGATAGCCGAGGAGATCAATCGTCGTTATCACAGCGAGAACCCTGTACGCTTGGTGCTGATTACGGGTCCGAGTAGCAGCGGCAAGACCACCTTCTGCAGTCGTGTCAGCATCCAGTTGAAAGCTTGTGGACTGAAGCCCATCTCTTTCTCGACGGATGACTATTTCGTCAACCGTGTGGACACACCCAAACTACCTGACGGCACATACGACTTCGACAATTTCGATACCGTTGACCATGCCGCCCTCGAACGCGACTTGATTGCATTGCTGAAAGGAGAGGAGATAGAAGTGCCGGAGTACAATTTCGTCACGGGCATGCGCGAATACAATGGCAAGAAACTACAGCTGAAAGAAGGAACTGTTTTGCTATTGGAAGGCATCCATGCATTGAACCCCATGCTGACGGACCAGATTCCCGAGTCGACCAAGTTCCGCATCTTTATCTCCACTCTGACCAGTACTGCGCTGGATGACCACAACGCCATCCCGACAGATGACAACCGGTTGCTGCGCCGCATCGTGCGTGACTACAACAAAGGTGCGTTTACGGCGCGCCAGACTATCAGCCAATGGGCTAGTGTGCGTGCAGCCGAGGAGAAATGGATCAATCCGTATCAGGAGAATGCCGATGTGATGTTCAACTCTGCCTATCTATTGGAGTTTGCCGTCATGCGCAACCATGCCGAGAGCATTTTGGCCACCGTGCCGAACAATTGTCCCGAATACACCGAGGCGCACCGACTGCTGCGCTTCCTGCATTATTTCACGCCTGTCTCCGACAAGGAGATTCCGGCTACATCCATGCTGCGTCAGTTCATCGGCGGCAGCAGTTTCATGTAAAACCTAAGGTCCCTGAGCTCGTCGAAGGGCCGAAAGCAAAATGGCGGTGCTTCGATACTTTGACATGCTCAGTACTCAGCAACCTGCCTCAATTAAACAATTAAACGATTCAACAATTCAACAAAAAAACATGTATACATTTAACGCAAAACAAGTAAAAGACCAAGTCGTCCAATGGATTCGCGACTGGTTTGAAGTGAACGGAAAAGGCTGCAACGCCGTCATCGGTATCTCGGGCGGCAAGGATAGCAGCGTCGTAGCTGGCCTTTGTGCTGAAGCCCTCGGCAAGGATCGCGTCATTGGCGTTACCATGCCCAATGGCGTTCAACCCGACATCGACGACAGTATGAAGCTCATCAACCATCTGGGCATCCGCCATTGTTGTGTCAACATCGGCGACACCTATAATACATTGATAGCTGCCGTTAAAGAACAACTCGGCACTTTGGATGCCGAAGTCAGCCGTCAGACCACGATTAACCTGCCTCCACGCCTGCGTATGAGTACTTTGTATGCCGTCTCGCAGTCGATGAACGGCCGTGTGGCCAACACCTGCAACCTATCCGAGGACTGGGTGGGTTATTCGACACGCTATGGTGATGCCGCCGGCGACTTTGCTCCATTGGGTGGACTTACTGTGCAGGAAGTCAAGGCGATAGGGAAGGAGTTGGGCTTACCTATCGAGTTGGTGGAGAAGACCCCATCAGATGGTCTTACCAATAAGAGCGATGAGGATAACTTGGGATTCACTTACGCTGTGTTGGACAACTACATTCGCACCGGCGTCTGCAACGACCCCAAAACCAAGGCCCTCATCGACCACAAGCACATCACCAACCTCTTCAAATTGCAGCCGATACCGCATTTCGAGTACGTATAAAAATTATGAAGCCTATGGAGAAAATTGCGCGCTTCAGAGGAATGACAAAATAAAATAAGACAATCGTCGTTGATAAGAAAGATTTGTTGTGGAAGTTGTCGCAGGAAAAGGGACTTCGTTTGCCAACAGATTTAAAAAATTGCAGATTTCTTCTGTTTTAGGTTGATCTGAACGAACATTGAAACTATAATAATATGAATATGAAAAGACTGATGCTTGCATTGCTCATATTGGTGGCCTGTAGCCAATTGATTGCCCAAAGCGGCAATGTCAAGGATGTGCGCCAGACCTATCTTTGGGATGTGACCTTGTCCATGCAGGGGAAAGCAACAGGGGCTCCTGATATTTGGGATCAGGTAAAGGAGGCCATGATTGCCGACATTCAACAAGTCAGCGATGACCGTACCGAGATTGTCGTGATTCCATTCCAGCACATTGCGTTGGAGGAATGGCGGGAATTTGCAACAACCACAGGGAAGTCCGCTCTTATCGCTAAAATAAAGGCATATAAGATTCCGCTTCATAATTTTGGCGGTAAGATGACCACGATGACTTGTCTTTATGAGCCGTTGCAATATGTGGTGGACAAGGTACTGTCGCCCGACAAGGTGGATGTGCTTAAACTGATGACGGACGGCATTCCCGATGAACACCAGAGCGAATATGAAGCATTATTGGGGAATTGGTGCCAGATTGCCAAAGAGAAGGATGCTTATGGTTTTTACATCATGCTTACCTCCCAAGCTGTAGCAGGAAGAACAGTGCTGGAGATGATCAATCCCTGTCATTTTGGAATGGTTGATGTCGCTGGCATCGGTGGTACCAACGTGTCTACACTTATGCTGACGCCCCAGCAGGCTATCGCCATCAATGTTCGTGAGGATTTGAAAAAAGAACTTACCATTAGATTTGCACACGATGGAAGTGGCCTACTCCAACCAGGCTACAAGGTGCATGTGTATTCTAATGCAAACAACTATGTGCGTGTTGACCAGGAGGTGATTATTCGTGAAGACTACACGGTTTCATTGAAAGCTGATTACTTGATGAGTGAGACGGAAATGAAGAGCGTTTTGCCTGTTGAAGAGAATGAAGTCGTACTCTTATTTGCCGAACCAGGTAGAGGAATGGACCAGTATCCTTATGCCATGACGCAGATCAAAGATACTCCTGTCTCCTTGGAGATGATTAACAAACCTGAAAAAACTGTTAAATTCCATGTGCTATAATAGAATTCTCTTATCGGCAACATTCTGCCTTTTGATGCTCTTTGCATCTTGCAAAAAAAAGGTTGAGGACGAGACGGCTCCTACCCGTTGGGGCAGGGAGAACTATTACGAAAAGTTCCTTTGGAAGAAGCATGTGCCTGATACACTGTATAAGACCATGGAGTTTGATTTCAGCCAGGATGCTAAGAACTTCATGGACAAACCACTGCGTTTGGGATTGTACAAGAAAACAGATAGCGGGAAGATGATGCCCGTGACTGGGAGCGAGATGACTGTATATATGGATGGCAAGAGATGTGAGGACAACATCATTGACGTGGAACCAGGTACTGACCAATTGAAAGTGGGCATTGTATTCAACCCTGACGCAGAAAACAAGGTTCACCATTGGTTCTTCCGTGCCGTGGACGATGGCGGTTTGGAGCGTATCAACGACATGGCTCCCGATGTCTTTAATTCCGATAACGCATCGTTGATGGATATAGAGGTGGAGAAGCATAAAGTGATGAACCCGCTGAAAGAATGCGTTCTAATTATTGGTATGGTTCTGTTGGCCGCACTTTTAGTATGGCTGTTTGTGCTGAAAAGAATGTTCTTCCCGATCTTTAGGGTGGGCAAAGTGGTGCTGACGGATCCGATACCATATAATAGTTTGAAGAAACTAAGAGGATACCGAAAAATGGTCATGACGAATAAAATAGTGAAGCAAAGCGCTTTGAGTATGCTGTTCACGGGAAAGATCCAATATGAAGTGAACCAGATTTGGACATCGGATGTTACCATTGAGCCGCGAGACAGAAATAGTGTTCGTCTACGCTATCCAAGCAATAGCTATATTGCTAACGCACATGTACTAAAGACCAATGAAGAGTACACGATTCAAAACATTACAACTGGAAACAAGACAATAATAAAAGTATATTAAACTATGGCTACAAAGATTAAACGTTGTTTGTACGTCGGACTTGGCGGCACAGGAATGAATACGCTTCTTCACACCAAGAAGATGTTTGTCGACACCTATGGTGAGGTCCCTCCCATGATTGGATTCTTGGGAATTGATACTGATGGCGGTGCTTACAAGAAATCGCTCCTTTCCAACAAAGGAGAGGAGGTGACTCTTGACCCCATGGAGCAGCTTCCTATCATTGTGAAGCGCGCTCGTCCTATCTATGACATTAATAAGGAGGCTTTCTCCTGGATACACGAGGATAACCTGTATGCGTTGACTTCCATGGAGCTGGGCGCTGGTCAGGTTCGTACCAATGGGCGTTTCGCATTTACGGTGAATTATGATGACATCAACCGTAAAGTAGAGACCATGTTGGCCCAAATAACCAATGCGCATATTATTAATAATGACAAATATGAATTGCTGGGTACCAACACGGAAATTCATATGGTCTTCTCGGTTTGCGGCGGCACAGGATGCGGCACATTTATTAATATGGCCTACCTGCTTCATGAAAAGGCTCCTTCATGCAAATTGACGGGATATGCCGTCCTTCCTGATGTCTTCAAGCAAATGTCCAATTCAGGTATGGCAAAGGTTGCTCCTAATGCCTATGGTGCCATTGTGGATTTGGATTATTTGATGCATATGGGAATCGGTAGCAAGCCCGTGAAGATGGATTACATTAATGGCTCTGTCGACATCAAGGACCGTCCTTTCAACTCGGTCATTTTCATTGACAATAAGAATGAAAAGGGCGACACCTATACCCATGTGGATGAACTGGCCGAAATGATTAGCCTGGCGTTGGTAACCTCGGCGGGCGAGCTTTCCACGGCTTCGGCGAGTGTGAGCGACAACCTGGAGAAAAACATCCGCGAAGGGTCAATGGATATCGAAAACAAAAAAGCATGGGCCGCTGGCATGGGTGTTTGCGAGATCATCTATCGTGGACAAGACTTGAGCGACATTTGTGCCATCAAGTCGGCTAAGAATCTTATCGACAGGTTCTTCAATAGCTGTCAGGATGCCAACCTGATTGCCAACAATTGGATTGACAACCCGAATGTCAATATTCGTGAGAACGACAACTGCGACCATGTCATCGATTACATTTGCGACAAGACGCCAAAGTATAAGTTGACCGTCAACGATTATGCCAACCCGAAAGCGGAAGTGGACCAAAACCTCAACATTAATCGTATCAAGGATGAAGAGGTTAACAAGAGGATTAACGATCTTACCAATCAGGTGCGTGCCGAGTTGAGGAAGCTCATCAACGAGCATATCAATCAAGAATGTGGTGTTTCCACGGTGGAGAATGTTTTGGAAGCCATCGGTGACCAAGTGGATATCTTCATGAAGGAAATGACGGATGAGAAAGATGAGCTGGTGGCCATGGAACCCATGCGTCAATCTTCTTTGGATACGGCATGCGCTGATTTGAGCGAATACGACAAAAAGTTCTTCAAGGTAAAGACCAAGTTGGAAGATTATGCCAATGATGTGTCGGATGCTTGCTTGAGCCTTGCCGAATGCCGATTGGAGATTGTCAGAAGAACTGCCGCCATCACGGTGTTCAACAATATCAAGGGTATTCTCGCCGAAGCCAGTAGAAAGATAAGTATCATCGCCGAAAGCTTCAAGGCTATCAACCGTAGTTTGTCGACCAAACTGGCACGTATCCAAAACAATGTGGGCAAGACTACGGCCACCTTCCAGATTGACTTGGCCCAAAACTCGCTCAATTCTGTTGGCATTGTGGCCGATGAGATTCAGATTCCCGAGTTTGTGAAGAGCATCCATACGGCTGGCAAAGTGTTTGGCTTTACCGATCTCTCCAATGATGAGATTGAAGACCTGATCCTTAAGTATACCAAACGTTTGCATACGCCCCGTAATTGGAGGGAAACCACTATTGACGATGTGTTGGACAAAATGTCGCAAGAAGAGTTTGACAACATCATTCGTGTTGCCATTGAGAAGGCTATGCCTTTGTTCCGTTACGACTATCGTGGATATATGCCCAAGGAGCGCCCTCAAAACAGCTTTTTTGTAGGCGTGCCTAACAAGCAAATCAATCGCTTGTATAAGAACGACTATTTCAAGAGTAAGTTGACGGGAACGATGGATGTGGACTTTGCCAGTATCGGTGTGAGCGACCGCATTATCATCTATCGTCAGGTGGGTGTGGTGCCTGCTTATGCCATCGCAGATCTTCCCGAGTATCAGAAAGAATATGAGCAGTGCCGGGTGAATTGCCACTATGACAACATCTTGGAAACGAGGATGAAACGCGAGGACTTCAGCGTGAAACCTAAGAAGACCACCGATGAGGACTTGCTCGATTTGTGGGTGAAGGGCTTCATCTTTGGACTTGTGAAGAACGAAAACGGAGAGTATTACTTCAAGAGTCAGGAGCAAGGCGATGCCCTCGACGATTTCTGGGTAAAACTGGGTCAATACCGTGACGAGGCGTTTGACACCTTCCGCTTCTACAAGAGCTCTGTCCGAAAGGAGTTCACCGAATACTTGGATAACCAAGCCATCAGCATGGGAGCTACTGCCATCAAGAGCATCATCGATGATGTGAAAGAGAACTATTATGACAAGTATTCCCAGATCAATATGACCAAGGAGGAGGTGAAGAAGAAGGGCTTTGAGAAAATCCGTGAACTGATTACCAACGAATTGACACATGTAAAGCAACTTTAAGGCAGATGAGGCATACAGTGCACATTATGCTTGGCACCGATTCGGCGTCCATGCTATCCAGTATCAAGAAATATGTCATCAAGTATGGTGAACAAGAATTGAAAGCCTACTTCAGGGCCTTCCAATATCCTGAACTCGGTTCACAAGCCGATGCCAGATTTTTGCCTGCCGAACCGGTTGAGGCAGACGAAAATGTTTTTGTGGCGGGGATTGAGGAGATGTATGATGTCCAATTTGGGAAACCTTATATGGTTTTCTCCGATAACAGGGCGGAATACTTGAAGGGCTTCTTCAGGTCGCTCTATGATACGAGCATTACCATCAACCACCCTGGTGACAGCTCTACGCTGAATTTGTGCGTGTATGTGCCTTTATATTTGAGTGAGTATTGGTCTGTTGTGGAGGAGTTCCTCGTGGCTATTGAGGCCATTCCCCAAAGCTATCGTGTGGATCTGTTCCTTCTCCCTTATGATACGGCTTTCCTCTTTGAGAAAAAAGAGGAGAATCTGACCGTGCGTTATTCCGAGTTTGCACGGACATCCAAGGAAGTTTTGGAGGCTATCCTGAAAGCCAAGAAGTCGTATGGCTCGCTGGGCTCACTCGTTATGCTTCAGAACTGCAATGCAGACGGCACCTCCCTCAATTTAGATGAAGATTCGTTTGTGAGGATTGTCGGCGAATATGCCATGTTGTCGGTGAAACACTATTCCGAGATGTTTCATCCTGCGGCTCAAGACCCTAATCGACCTTTGCATGCCTTGGGCATTTCCGTGTTGAGTTTCGACAAGTATTACTTTGTCCAATACCTGTTGCACCGTGCCTATGTCCATATCCTAGATCGCGAGAAGGTTTCTCAGTCGGAGGTTGAGGTGAACAAGGTGTCTCAAATAGTACAGGGCTTGTTGAGAAAGAACGTGAATGTCTTTTCCAAGTTCTACGACAAGGAGGTGGCTCCAAAGTTAAACAAAAACTTGGACCATACGGAAATCATAAGTCAGATTGGTTCTCCATTGGATTGCGAAATAAGCAGGCTGACGGCGGAATTCCAGTCCTACCTCGACAATCCGGATCTTTCCCTACCCGAGAAAAAGGCCACGTTGGCGCAACTCTTGGGTGAAGATGACGACTTGCTCATTGGATATATGTTCAACAAGCGGCAATTAGTGATTGATGACTGTAGTAGGGAAGTCCTTGACCTCTTTGTGGAAGAGCATAATGCCATCTGTGCCTTAAAATCGGCGGATGCTGCTACTGATAAGGCGGGTGAACAAGAAGTGGAACGCCTGCAGGAATTCGCTGCACTATCGAAAGACGGAAAACCTGTTCAAACCGCTAGTAAACTGTTGGATGATCTGAAGGCGACCAAAGTGTCGATGCGCGAATCGACGAATTATATCCGCCAAAAAACCATTGAGTTGGAAGGGATTGATATTCAGCGTGTCGACCATATGGAAAGCTTCAAGCGCTTGACCAACGACGGTTTTGTGTTTGAGGGCCATACCTACAAACTTCAAGGCGACACTAAAGAGATTGACTTGGAGGACGAATACAAGCCTTTGGCGTCGGTGCCCTCTTCAGTGGATTTGAGAGACCAATTCACTGCTGTCAAAGATCAGGGCGAGATGGGAGCATGCTCCGCTTTTTCATTGGTTGGTATCTTTGAGTATATCTTGAAAAAGAATCAGCAGCCTGATGTCGATTTGAGTGAGCAGTTTGTTTATTTCAATGCCAGGAATAGCAAGGGAAATTCGAATAGAGATAGCGGCACTTCATTATATGATGTGATTCAGACCTTGAAGAAGGATGGCGTCTGTTTGGAACAATACTTCCCATACAACCCTGACAATGTTGCTCAAGAGCCACCTGTGGAGGCTTACGACAACGCCAAAAATCGCACTTTGATTAAGGCAAAAAGGGTGCTGGTCAATCTTCATGATATCAAATCAGCGGTATGTGAGGGCTATCCAGTAGCGGTTTCTTTCAAGATTTTCGACTCTTTCCATCCATGCAAAGGCTTTATCCGTATTCCAACCGAAAGCGAAATACTGAACGAGAAGTCGGGTAACCATGTAATGGTAATTTGCGGTTATGATGATGAGAACCATTTCTTTGTGGTAAGGAATTCATGGGGATATGATTTCGGTGACAAGGGTTACTGCTACATTCCTTATGGTTATATTGAGAACGAAGACTTAATCAATTCTGCTTGCATCATCACTGAAATTAGCGACACCAAACTGCAAGTGAAAGGCAGAGACCGAAAAGCCGTAGTTTCTTTCGATTTGACGGATTCCTACATTAAGTCGGAGATTTTGACCAACCTTATTCGTGAAGAGAAAATAAAGCTTGAGCGGCTGAACAAAGAGCTGACTGAAAGGAGCGGTAGTTTCAATACGCTATTCCAGACGCTGGGCAACAATGGTATTCGGGAGACGCTATGCGATGGTACTAAGGAACGGTTGGATTGGGAGTCTCGCAACCTAACGCGAAAAAAGGACAATCTGCAACAGGAACGCCTCGATGAACTTAAGGCCTTTGACAAGGGGACTCGTCGTTGCCATTTGTGTTTCTGGGGAAGCATGGTCACTGTTGTTTTGGTTTATGCTCTCATCTGCGTGTTTTTGAAGTCATGGAATCCATTGGTCTGCAAACCCAGTTTCTATGTTTATGGTATTATGGCCATTAACGCTATTGTATTCTGGCTCATTATGCGCCAACGTAAACGTAGGCGCAAGGACTTGGATATGGACTATCAAAAGCAGTTAGAGCATCTGTCTCAAGAGATTTCCATTTGTCAGCACAAAAAGGAAACCACGCATTTGAAAACGCACTTGGCGGGTATGATCATTGACTCGCTATACAAATTGGAGAGAAACCTTCATTCCAAATACAATGGTTTGCGCTCCTACGTGGGCAACCTAAAGGTTTGGCGTGACCAAGAGGATGAGTCCCTAAAGATGACTCCATTATATAGGGATCCTTTCTTGACGCTGGTTTCCAACGAATGCCTGGACAGTTACTTTGAGGAAAAGAAGGATGCCATGACGGAGGGATTGGAATTGAGCAAGATGTTCAAGGACAGATACAATGTGAAGGAGGAGGAAGTGGTGAGGTTCAAGAACGAACTAAAGAATAAGCTTGTGACGATGCTTTTCGAAGCCATTAGTGATTTCTCCATCTTCAAGTACATAACAAAGAGCGAGGATTATCCATATGTGAGTCATGACTATATGGACATTGACTTGCTTCTCCGTCAAATGGACTATAAGTCTACACCTTTTGTGCGACTCAATCCGACCGTGATCAATGCGGAAGGCATCAACACGCATTGCAAGATGGTGTTTCTTTATACGGAGCATGAGCAGGACAGAAAGACCTGGGAAGAGGCATGCAACCGAAATTTCAGCAATGCCCCCCAATGCCATCAAACGAATACGCCGTTTAAGATCACCTTGCTTCAATTGAAAGGCGTGGCTCCTGACGAAGTATCCTTGCTAAACTAGTCGTTATGAGATTGCGCCGATGCTTCATGGTTTTTTCTGCGCTTATGGCGGTGTCGATGGCCATGATGGCTCAAGTTGACCTGGGAGAGCTTCGGCTAAACGATAAGCTGATGGAACTCCCCGTTATTGGGGAATCCGAAACTGTGCTTGTGTATAACGGTTTTGTGGTTAACTACAACACCCAACGGTTGATTCCCAATTGGGTGGCCTATGAATTGACTGCGGAAGAAGTGGCAGGCGATGTTCCTCGTGCAAGAGGTTTTAGCATGGATTTGGGGTTCAATGGACAACAAGCGATGCGAGAGGACTATAGCAATTCGGGGTGGGATAAAGGCCATATGGCACCATCGGCTGATATGAAATGGTCGCAGGAAGCCATGAATGAGAGCTTCTATTTAACCAATGTTTGTCCACAAAATCACGTTCTTAACGGCAGGGATTGGCATACGTTGGAAAAACATGTTCGAAAATGGGCAGTGGAATACGGTAGGGTATGGGTCGTCTGTGGTCCCTACGTTTATGGAAACCGCTATGGAACGATAGGGGACAGAAAGGTGGTTGTTCCAGACGGGTTCTTCAAGGCGGTTCTTCGGAAAATCGGGGATGACTATCAATCCATTGCCTTTGTGTTTGAGAACGATTCCAGTATGCAACCTTTGAGCAAATCGGTGGTTTCGGTGAATGACGTCGAAGCACTTGTTGGCTATGATTTATTTACGAATCTTAACGACGAGATTGAGGAGATGGTTGAAGCCCAGTATAATTGGGAAGAATGGTCAAAATAAAAACAGATTTATATGAGTGACAGAACTTTTATTAATAATGGTGATTTAAACCCGGATCCGTTTTATCTTACGGTGGTAGATGCTAGGAAGTTGGCTGATTATCTTGATGATGTTCAATTGAAAGATGAAATCAGGCAATCTGTATGGGAAGGAGATACAATGATTCCTATCGCACAGAAATACTATGAGGTTTGGGAAGAAATAAAGAGGCAGAAAGGATTATAAATAATCTTTCTTTTATTACCATGGAATAATGGATGCATAATCCTTTTCTCTGGATAGCGTGTCGTTGAATGGAATACACCTAAAAAAGATGCAGGTGATAAGGAAAAACTTGTAACTTTGTGGCGTTAATACCAAGCAAAATGTTCTCTTGCCCCATCCAAATCCGCATGAGCGACCTCGACCCTTACAACCACGTCAACAACGGGTCGCAGTGCAACTACTTCGATATGGGTCGAAGCCGATACTTCGAGCATGTCTTCCAAGCCAAAATCGACTGGCTGACCTTTAAGTATGTCCTCGTCCATGTGGACTTGGACTTTCGTCATCCCGTGTTGTTCCACGACCCCATTGTTTGTGAAAGCCGCGTCCTCGAGATAGGCAACTCCAGCTTTAAGATGGAGCAGTGCCTTAAAGATGCTGAAACGGGCGAAGTCAAGACCTTGTGCCACGCCGTGGTGGTGTATTTTAATCGAGAAACGAACCAATCGGAGCGGATACCCGATGCCGACAGGGAAAAAATGATGCATGCCGACTAACCCCGTGTCGAAGACACGATACATTATTTACCCCACACCAGCGCAGCGCAGTGTGGGGACCTAAAGACAACAACTATGAAAAGAACAATCCTCTCACTCCTGCTGTGTCTGCTGATGACCAGCCTCCAAGCCCAAACCGAAGCCGAGCTGAACGCCTGGAATGATGTCAACATCTATGAGATCAACCGCCTGTATCCACGGACGAATGTCATCCCTAAAGGAGAGCAATGGTCGCAATGCCTTAATGGTGACTGGAAGTTCCAATGGGTGGATTCGCCCTCGAAGGCGCCTGTCGACTTTTACAAGGAAGGTTACAATGCCTCGAGTTGGAAGACCATCAAGGTGCCAGCCAACTGGGAACTGAACGGCTATGGTACGCCCATTTATGTCAATGTGGACAACGAGTTCCGTCCTAACGAGCCGCCTTTGGCCCCAACGGTGGACAACCCCGTGGGATGCTATCTGACCGAGTTCAACCTTCCCGAGACTTGGAAAGACCGCATGACCTTCATCAACTTCGGTGCGGTGAAGTCGGCCTACTATGTTTGGGTGAACGGCCAGTTTGTGGGCTATTCCGAAGATGCCAAGACTAATGCCGAGTTTGACCTCACGCCATACGTCAAAGTGGGGAAGAACACGCTGGCTGTCAAGGTCTATCGTTTCTCCAATGGCTCCTATTTCGAGTGCCAGGATTTTTGGCGTTTGAGTGGTATCGAGCGCGACGTGATGCTGTATTCCAAACCCATGCTGAATGTATATGACTATGAAATCCATGCAGGGTTGGACAAAAGCTACCAAAACGGCACTTTCTCCATCAAGGTCAAGCTGCAAAGCAAAACTAATAAGATACAGAAAAACAGTAGCTTAATTGTCGGTGCATACGAAGGAAAAGAAGTTGATGGCTTCTCCGAGAATATCTTGTTCACGCTCACCAAGCCTATCAATGAATTGTCTTTTACGCAGGCAGACGATGGCTATTATTATGCCGATGCGGAATTGTCGGTCGACAGCAAGGAGATAGGGAAAGTGAAGCCTTGGTCGGCGGAAAGCCCTAACTTGTACCAATTGAGAATGTCTTTGGCAGACAAAAAGGGCAAATCCATAGAAAAGCTGACTTCTTCTTTTGGTTTCCGCACCTCGGAGATCAAGGACGGCAAACTGCTCATCAATGGGCAGTATGTATTAATAAAAGGTGTGAACCGTCACGAGCATGACCCCTACACAGGTCATGTCATTAGCCGCGAGTCGATGGAACGCGACATCGCCTTGATGAAGCAATTGAATATCAACACGGTACGCACCTGTCACTATCCCGATGACCCGTATTGGTATGAACTCTGTGACAAATACGGTCTTTACGTTTGGGACGAGGCCAACTGCGAATCCCATGCCCAAGGCTACGGAGAAAGGAGCCTTGCTAAAGACCCGCAATACAAGGAAATGGTTTGGTCGCGCAACTGCAACATGCTCGAACGCGACAAAAACCATCCTTCGGTGATTATGTGGTCGATGGGCAACGAGTGCGGCAACGGCGTGAACTTTGAATACACCTACGACTGGATGAAAGACCGCGACCCCTCGCGCCCAGTGACCTACGAAAGAGCCATTTACGACAGAAATACAGATGTCATTGGCCTGATGTATGCCAGCCCGAAATATCTGCAACGCTTTGTAGATGAAGGTCTTGATAGCGTATATCATCGTCCTTTTATCATGGTGGAATACTGCCACGCGATGGGCAACAGTATGGGCGGCATGAAGGACTATTGGGACGTGATTGAAGCCAACGAGCAATTGCAAGGCGGTTGCATTTGGGACTGGGTCGACCAGAGCTTCATTCAACATGACAAAGACAAGGATGTGGATTGGCTGGCGGTCGGTGGAGATTTTGGTCACGCCTACGGCGTGGGCGACGATGATGCTTTCTGCGCTAACGGTGTTTGCAGCAGCTATGGCAAACCGCACCATCACGCCGCCGAGGTGAAAAAGGTGTATCAGCCCTTCAAGTTCACCGCCAAGGACTTGACTTGGGGCAGGTTTGAGGTCAAGAATTGGCTCTCATTTACCAATGCCTCAGCATTTGATTGCGATTACACCATTTTCTCGGCAGAGAAAACTTTGGCAAAAGGCAAAATCAACCTTGATATTGAACCTTTTGGCACACAGGAGATTAACATAGAGCGTCTGCGTATTTACGGCAATCCAGGAGAGGAGTTCTTCATCCGTTTCTCGGTGAAGACCAAAGAAGACCAGCCTCTAATGATTGCTGGAACAGAAATCGCCTACGACGAGTTCAAGTTGGAGTGGCCTTCGGCACCGTTGGAGCCTTTGGTAAAAGAGAAAATAGTGCAATTCAATGCAGGCAATGGCTCGGTTTTCAATGATGATTTCTCGGTGACTTTCGATAAGGCTACAGGTGAGATAAGCTCGTATGTCGTTAAGGGACAAGAGCTTTTGAAAGGCGAGTTGAGAGACAACTTCTGGCGTGCGCCTACTTTGAACGATGAGGTGGATGGTTGGGCTTTGCCCCGTTGGAAAAAGGCGGGACTGCAACACCTGACGGCCAAGACTGGCGGACTGCATTTCGAACGGTTGGATGCCAAAACGGTTTCGGTTAATGCCGCTGTGGAGTACTATGACGGCATGGGCCAGTTGCAAATCGTGGTCAACAAGGTGTATCTCATTGACGGCGAGGGTAATGTCAGTATTACCAACCGCGTTGAGCCGATGGAAACGGTGACTTCTTTGCCGAAGATTGGTATGCAGTTCCGTGTGCCTTGGGGTTACAAGAAGGTGAGCTATTTCGGCAAGGACACAGAAAACTATCCTGACCGAAACGCCTCGGGCAAAATGGGCTTATATCAGGTAGATGCAATGGATCTGTTTGAGCAACACGTTGTCCCACAGGACAATGGTAACCACGCCGAAACTCGATGGTTTGCTTTGATGGACAATGGAGACATGGTAAGGGATGAAAGTCAGATAGGATTGTTCATAACCATGTTTGAGCCGTTCAATTTCAGTATTTACAATTATGACGATGACAACCTCTCAGCTGCCCGTCGAATTAACCAACTTAATTTCACGGATTTCTTGACGATCAATGTGGACTACAAACAAGCCCCCATCGGAACAGCCACCTGTGGTCCTGGCGTGGATGAGAAGTATGTGCTTAAAAATCAAGTTTATGAATACACAGTTTTGCTTCGCGCTTTTGATACGAAGGCTGAAGACCCGATAGAGTTGTATCGTTATCAACTGCCGAATTCAGATTCAATTATGGTTCCAATGCCCGAAATCAAGGCAGCGATGGCAGGGAAGGAGGACTTCCGCATGTACAACCGTCCACTGACCATCTCCATGACATGTCCCGATTCCGATGCCGAAATACGTTACACCACTGATGGCAGTGAGCCTACGATGAAGTCGTCGCTCTATAAATCGTCGTTTGTCATCCTCAAGACCTGCACCATCAAGGCCAAGGCCTTCAAGAAAGGGAGTGTGCCTTCGTTTGTGACCCTGCGCCAGTTCAACCGCTTGAACATCAAGAATACGACCTTTGTCAACCCGCCTGCAGAGCGTTACGGCAAAGATGCCGACATCGCCCTGATGGATGGCAAGAAAGGCGCTTCAGGCGATTGGCAGAACGACTGGCTGGGCTTTGAAGGTGTCGACATGGAAGCTACCATCGAATTGGCCGTCCCGACCAAGATTAACACGGTGAAGGTCGGTCTCAGTCACGAGCCTAACGATTGGGTGGTGTGGCCAAAGGGCGTGTGGGTGAGCTTCTCGTCCGATGGCGACGAGTTCAGCGAATGGCAAATGGCCGAGTTGCCTGTTTTCGACCGTCCCGACAAGATGAAAGGCTTTGGTCGAATCGAAGCCCGCCTTCGCACCGATGGCAAGCAATGGAAATATGTCCGCGTGAAAGTGGAGAACCAAGGTGTCTTGCCTGACTGGCATCCCTATAAAGGCCAGAAGGCTTGGATTATGGTGGATGAAGTAGTAGTGGAGTAGATTAGAGTTGCTGGAATTAAATACTATAATTGGTACAATTGTTGTGATTAGATAGAATAACCTAACAAAAACAATTAATCATTATGTGGATCATCATCGCATCAGTACTGGTCGCGCTCGTTATCATCGCCATCATGGTGATCAAAGCTACGGGACGTCCTATCATGAACAAACCCACCTGGAAGGGTGGAATTATCTCCTTTCTGGTGGGATTGCTTCCTGTCTATCTCTTGCTCTGCCTCTTCGGCGTCATGGGCGTGGAACGCGAGGAGGAGTTCTGAAGCTTACTTCAAATCAATAAAAGGCACTGAGTTGCCTAGCATGTACTGTGGCATCTTGCCATCCCATTTCTGCACGGCTTCGTAGTTCACCAATTTGGGGTTGCTCTCCAAAGCCGCCGCCTTGATGCTCATGGCTTCAGCTTCGGCTTGGGCCTTGATTTTGGTCTGCTTGGCCTGCTCTTCAACCTGAATAGTGACATTCTTGGCTTTTAGGGCATTCTGCTCAGCCACCTGTTTCTCCTTGATGGCGGTCTCGAAGTCGTCGTCGAAGTCGATGTTGGTGATTTGGAATTGGACATTCATGAAATAGTTGCTGTCAAGAGCTTCCCGGAGAGAAATTTCGATTTCACGTCGTACAGCGTCACGGTTTTCAACGATTTCTGTTGCAGCAAAATTACCAAAGCTCTGTTTCATGGCCGAGCGGATGAAGGGCACTACAATACGGTTGTGATAGTCGTCGCCGACGTTCTTCATCAGCTTGCTGACGTTTTCGCGCACCAAGTCGTAGTTGATGGTGTATTCCACCTCTGAAGTCTGCACGTCGCGGGTATAGCTGTTCTCCTTGCCGTCAAACTTCTTCTGCTGCACGTTCACACGTTTGATGGTTTGGATGAATGGGATCTTCATGTGAAGGCCGTCCCCAATGACCTCGTCGCTCATCTTGCCGAAGGTGGCGAGTACACCGCGTTCCGTCGATCGGATGGTATAGAACGAGGAGAAGAATACTAGGATGGCAAATAGTCCCACAATGCCCCAAACGATGTAACGTCCGATTTTCTTTTTGTTGGGGTTGATGTTGATGTTGGTGTAAGGTTGATTCATGACAGTATTGTTTTGACTTGTTTTTGTTGGGCAAAAGTACACAATAATTTGAAATCTTGGCCTTTTTCTATTTGTGTCGGAAAATTGTTTATCTTTGCCTTTTCATACTATCACGAAACAAAATATCTAAATCAATGGATAACAGACTATTAGACAACAAATTGCCCTATTTGGTGGCCGACATGAACTTGGCTGCTTGGGGACGCAAGGAAATTGAAGTATCGGAACACGAAATGCCCGGCCTGATGTCGCTGCGCAAGAAATACGGCGATACGAAGCCGCTGAAGGGCGCCAAGATCATGGGCTCACTCCACATGACCATCCAAACCGCCTGCCTGATTGAGACTTTGGTTAAGTTGGGTGCGACGGTGCGTTGGTGCAGCTGCAATATATATTCCACGCAGGACCACGCTGCTGCTGCTATAGCCGAGACGGGTACTGCTGTCTTCGCTTGGAAAGGTGAGACCCTTGAAGACTATTGGTGGTGCACCAAGCGCGCCATCACCTTCCCCGATGGGTCAGGTCCTGACCTCATTGTGGACGATGGCGGCGATGCCACCTTGCTGATTCACAAGGGCTACGCCTGCGAAAACGACCCCAAACTCCTTGACGCACCCACGGGCAGCGAGGAAGAAAGAGCATTGATGAGCGTCATCAAGGCTACTTATAAAGAGAATCCTACTTTCTGGCATACTGTTGTTGCCAATTGGAAAGGCGTTTCGGAAGAGACCACCACGGGTGTGCATCGTCTGTATCAGATGCACGAGCGTGGCGAGTTGCTGGTGCCCGCCATCAATGTGAACGACTCGGTGACCAAGTCAAAGTTCGATAACCTCTACGGCTGCCGCGAGTCGTTGGCCGATGGCATTAAGCGCGCCACCGATGTGATGATTGCCGGTAAAGTTGTTGTGGTGTGCGGTTACGGTGAAGTGGGCAAGGGTTGCTCACACTCCATGAAGAGCTATGGCGCCCGTGTGCTCGTCACCGAAATCGACCCCATCTGTGCATTGCAAGCCGCTATGGAAGGCTTCGAGGTCACGACGATGGAAGAGGCCGTCAAGGAAGGCAACATCTTTGTCACTACGACAGGTAACTGCGACGTCATCACGCTCGAACACATCCTCAAGATGAAAGACCAGGCTATCGTGTGCAATATCGGTCACTTCGACAACGAAATCCAGGTGGACCGCCTTGAAAAAACCGAGCACCTAAAGGAGAAGATCAACATCAAGCCGCAGGTCGACAAGTACGTCTTCGATGATGGTCATTGCATCTTCCTGTTGGCTTCGGGCCGTCTGGTCAACCTTGGTTGCGCCACGGGTCACGCCAGCTTCGTGATGAGCAACTCGTTCACCAACCAGACCTTGGCCCAGATGGACCTTTGGGAGAAACGCGGTCAATACAAGGTCGGCGTGTACTGCCTGCCCAAGTATTTGGACGAGGAAGTGGCCCGTTTGCACCTCGAGAAGATTGGTGTGAAGCTCACCAAGCTCACGCAGAAGCAGGCCGACTACATCGGCGTACCCGTTGAGGGACCCTACAAGTCGGACATCTACCGCTATTGATGAGCTTTTAAGGCATTGTGAAGCATGTAATCTGTTCTGTCCGTTGGCTGTAACGGAACTTTCCAGGTTTCATGCTTCATTATTTTTTTCAGTTTTATGCCCAAGAGCGCCCCATGCCGATTAATGTAGGTTTCCTGTTTGTCGGCACCTTCGTAAAAGAAAGAGCCAAGGTTTTCAAATTCGGCCACGGAACGGCTTGTCAGGTTGGTCCTCAGCATGCCATAAAGAGCGATGCCAAAGAGATGGTACCAAGCTCCATAGTTGTCGCCTATCTCTTTGGAGTCGTGACGAATATAGGCCAGTTTCTTTTGCAACGGGTCGTTTTGGCGGCCTTTTCGATGCGGGTCGCCAGCTAGGACATTCTCACAGGTCAGTAAAGTCAGGTAAATGTTGCCCTTGTTGAGGATATAGCTTTCTTCAAACAAGTCGTGGGGCAAGACGCCGCCATCGGGATAAGCCATGACGCGGTTCGTCAAGGCTTTTTCTTGGCCAGTGATGCAATATCGCGCAGTCCAACCGCAGGCAAGACATAGGAAGAGCTTGCTGCCTATTACAAAAGGGCTGGGGAAGTCTTGTTGCTTACCTATGACATGGCACCCCAATCTATGCCAAAAGCCGAAGAGCAAATAATCCTTTGCATCAGGCGACCAGTCATGTTCTTCACCTGGAGAGGGGACAAGGTTTGGATAATGCTGCAGCATGATTTCACTGCATTTGTTGGCCAGCCTGTCAATGTCTATTGGAACTGTTCCCCCGATTTCAAATATTTCAACAGGCTCGTCTTCAATGGTTTGTGGAAGCGCACCATTAAAGAGCATGTTCAATAGTTTTATGGGAATGGTGTCGAGTTTTCTAATAAGAAAAGCGTCTCCTTTTGGGTCGATTAGCATGAGGCTGTCTTGTTGGTAATGTCTTGCCTCATAGTGGTGTTCAATCCATGCATAGAAATCGTAACGCTGTTGTTGAAACTTTTTTTCGAGCGTCGCAAATTCAGCGCTTTCCCAGACGAAGTTGAACTCGGATGGGTTAATCAAGTCGATATGTTTTGGCAGGTAAGCCATCGGTCTTGATTGGCCGAAGCCAACGGAGAGGATGGCCATAAAACAGACCAAAAGCGCTGATTTTCTCATGGTTTCAAAAATGAAAGGATGGACAAAAATAGGAAAAAACCACAATTGACAATTGTTTTTTGTCTTTTGCTTCTGTTTTTCGGTGTTTTTATTATTTTTGCAATTGGAAAATTCCTCATTGGGATTTCCGTTTTTTTTGAAGTATGAAGATTGCAGTTAATACTCGTTTGTTGCTGAAAAACAAGTTGGAAGGTATCGGCTGGGTGGCCTATGAGACCTTGCGTCGCATGGTCAAAGACCATCCCGAGGTGGAGTTCTACTTCATCTTCGACCGTGAGCCCGACCCGATTTTTCTTTTTAGCGACAACGTGAAACCCATAGTGTTGTTCCCGCAGGCACGGCATCCCTTCTTGTTCATTTGGTTCTTCGAGTTTTCGGTGACTAAGGCCTTGAAGAAGGTCAAGCCCGACTTGTTCTTCTCGCCCGACGGCTACCTCAGCCTTCGTTCTGATGTGCCACAAGTGACACAGTTTCACGACCTTAACTTCGAGCATTTTCCGAAGGACATGCCGAAAATACATCTTTGGCACTACAAGAAATATTTCCCGAAGTTCGCCCGAAAAGCCAAGCGCATCGTGACGGTGTCGGAGTTCTCGAAAAAGGACATAGTGGAATGTTACGGTATTGAACCTGAGAAGATCGATGTGGCCTATAACGGTGTGAATGAGAAATTTGCGCCTATTTCCGAAGAGGAGCAGGAGGCCATCCGTGCGAAATACACGAATGGAAATCCTTACTTCATGTTCGTTGGCTCACTGCATCCGCGCAAGAACTTGGCACGCTTGTTCACGGCCTTTGATTTGTTCAAGGGTCAGACGCCTTCTAATGTCAAGTTGCTGATTGTAGGGGAGAAGCGTTGGTGGTCGGAGCCTATCGAGCAGGCCTACAGCCAGATGCGTTTCAAGGACGAGGTGGTCTTTGCCGGTCGTCTGAGCGCCGAAGACCTGCATTTGGTGACGGCATCGGCACTTGCTTCGGTGTATGTGTCTTATTTCGAGGGCTTTGGCATCCCTATTTTGGAAGCGTTCAGGTGCGACACGCCCGTCATCACCTCCAATGTGACTTCCATGCCCGAGGTGGCCGACGACGCGGCTTTGTTGGTGGATCCTTTCAGTGAGGCCTCCATCGCCGAAGGCATGACTGAGATGCTCGACGAGAACGTACGTGATTCTCTAATTGAGAAGGGTAGGGAACGCGCCAAAAACTTCTCATGGGACAAAGCTGCGGATGACATTTGGAACTCATTAATGAAAGCAATAAAAGAATAGAATATGGCTAAGATAATCATGTATCCTGGTGAAGCCAGAAAAGATGCCGTGGATTGGAAAGCTGTCCAAGGCCAACATATCACCGCTGTTAAGCGTAACATTTTGGTGCTTGGCTCGGGTGGTCGCGAAAATGCCTTGGCATGGAAACTGGCCCAAGGCGAAGGAGCCCTGGTCTTCATTGCTCCTGGCAATGCTGGCACTGCCCAAGTGGGTGTTAATGTGGATGTAAAACCATCTGATTTTGAAGCTGTAAAGGGCTTTTGCTTAAAGCAAGAGATTAACCTTGTTGTGGTCGGACCGGAGCAGCCTTTGGTGGATGGTATCGTTGATTTCTTCAAGGGTGACGCCGAGTTGAAAGGGGTGAAGATCATCGGTCCCGACAAGCGTGGTGCTCAGTTGGAAGGCAGCAAGGCCTTTGCCAAGGACTTTATGGCGAAATATGGTGTACCGACGGCGAAGTGCTTCAAAGTCAACAAAGATAACCTCAACGAAGGTCTCAAGTTCCTTGAGAGCGTGAAAGCCCCTTACGTGCTGAAGGCCGATGGTTTGGCAGCAGGCAAGGGTGTATTGATTCTCAACGACTTGCAGGAAGCAAAAGACGAACTCGGTAAGATGCTTGACGGCAAGTTTGGTGCAGCTTCGGCCACGGTGGTCATCGAGGAATTCCTCAAGGGCATCGAGGTTTCGGTGTTTGTGCTGACGGATGGCGAGCATTATGTGCTGCTGCCCGAGGCCAAGGACTACAAGCGCATCGGCGACGGCGACCAGGGTTTGAACACGGGCGGCATGGGTGCAGTCTCGCCAGTGCCTTTCTGCACACCTGATTTCCTGAATAAGGTGGAAGAACGCATCGTGAAGCCAACGCTCAAGGGCTTGAAAGCGGAAGGCATCGACTATAAAGGCTTCATTTTCTTGGGTTTGATGAACGATGGTGGTAATCCTTACGTCATCGAGTACAATGTCCGCATGGGCGACCCTGAGACCGAAGCCGTGATGACCCGCATCGAGGGCGACTTCGCAGACATGCTCTTTGCTTGTGCTGATGGTCGCTTGAATGAAGTTCATTATGCCAAGAGCGACAATACCGCTGTCACGGTGATGATGGTGTCGGGGGGCTATCCTGAAGCCTACAAGAAAGGCATGATTATGAGCGGATTGGACAATTTGAAAGATGTTGTTGCCTTCCATGCTGGCACGGCCTTTGATGCCAATAAGAATGTAGTCACGGCTGGTGGCCGCGTCATTGCGGTGACTGCCCACGGCGACTCGATTGAAGAGGCGAGAGGCATTGCCTACCGCGAGGTGGAGAAGATCCATTTCGAAGGCGTCAACTACCGTCATGACATTGGACTTGACTTGATGAGAATGCAATGATAAAGTTTTTCAGACAGAGCTATGCCATTCAGTATGTGGTGATTGCCTTGATGGCGATTGCCCTTTGGATTCCTGCGTTCATCTCCGGGAAGGCGACTGTGGGTTTGGACGAGCCAGTCACACCATTCTTTAATCTGGTGAATAGGTTGCTCAGAGGCTCAGCCGTCGCCCAACATGCAGTGGCCTTTGTGCTGTTGGTGCTTGAAACCATGGTATTCAATACCATCATGGTGAAACACCAGATTGTCGGCAAGGTCAGCACGATGGGAGCTTTTGTCTTTGTTCTGCTTATGAGCCTCACGGTGACGCAGACCAACTTTTATCCTTTCGCTTTTTCAACCCTGTTTATCCTGTTGACAGTCGGAAACTTGTTTGACACATACATGCTTCCTAATCCAGAGATGAATCTGCTGAAGGCAGGCGCGTTTGTCGCTGTGTCATCCTTATGTTATTTTCCCGCTATCTTGTTGGTTTTGTGGATTATAATTGTGCTCCCTGTTTCGAAAAAAGGGTCGCTGCGTTTGGAGCTCATCCCGCTTTTTGGCTTCCTGTTTGTCTACTTTGTGTATTTCGTCTGCATATTCCTCTTTGGCGACTTCCATGCCATGCTGCTTGGCTATAAAGACTACTTCACAGCCTTCCATTTCTCGGTGGAGGGATTCAACTTGTGGAATATCATCGTGTTAGCTCTTCTAATAGTGTCTACAGCACTCATGCTTTTCGGTGGCAAAAACTCAGGTTTGGAGAAGACGGTAGCCGTACGAACCAAGATTTCCATGACATTGATACTCACTATTTTCGCTTTATTGACGTTGTTTCTTGGCTCCGATGTGCTGATGAACGGCTTGCTCTTCATCGTGCTATCCATCCTCGTTTCTTACACTTTCTCCTATATGAACAATACAGGGTGGGCCAATTTGTTCTTGACCCTTTTCATTATCTTGGTCTTCGCCAACCATTATTACTTTAAATTACTGTAAACCATGGGGTTGCTGACGCATTATTCGAATTTGATTGAGGCGGGCTGCGATGAGGCTGGACGGGGTTGTCTGGCGGGTCCAGTCGTGGCCGCTGCGGTCATCTTGAAGAAAGGTGTTGATTATCCAGAACTCAATGATTCCAAACAACTTACAGAAAAGAAGAGGATGCAACTGCGGGAGTTGGTCATGAAAGAGGCACAGAGCTATGGTATTGGCATTGTCACGGCGCAAGAGATTGACGAAATCAATATCTTAAATGCTTCATTCTTAGCGATGCACAGGGCTTTAGATCAACTGACACTTCAACCTGAATTACTGCTCATCGATGGCAACCGTTTCAACCCTTATAAAAAAGTGAAACATGTTTGCATCGTGGGTGGCGACGGAAAGTACCAGTCTATCGCAGCGGCTTCCATCTTGGCCAAGACCACTAGGGATATGATGATGGAACAATATGGAGAGCAATATCCCGTTTACAATTGGAAAAAGAACAAGGGCTATCCGACAAAGGAACATAAACAAGCCATTGCCGACCATGGCACTACGCCTCTGCATCGCATGACTTTTAATATGGCTATTCAATTAAAGTTAGACTTTTGATAAAATAGTTTAAAATCAAGAATATGAAAAAGATAATCCACATCAATTTGGTTCTCGTTTTACTACTTTCTGGCATGTGGATGAAGGCTCAGAATGTGGTGAGGGAAACGTGGAATGATGTGGATTTTAGTGACACAGCTTTGGTTGACTCTGAGTCCTTTCGAGTGCGGATGGTGAATGAACTGTACTTGAACACGATGACCGACGACTTGGCTCATTTTGATAGTCTTTCGATCCAGAGTGTGGGAGTCCTGTTGGACAAAGCCAAAGTCAACATGAGGGTTTACGAGTTTATATTGGGGTTTATGTTGAATGGTTACACTAATCTAGGAAGAACGCAAGTTATTGATTATCTATTAAATTATCCTATGTTATTTGAAGGAGAAGTTTCAATAGACGAGGGACTGCGGTTGGATAGTATCACCGAGCCCTACCAATTGGTTAAGGTCGGATCAAAGGCTCCAAATTTCACAGGTGTTACGATTGACGGTAAGGATTACGACCTGTATGCATCTTCAGCGGAAAGCACCATCGTTGTCTTTTGGTCGACGGATTGCGAGTACTGCCATGATTTCCTAGTTCAGATTCGTAAAAACCTTAATCTGAAGACTGATTTTGAATTAGTTACGTTTGCTTTGGCAGAGAATGAAGAAGAAGTGAAACAGGCAGTAAAAAAAATGCGTCTGCCTGGATACCATTTCTATGATGAATTGCGTTGGGATAATAAAGCCTTTCTGGATTATCACATCACTTCCACGCCGACGGTGTTTGTCTTGGATGAAAACAAGACCATCGTCTGTAAACCTTACGATTGGCAAGACTTAAAGGATTGGTTGAAATAAAATAATATTATCTATTGAATATAAAATAGTTATATGAATACAAATAAACGTTTATTAGCTTGCTTTGTGTTGGCTTTTTCGGTTGCACAATGCTTTGCCCAGGATGCTGAGACGCGCTGGGTGGATTCGGTGTACAACAGTCTTACTTTGGAACAGCAGGTGGGCCAGTTGATCTGCATGCGTGCCAACCTGCCTGACAAACCTTTTAATGAGAACGTGGCGAAGTACATCAAAAGGTACAACATTGGTGGCGTGTGTTTTTTCCGCGGCGATGCCGATGCTCAAGTGAAGCAGACCAACGAGTGGCAGGCCATGGCACAAACCCCGCTGATGGTCTCCATCGATGCGGAATGGGGCTTGGCCATGCGCGTGAACAAGACCTTGGCTTATCCATATCAGATGACTTTGGGTGCCATCAAGGACGACCAGCTGATTTACGATATGGGTCAGCAGGTGGCTGAACAATGCCAGCGCATGGGCATCCATGTGAATTTCGCACCGGTGGCCGATGTCAACTCCAACGCGGCCAATCCCATCATCGGGGTGCGCAGCTTTGGTGAAGACCCGCAGAAAGTGGGTGAGAAAGCCTCAGCATACGCACAAGGCATGCAGAGTAAGGGCTTGATAACCACGATGAAACACTTTCCAGGTCACGGCAACACCTCCACCGACTCGCATCTGACCCTGCCCACGGTGACACGTACGATGGAAGAGGTGCGCGACATCGAATTGGCACCATTCCGTTATATGATTGAAAAAGGTGTCAATGGTGCTATGGTGGGTCATTTGTACTTCCCCGCCATCGAGAAGGAAGCGGCGCGCCTCATTGCGCTCGACGAGCCTTTCGTTCAGGCCAACATGACGCAGGAGGAGGTTGCCGCGAAGCTTGCCGGGCAGAAGTACAAGCTCGAGCGCCTTGCGGACGTCGCGGCATCCGGCGAGGCGATCAGCACATACACGGTGGGCGACTACTTCGAGATGTGCATCGGCCCGCACGTGGAGCACTCGGCGCAGATCGGAGCGGTGAAGCTCATGAAGGTCGCAGGCAGCTACTACCGCGGCGACGAGAAGAACAAGATGCTCCAGCGCCTTTACGGCATAGTTGGCAAGGACCAGGCCGAGCTCGACGCGAAGGTGGCGCAGATTGAA
>CADBGN010000022.1 GCA_902794155.1 uncultured Bacteroidia bacterium
TGGTTACTATCCTGTCGGACAGTCGTTTGAGGAGTCGAAAGCCATGATGGCCGAGAACCCCGAACTCTTCAAGGAGAAGGTGCAGGCTTCGTTGCGCCGTCATGTGGCCGCCATCAACAAGCTGACCGCCAAGGGCATGTACTTCTTCGACTACGGCAATGCCTTCCTGCTGCAGAGCAGCCGCGCTGGTGCCGACATCCTGAAAGAAGACGGCACCTTCCGTTATCCTTCCTACGTGCAGGACATCATGGGCCCGATGTGCTTCGACTACGGCTTCGGCCCCTTCCGTTGGGTCTGCGCCTCTGGCAAGCCCGAGGACTTGGCCGTCACCGACGACATCGCTTGCAATGTGCTTGAAGAGATTGCCCGCACGGCTCCTGCCGAAATCCAACAACAAATGCGCGACAACATCCAGTGGATCCGTGGCGCACAAGAGAACCATCTCGTGGTAGGTTCGCAAGCCCGTATCCTCTACGCCGACTGCGAAGGCCGCACCAAGATCGCCGCCGAGTTCAACAAGGCCATTGCTGACGGACGTCTGAGCGGTCCTGTCGTCCTTGGTCGTGACCACCACGATGTGAGCGGCACTGACAGCCCGTTCCGTGAGACCTCCAACATCTATGACGGTTCAAGCTTCACCGCCGACATGGCAGTGCAGAATGTCATCGGCGACGGTTTCCGTGGTGCCACCTGGGTGAGCATCCACAACGGCGGCGGCGTAGGCTGGGGTGAAGTCATCAACGGCGGCTTCGGCATGGTCTTAGACGGCACCGCTGATGCCGACAGACGCCTCCACTGCATGCTGCACTGGGATGTGAATAACGGCATCGCCCGCCGCAACTGGGCCCGCAACGAAGGCGCCATGTTTGCCATCAAACGCGCCATGGCGGCCGAGCCTAAGTTGAAGGTTACGCTGCCGAATCTCGTTGAGGACAAGGTTTTGGAGAACCTGTTTTAACTGAATGACAATGTGTAGAGACGGTGTGCACACCGTCTCTACAAAAAAAACATAGCATGTTTTAAATTATTCCGTACTTTTGCGACATCATTAAGTATCAAACACAACTAACAAATTATTCCAATTATTAACCTTAAAAAATTAAAATCTATGAAGAAAGTTATTTTCTCTTTGATTGCAGTGGTCGTCATGGCCTTGAGCTTTGTTTCCTGCGGCAATAGCGGCAGCAACGGTGGTGACAAGGGCAACGACAAACAACAACAAGGTCTCGTTGGCGAATGGTACTACAACGACAACACCTACTACACCTTCAATGAAGATGGCACTGGTTCCTACATGGCTTATGGTGTTTTGGTCGGCAACTTCACCTACAGTGAAAGCAACGGCAAGCTCACCCTCAACTACGAAGGATTTACCGATCCCACCGTGTTTAACTACAAAGTGGAAGGCAAGACCCTGACCATCCTATCTGGCGAAGGCAACATCGGCAGCGACACGGAATACAAACGCAAATAAGCGTTGTTTCGTGACTTTGTAGAGACGCCATTCTACAAACCCTCTAAAGCGGACGCACTAATGCGTCCGCTTTTTTCTTCGCTGTTATTTTCATTATTATTTGACAGAAAAGTTGTACCTTTGCAGACCCAAACAAAATCGTCTAAAACACAATAACATAATGAAAAAAGAAGTAAAATTCAGCCTGGTCTACCGCGACATGTGGCAGTCGTCAGGCAAATATGTGCCTCGTAAGGATCAATTGGAAAAGATTGCTCCTTTGATTATCGACATGGGTTGCTTCGACCGTGTGGAGACCAACGGCGGTGCCGCCGAACAGGTCAACCTGCTTTATGGCGAGAACCCGAACCCATCCGTCCGTGCTTTCACGGCAGCACTGCATAAAGGCGGCATCGAGTGCCACATGCTCGACCGCGCTCTCAACGCCTTGAGAATGAATCCCGTGCCCGCTGATGTGCGCCAACTGATGTATAAGGTGAAGAAAGCCCAAGGCGTCGACATCACGCGTATCTTCTGCGGCCTCAACGATGTGCGCAACATCATCCCATCCATCAAATGGGCCAACGAAGCAGGCATGATCTCACAAGCCGCCATGAGTATCACCTATTCACAGGTGCATACCGCCGAGTATTATATGCATATTGCCGACCAACTCATTGAAGCCGGTGCCAAGGAAATCGCCCTGAAGGACATGGCTGGTGTGGGTCGCCCCGTCAGCTTGGGCCGCATCGTGGAGCATATCAAGAAACAGCATCCTGAAATCAAGGTGCAGTACCACGGTCATACCACTCCCGGCCTCTCGATGGCATCAATGCTTGAGGTCTGCAAAGCCGGCTGCGACTACGTTGACGTGGCTATGGAGCCGCTGTCGTGGGGCACCGTCCACCCCGACGTCATCAGCGTGCAAGCCATGCTGAAAGACGCTGGCTTCCTCGTGAAAGACATCGACATGAAGACCTATATGGCTGCTCGCAGCATGACGCAGAGCTTCATCGACGACTTCCTCGGCTATTGGATCGACCCGCGCAACCGTTACATCAACTCGTTGCTGTTGGGCTGCGGTCTCCCAGGCGGCATGATGGGTTCGCTGATGGCCGACCTCAAGCCGGTACACGCCGCCATTAACATGAACCGCGAGAAGCAAGGTCTGCCGGCATTGAGCGAAGACGAGATGCTGGTCGAGCTGTTCCAAGAAGTGCAGGACATTTGGCCTAAACTCGGCAACCCGCCTTTGGTCACCCCATTCAGCCAATACACCAAGAATATCGCCCTGATGAATCTCTTCGCTCTCAGCAAGGGCGAGCCGCGTTACGAGACCTCCATCGACCCTGCCGCTTGGGACATGATCCTCGGCAAGGCTGGAAAACTACCTGGAACGCTCGCACCCGAAATCGTGGAACTGGCCAAGAAGAAAGGCCTCGAGTTCTTCACGGGCAACCCGCAGGACAACTACCCGAATGCCTTGCCACACTTCATCGAAATGATGAAGAAGGAAGGCTGGGACCGCGGCCAAGACGACGAAGAACTCTTCGAGTTCGCCATGCACGAGAAGCAGTACCGCGAGTACAAATCGGGCGAGGCCAAGCGTCGCTTCAACCAAGAGCTGGAAGCCAAGATGAAGGCCAAGTTCGAGAAAGCTGGTGGCGAGGCCAAGATTCCAGACCTCCGCGCCTTGCGTCATCCCAACGCCGAACCGGTTGTCGCTCCTGTGAGTGGCATCGTGATGTGGGAAGTCGACTTCGACGACAAGAGCATTGCTCCCGCACCTGGCAAGGTCTACAAGGAAGGCGACCTTCTCTGCGCCATCAACAGCGAGCATGGCATGGAGCCGGTCTACGCCCTCTGGCCTGGCAAGATCGTGGAAGCTACAGCCGACCAAGGCAAGCGTGTCAACAAGGGGGAAACCATTGCATTTATTGAAAAATAAGGCCTATTGAGAAAATTTTGGCGACAAGCACATCCATCGTGGCATATTATTTGCTATTTTTGCCGCGTCTAAAACAATCGACAAAAAAACACTTAACCTAATTATTAACTAAAACTTAATCAAAATGAAAAAGTTATTTTTGACTTTAGCTCTTGCCTTCGTTGGCATCTTTAGCGCAAACGCTCAACTTTGGATTGGTGGTGGTGCAAACGGCCACTTCAAGGATGGTTTCACCGTTTCAGTAGCTCCAGAAATTGGCTACTCCTTCACTGACACTCCTATTTCGGTTGCCTCGGCCTTTAACTTCATCCTTACGAAGAACGAGCTTACCAACAACGAGGTCAATTGGGGTCTGGTTGCCTCTCCTTATGTGCGTTGCAACCTTGCCACTGTCGCCAACAAGTTCAACGTCTTCTTGGATGCCACTGGTGATTTCTACATCCCGAACGGAGGATGGAGAGTTGGCTTGCAACCCGGTGTTGCATGGATGGCTACAGAACACTGGACGGCTGCCTGCCGCATTGGTTTCCTCGGCTACAACAAGTGCCCCTTCCTGGGTGAAGAAGGATTCGGCTTCAACTTCCAAGCCGCTCTTCCCGCTATTTATTTGTACTACAACTTCTAAGTTCTTTAGAATTTGACGTATGACGTGTCCATCACGTCTTTACAAATAAAAAGCCGCTCTTCGGAGCGGCTTTCTTTGTTTATGGGATGCGTTGATACACCGTCGCCACGCGACTCACATTGTAGATCTTCATCGTGACGACATCCCCTTTCTTCTCCGAAGGGAACTTCACATTTGCATCGATGTTGCCGAAGCCACCGAAGGCCTTGTCGTCAGAGGTGAGGATAATGCGGTAATCGCCTGTCTGTCTGACGGGAATCTTGTAATCGGGAATAGATTTCGGACCCCAGTTGAAGACGAAGATGAGGTTGCCACGCTCGTAGACGACGGTCTTGTTTTCCTCGTCGGCATAAAGCATCCACGCAGGTGGTGCCTGCATCACGGGATGGTGCTTAACAAAGTCAAGCATGGCCTTGTCAAAGGCACCCATGAAGCGGTATTTCAGGTTGTCATTATCGACCAACGACCACTGACGGCGGGCATATTGGTAGCTCCAGCCGTTATCTAAACGCGGGAAATCAATCCACTCAGGGTGGCCGAACTCATTGCCCATAAAATTGAGCCAAGCCTCGCCGCCCAAAGTGAGCGTGAAGAGGCGAATCATCTTGTGCAGGGCGATGCCACGGTCGACGGTCATGGAAGGTGTGTCAACACTCATGGAAGTGTACATCTCCCTATCCATCAAACGGAAAGCGATGGTCTTGTCGCCCACAAGAGCTTGGTCATGGCTCTCAGCATAAGCCACTGTCTTAGTCTGCGGCAGGTGGTTGGTCATGGTGAAGAAGAAATTCTTCATGTTCCACTGTTCCTCTGGCTCGTCCTTCAGCACCTTAATCCAGAAGTCGGGCAAACCCATACCCAAGCGGTAGTCGAAGCCCATGCCACCGTCAGCGATGGGGTTGCAGAGACCCGGCATGCCGCTCACATCCTCCGCAATAGTGACGGCTTTCGGATTCAACTCGTGGCACAGTGTGTTGGCCAATTGCATATACGTGACAGCATCGTCATCCACATTATCACCAAAGTATTTCTCCGGTGCATCGAAGGTCGTTCCGATGCCATGATCGAGGTAGAGCATGGATGTTACACCATCGAAACGGAAGCCATCGAAGCGGAACTCTTCCAACCAGTAGCGCACATTGGAGAGCAGGAACTGCAGCGTCTCCTCCTTGCCGTAGTTGAAGAGTTTGGAATCCCAAAGGTCGTGGTTGCCACGCGCTCCAGGATGCAGGTATTGGCTATCCGAACCATCGAACAAGTTAATGCCTTCGCGAATGTTCTTCACCGTATGGGAATGCACAAGGTCCATGATGACCAGCATGCCCATGCCGTGCGCCGTATCGATGAGCTCTTTCAACTCTTCGGGCGTACCAAAACGCGAACTCGGCGCAAAGAAATTGGAGACATGGTAACCAAATGAGCCGTAATAAGGATGTTCGGCAATGGCCATGAGTTGTATGGCGTTGTAGCCGTCGGCCTTGATGCGCGGCAATATCTTTTCTGTAAACTCTTTGTAGGTCCCTACCCTAGCCTCCTCCTGCGCCATGCCGACATGCGTCTCGTAGATCAGCAGAGGTTCCTCTTTCAGTTGCGGTGCGGCATGCTTATATATATAAGGTGTGGGCGGATTCCAGAACTGGCCTGCAAAATCTTTATTGCCTTCGTCTTGAATCACACGTTTGATATACACAGGGATGCGCTCATGTTCCCCAATTTGCGACTGAACCAACACCTTTAGTTTACTGCCATGGACAAGCCTATCACCAAATTCGCTGTCGGGCAGAAAGATCTCCCATAGGCCTGCACCTGCGAGTTCCAAAGGATACTCATAGCGGTCCCAATTGTTGAAGTCGCCCATCAGCGAGAGGTAATGTGCGGCAGGCGCCCATTCGCGGTACCACCAACCATGGCGGCGCTTGTCGTAGTTGAAGCCCAAGAACTGGTGTGCCGTGGCAAAGGTTTTGAGGCTACCATAGCGGGCAATGATACCACGCAGCCGCTCTTCATAGCGATCGTGACGTTTGTCTACCTGCTTGACAACAGGTTCCAGCCAAGGGTCGTTTTTTACAAGGGGAAGCATAGCATAGTTCTTTTGTATAGTGCAAAAATATCAAAATCTGCTCAATTCCAACTATTTTCAAACACAATCTTTCCCGAATCCAAATCGATAATCTTTGTCTCGGTCGGTGCCAAATGGACAGCATGCACCTCTGATGCGAAGTCGTTCATGTCAAACTCATTGGCCTTGCTTCGGCCCATCATGGCCAAGGCGTCATGCGGGATCTTCACCTCCACATCCCTCACCTCGTCGCGGTTGAAGTTCACAACCACCAGCAAACGCTCCGACTCGGAATAACGCAAGAAGGCATAGACATACTGCGGGTCGAAGTTCATGTACCAGGGGTTGCACCACATCAAGTCGTAGAACTTGCCTTCGCCGATGGCCGAGTGTTCGTTTCTAAAACGCAACAGTTTCCGGTAATAGGCAAACAATTGCTTGTGCTTTTCATCAAACTGACCGCCATCGAATTTGCCACCGTTCATCCACTTCTGATGCTCAGGCATGTGGCAATAGTCGAAGATGGAAGTACGGCCATCATCACCGCTGTAACCCATTTCGCCGATGGCATTCTCGCCGCTCTCCTGACCGTTGTATACCATAAACGGACCAGTGTTCATCAAGGCAGAGAGGGCTACGGCGGGCAAGGCAGCAAAAGCATCACCCGCAAACTGCGGCGAGGCCAAGCGCTTCTCGTCGTGGTTCTCCATAAAACGAAGCATGTGGGCATCCATCTCGTGCAAGTCTTTCCACACCTGGCTGATCTCCTTTGCTTCGTGACCTCCGCAAAGCACACGTTCCAAAGTGTTATACAAACCTACTTTGTCGTAAAGATAATCGAAACCTGCATCCAAGAAGGGTTGGTAAAGGTCAGGCTGATAGATTTCCGCAATCATCAGAGGTTGGTAGTCTTTCCTCAAATGCTCGATCACCCACTGCCAGAAGGCCACAGGCACCATCTCGGCCATGTCCACACGGAAGCCATCGACATTCTTGCCACACCAGAAACGTAGGATCTCGAGCATCTTCTCCCAAGTGTCGTGCTCATCGTAGTTCAGCTTCACCGTATCGTACCAGTCGTTGATACTCGGATTGGGCGTAAAGACATTGTTGCCTGTTGCCTTGGCAGGGAACTCCTCGTAAGGCTGCTCGCCGATTCTTCTTGGAGATACAAACGCTTGTCCTTCGCAATAATAGAAATTGCAAGGGTCGAAGCCCTTGTTCTGTCGCGCCAAGTGATTGGGAATAAAGTCCATGATGACTTTCATCCCTTTTCCGTGGATACGTTTAACCAGTTGCTCAAAGTCGGCCATTGTACCCAAATCGGGGTCGATGGCATGGTAATCGGTGACAGCGTATGGCGAGCCTGCGCGGCCTTTGGTGATGTCGGGATGCGTGCCTGTGCTTTCAGAGGCGTGTTCCAAGATGCCCGTCAGCCAAATGTGAGTAAAGCCCAAGTCCTTGATGGCATCAAGCGCGGTTTCGTCAATGTCGTTGAAAGTGCCGCAGCCGTTTTCGGCTTTGCTGCCGTTGACGTGGAAGTCGGTTTGTTTGTTGCCAAACAGTCGGGGGAAGAGTTGATAGATGTTCATACGGCAAAATTAGAAAAACTTGAACAAAAAACCAAATCAATGAAAATTGTACTACCTTTGCACATTATGAAAGTAAAGAAATCCCTTTTTCTTATTGCAGCGTTGCTGTTCTGCAACATCCTTTCCGCGCAGGTGCAACCCACCTGGGAATCCATCAACGAACGTGGCTATCCACAATGGTTCTCCGACGCCAAACTGGGCATCTTCATCCATTGGGGTGTGTATTCCGTGCCCGCCTATGCCAGCCTCGAAGGCTATGCCGAGTGGTACTATCGTGGCTTGATGACCAACGACGACCGCAAGGCCTTCCAAGAACGCATCTACGGCAAAGACTTCAAATATGAAGACTTTGCGCCGATGTGGAAAGCCGAACTTTGGAATCCCGACGAATGGGCAGAGTTGTTCAAGAAATCGGGAGCAAAGTATGTCTTGCTGGTCTCGAAGCACCACGACGGCTTCTGCCTCTGGCCGAGCCAATACGCGCCAGGCTGGAATTCCGTGGAGGTTGGGCCTCACCGCGACATCTGCGGCGAGCTGACCGAAGCCGTACGAAAAAAAGGCCTCAAGATGGGCTTCTACTACTCCCTGCCCGAGTGGAAAAGCGACATCCACCGCTGGTATGTTGATCCTGACGACCAAATTGGCACATACGTAGACACGCACATGATTCCGCAGTTCAAGGAGCTCATCACACGCTACAAGCCCACCGTCCTCTTCACCGACGGCGAATGGCGCAACAGCGCGGAGCAATGGCATGCCACCGAACTCATTTCATGGTACTACAATACCGTGGGCAAAGAAGCCATCGTCAACGACCGTTGGGGTGACGGACAACAACACGGTTTCCGCACGCCTGAATACAGCGCAGGCATCACCCTCACCGACAGGCCATGGGCTGAATGTCGTGGTTTGGGGCGTTCGTTTGGCCTCAACCGCAACGAGCCTTTGGAAAACTACATGACCTCCGACGAACTCATCCGTCATTTCTGCGTCCTAGTGGCGGCTGGTGGTGGCATGACGCTCAACGTAGGGCCTGCCGCCGACGGCAAAATCCCATTGTTGCAGCAAGAAAGATTGTTGGACCTCGGCAAGTGGCTCGACATCAACGGTGAAGCCATCTATGGAACACGGCCTTACAAGAAATTCTATGAGATGAAGCCTGTCAAGGTGATGCACAACGACAGCGAAATCAACTTCGACTGGAAGCGCAATTCGCCTGACCCCAGCATCAGCTGCGACCATTTTCAAGCGCACTGGGGAGGTGTGTTTTCCTGCCTTGCTGGCACCTATACCTTTGAAATCCAGACCGATGACAAAGCAAAACTCATCATCGACGGCAATACTGTCATCGAAGACACAAGAAAAGCGAAAACGGGCAAAATGAAACTCACTGAAGGGCAGCACAATATTGAAGTTTTCTATGAAGAAGATGAACTTGAGGCCACAATTGCCTTGTATTGGTCATCGGAAAAGATGGAAAAACAGGTGATGACAGGCTTTCAGAGGGGAGGTCTATTGCCTGCGGAAGGCCTAAAAGCCATCTACACCTGCGAGCAACCCAACATTTGTTACACGCAAGATAAGGATGCTCTCTACGCCATCGCCTTGGAATATCCTGAAGACCAATTGGTTTTGAACATTGACCAACCTGCCGACAATATGAAAGTCACGTTGTTGGGATGCCCTAAAGACTTGTTAGGAAGCCCGAAAATTTTGCCATGGAAATACGAGGATGGGAAACTGATTATCGATACCCGAGGACTGAAATACAGCGACTTGAAAAGCACGGCGGCTTGGGTGTTCAAGATAAAATGAAAAAAGCGACCTTTTCGGTCGCTTTGCCTGTCGAAGCGTCAAAGATGTCGCTTTTTCTTCCTTAGTCTGTCAATTCCTTAAGCCCTTGATACCCAAGGATCCGACTCGTTCCTTTAGGCACACGCTTGATATAGAAGCGCTCGTCCTCCTGCACGAACTTGACATGCAGCAGGTCACCTTTGGGGAAACAATCCAAGGCACCATATCGCGTTGGACCATCATTGGTCTGATAGGAAAAATCTGAAGTCTTCACAAACGTCATACGTTTTTTACCCTTGAGAATACTGGTGTTGAAGCCGTCAAAATAGTTGCGATTGGCCCATTTTCCGGCAAACTCAGCAGGATTCTTCAAGTCGTAAAGATATACACGGAACTTCTTGTCGGTCTTCGGTTGCAATTCAAGGACTTTTTGAAAGACCACGTTTTTACCAATCGTAGCCTCCACATACATCCATTGGAAACGGTTGTCGGGCCGTTCCCAAATCGGGGTGAAATGCACCATCGCCGTCGTGGAATCGTTCACCTGCATGACATAATCGCCCTGCATGGTCCGGTAAAACTGCTTGGCGTCTTCTTCGGTAAACTTGGGCTGTTTTTGAGCAAAACCGCTAAATGCCAGCAACATAGCGGCAACAATCAATGCTATTCTCTTCATATCAGATTCTTTCTTCGGTTAGAGTGTGCAAAAATAGCAAAACTAATTCTCTTTCGCCAAGGAATTATGTAATTCTCCCCTATCGTTTCTTCTTCAATTCCTCAAACGCCTTGTCAAAATCACTTTCCGTGTAGTTTCCGTCTAACACATGGCGCTCGGGGCCCATGGTCCCATACATTGTGTTCTCGAAATGGAAGAGCAACCGACCCGTTCGAATCAGTTGGTCGTTGTCATAGTCGTCAAGGAATGACCCCAACCTATCGAAGATTTCCTTGGTAATCTCATAAAGGAAGCGAGTCTGCCCTTCACGATCGGTGTACATGAGATAGCCATAGTACTTCTTGCGTTGTTGGTCGTAACAAGCCTTCCAATAATTTCCTTCTTTATAGAGTTTCATTATTCTTCGTTTTTAGTTGATATCATTCCCAGTTCATCCAACATGAAGGCATATTCCAGAGCGACTTCTTTATAGCCCTCGAAACGACCCGAAGCGCCACCATGTCCGTAATCCATCTCGGTCTTCAGGTACAATGGATTCTTGTCTGTCTTCAAGGCTCGAAGCTTGGCCGCCCACTTTGCAGGTTCCCAATACTGCACCTGACTGTCATGCAATCCCGTGGTGATGAGCATGGCAGGATAGTCTTTGGCCTCCACGTTGTCGTAAGGCGAATAGGAAAGCATGTAGTCGTAATACTGCTTCTCATTGGGGTTGCCCCACTCGTCATATTCACCCGTAGTAAGCGGGATAGACTCGTCCAGCATAGTGGTCACCACATCGACAAAAGGCACCTGCGCGATGACACCTTTCCATAAGTCGGGACGCATGTTGGTTACAGCGCCAACCAAAAGGCCACCTGCACTTCCGCCCATGGCAAACATCTTTTGCGGAGCAGTGTAGCCTTTATTAATAAGGTATTCGGCGCAGGCAATGAAATCAAGGAAGGTGTTCTTCTTGCTCAGCATCTTGCCGTCGTCGTACCACTGCCGTCCCATCTCCTCGCCGCCACGGATGTGGGCGATGGCCCAAACGAAGCCACGATTCAAGAGACTGAGGCGTGCCACCGAGAAGTAGGCATCCATGCTGGAGCCGTAGGAGCCATAACCATAAAGGACCAATGGACGGATAAGCGGCCCTTCGACGGGCTCAGGGACCGCGGTATCCACGTTTTTCTTATAAACGATCGAAATCGGCACCAGCACGCCGTCATGCGAAGGTGCCATCAAGCGCTCGGTGACATACTCCTCTGGGTTATAGCCACCCACGATTTCCTGACGTTTGAGCAAGGTCTTGGTGCGATGTTCCATATCCCATTCGTAGACCGACGAAGGCGTAGTCATGGAGTTGTAGGCATAACGCAAGGTGACGGCATCAAAGTCGGGATTGGCACCCACACCAGCGGTATAGGCCGGCTCACCGAAATCAAGATAATAGTCAGTGCTGCCGTCCCAAGAACGAACACGAATCTTCACTAAGCCGTTCTCGCGTTCCTCGATGACAAAAAACTTGCTGAAAATAGTGAAGCTTTCAATCATCACCTTCTCTCGGTGGGCGATGACCTCCATCCAATGCGTCATTTCGGTCTCTTCGACGGGTGTCCGCATGATCTTGTAATTCTTCGCCCCATCAGCATTGGTCTGGATATAGAAATGCTCCTTGTAATGGTCGATGCCATACAGCATATCAGGCTGACGTTCCTGAAACACGCGAAACTCATTCATGGGCTGGTCACTCTCAAGGATGCGGCATTCCGACGACAGCGTCGAATCCGAGTTGATGATCAGATATTTCCTTGATTTCGTCTTGCTAATATAGCAGACAAAAGTCTCATCAGTCTCTTCGTAAACCAGAACATCGGCGGCGGAAGCCGTTCCCAAATGGTGGCGCATGATTTTGCAAGGCCGCAAGGTTTCGTCTTTCACGCCATAGAAAAGTGTCTTGTTGTCACTGGCCCAAACCACATTACCCGAGGTACTTGGAATAGGCTCACCGACCAGCTCGCCCGTTTCCAAGTCTTTGACATAAACGGTATAGATACGGCGACTCACGGTATCGACAGAATAGGCCAACAGCTTGTCGTCCTCGCTGAGAGCAAGCTCGCCAATCTCAAAGAAAGCATGGCCTTCGGCCAGCACATTGCCATCGAGTAAAATCTCTTCTGGCGCATCAAGGCTATGGTATTTGCGGCAATAGATGGGATACTCCTTCCCCTCCTCGTAGCGCGTGTAGTGGTAATAGTCACGGATTTTAATCGGAACCGAGTTGTCATCCTGTTTGATGCGTCCAATGATTTCTTTAAAAAGTTGCTCTTGAAGTGGCACTGTATGTTTTAAACAAGCGTCAGCATATTGGTTTTCGGCTTCAAGATAAGCCAAAACCTCAGGGTTTTCGCGCTCGTTGAGCCAATAATAGTTGTCAATTCGGGTATGACCATGTATCGTCATCTCATGGGGATGGATGACGGCTTTAGGGGGAGTCAGTGTGTTATTCATTGCAAAGCGGATCAGAACGAGAATGTCAAGCCAAAAGTGGGCAGGATGGGCAGTTGGCGCGCAATCTGGCTAGTGACCAGATTGACATAGAACACGTTGTTACGGTTATAGACGTTGGTCACGCTAAGGTCTGCCTCCAACATGATGTTCTCTGTGAAATAGAACTTACGCTTTACGTCAAGGTCGAAACGATGGTAGGTAGGCAGACGGCCTGCATTGAGATCGCCATAGAGCACGCCAAGTTCACCATTGGTAGTAGTGTAGTCGAAGTTGATTCCGTCTTGGAAGGAATAGTACTCATAGAAGCCTTGCACTTGGGTGAACGGAAAGCCCGTACCGAAGTTCCAACGACCACTAAACTCCCACTGACGCTTTGAGCCGGCCGTGTAGGTCAAGATGACATTGACATTATGTCGGCGATCGAAATGCGGAGCATATTGAACCAATTCGACACCGTCTTCCACCGCTTTCTCATATTCACGTGTCACAAAGCCCAAAGCATACACAGCCCAGAGATACCAATGCTGGTCCTCATATTTTAACGACACATCAAAACCATACGCATCACCTGTTTCCTTTGTAAAGTCCTTCTTCAACAAGTCGGGAAGCAAAGCATTTTCAGGTGTATCAGGATAGAGCTTGTTTCTGTTGATATTGGTAAGTTGCACAAAGTCTTTCCAATAGCCTTCAAGGTTCACTGTAGCGTTGCGTGAGAGGTCGAACTCTCCGCCCAAGACGAAATGGTTAGCCTTTTGGAGGTTGCTTTTGATTTCATCACCATTAAAAGTCTCAGGAAGGTTATCGATACCAGAGAGGAATCCGTAGAATAAATTAACCACGTCGCGATCGCTGGTGGCAGCCACAAAGTTTTGGGAATACATACCTGCTGCGGCCTTCAGACGGAAACGGTCTGTGGCATTGTATTTCAAGGCGAGACGAGGCTCGGGAGAAAGCTCGGACAACGAGGCATAGAACTGCAAGCGGATACTTGGCTCCAGCAAGAACTTGCCTAGGACAGCTTTGTATTTGGCGTATGCACCAATCTCGGTGGAATTCAACTTGGCACCAATTCTATTGTGCCCATACACACTATACGTCTGATAATCCGTCGTGTAGCCCAACATCTCAACACCATATTTCAACGTATTCTTACCCATGAACTGACTAAAGTCGAAGCCCATGTTGAAGCCATTGATGTTGCTGTAACGGTCAGGGCTATCGGACTCAATCATGCGCGAAGTATAACTAGAATAGGCGATATTACCTTCTATCATCACAGGTGCCTTGCCAGGGATGACAAGGAAGTTGGCACCAGCACCGTAAGAATTCCACCCAAAGTCAGAAAGCGACATATAATTGTTCACCTGGTCGTTGAATGAGAATCCGAACAGATTGACCTTGCTGCCGTTAGGAGCATTGAGTGACAACTTGCCATAAAAGTCCTGATAATTGAATGGCAGTCCCGTCTTAGATGCGTAAGGATAAAGGAATTTGCTGGATTGTTCCAAATAAGAGTTCTTTGCCGAGAGAATGAATGAAATCGATGCCTCATCAGGGGTTTTGGCCTTCTTCAGAGGGCCTTCAAGCATCACCTTGGCACCAAAACAATTGGCTCCCAGCTTACCAGAGAGACGTTTCTTGTTGCCATCGCGGGTGGAGATATCCATGATGGAGGATATACGGCCGCTGTATTCGGCACCAAAGCCACCCGTATATACGTCGGCATTGCGAATGATGTCGGTATCAAACACTGAGAACAAACCTATGGAATGGAAGGGATTGTAAACAACCATACCGTCCAACAACACCTTGTTTTGAATGGGCGAGCCACCACGGATGTAAAGCTGTCCTCCTTGGTCGCCAGTGAAAATGACGCCCGGCACCACTTGCAAGTACTGTGCAAAGTCGGCTTGACCACCCACACTAGGAATCTTGGTTATGGTCTTGGGCGTAACCGTGATGACCGACGTCTTAGTCTCTGTTCGTGCCTCAATCTTATCAGCTGTAATCGTTACGGTTTCCAGCTTTTGGCTGGTCTCCTTCATATAATACTTCCGGTTGACACTCTGACCTTTCGAAAGGTTGAAAGTCTCGCTAATCGTGTCGTAGCCCACACTTGTTATCAGTAAAGTATAGCGTCCATCGGGTATGCGGTTGATGTTGAAATAGCCATTCTCGTTGGTTGCTCCTCCAAAAGTTGTTCCCCTAAGATAAACGTTGGTGAACATCATGGGTTCACCCGTCGACTCCTCATAGACAAAGCCTTTAATACTGTTGTCATCTTGGGCAAAGGCTGCCGAACCAACCAAACAAAAGAATAACGAAGTGAGAATCAATTTGGTAATACAGCGGTTATTCATAGTAAAAACAAAGTATTTGTATGATACCTAGTGAAATAATTTGCAAAGTAAAGAAAAATAATCGAATTAGTATAAAAAAAGAAAAAATCACATAAAAAAAACCAGTTTAACCCAAACAATTACAGTTTTAAACTTAAAAAGGGTGATGTCGGATAACATCACCCTTTTCACTTCTTTCCAAGATGATACTATTTCTTGACGACAAATTTTTCTGTCTTCACTGCACAACCATTCACGAACAGGTTGCAGAAATAAATGCCATCATTGAGTTCGGACACCGAGAATGAAAGACGGTCTTGCAGCGTGTTCATTGGCAGGTTCATCACTTCCTGGCCAAGCAGGTTGTAGATTGAAACCGAAGCTTTGTCGTTAACATTGAGGCTGTAATCGAAGTTGATTACAGACGAAGCAGGATTCGGATAAGCCCGACCGAAGCGTACGGCTGAAGGATTGTTCAAACCTTCGCCCGACTTATTGAAGACAACATTGATGGTGACACGTTCCGAAATATTACTCCGGTCGTAGGCAGAATACTTTACCTCAACCTTACCAAAGACTTCAGGATCAAATAATACATGAAGCGATAGCTCGCCTTCACCGGTGACACTGTTGGCAGCTACCATCACAGGATTTGGGCTGACATAGACATCGGGACCGAAGCAGCTACCCCAGCAGAAAAAGTTGGTGGTACCTTCGAGGTCACTGACAACTTCTTTCTCAACGATCACGTTCAAGTCGCCAGAAGTGAGATTCCTCAACTGCATGTGCTGAATAAACTCACCATAACCGTATTCATCGTTGGTGCACTCGATGGTTTCACCTTCAGCATATACGTGACCATCCCATTCAAATTGCAACGATTGTGCTGATACCCAACCCAATACGGTAATAAACAACATAGTAAAAATAGACTTTTTAATCATAGCGTATGTTTTTTGATTTATATTATTCTTTCAACCTGCAAAAGTGCAAAACTTTTTCCAATCTTGCAACAAAAACATTGCCATTTTTTGAAAAAGCACTACTTTTGTGGTGAAAAAATATCAAATTTGTTTTTTATGAAGAAAAATGTATTACTAATTGCATCTTTGCTGATGCTCTTCTCGCTGAAAGTCAGCGCACAGAACGAACGCATTCTCCTGTTTGAATGCTTTACAAATGCAAGTTGCGGTCCATGCGCCGCGCAAAACCCTGCGCTTGACGCTCTCATCAATAACAATGCCGACCGCATTGCCGCCATCAAATATCACATGAACTGGCCCGGACCCAACGATCCAATGTATCTTCACAATCCCATCGACAACAATGCCCGCAAAACCGTTTACAACATCAACGCAGTTCCCCACACTGTAGTTGACGGCACCCGTTACAATGACATGCCCAATGGAATCAGCCAAAATACCGTTAACCAATGGCTGACCGTCACTTCTCCTTTCGAAATGCGCCTATCATACGATGTGGATGAAACCGCCAACACCATCACTGTCCATGTTATGGGCCGTGCCTCAGAATCCGTCTCTGGTACCGTAAAGCTTTATGTTGGTGTCATCGAGAAAGAGATCCATTACAATTCGGCCCCTGGCAGTAATGGCGAACGCGACTTCTATAGTGTAATGAAAAAGCTTCTGCCTTCAAGTTCAGGCACTACACTTGGACCTATAGAGGCAGGCAGTTATTTTGCTTATAACTTCACATGGGAACTGGCCAACGTCTACCACAACGACCAACTCGATGCCATCGCTTGGCTTCAAAATCCCGATTCAAAGGTTGTATATCAAGCAGTCAAGTCGAGCCAAAACATTCAATCTTTTTACTCCAATGAGGCTGCCGTTAGCGACATCACCAATGTAAAAAAGATGAATTGCACCGGCATAGCCGAACCACAAATTTTGCTAACCAACTACGGCAACAACGCCCTAGTTTCAGCGGAGCTGGAAGTGCTTGTCAACGATGAATTGCTGAAGACCGTCAACTGGACCGGCAACTTAGCCACCTTTGGAAGCGAAACCGTCAATTTAGGCGAAATCAACTTCCCCGTCGAACAATCCAACACTCTTGAAGTGAGAATCAAAAGTGTGAACAATGGTAACGACGAAGCCCCCAGTAATGACATAGCCGCCTTCACCATTAAAGAGGCTTACCAAGCGATAGGAAAGGTAATTAAAGTCAACATCTACACGGATGATAACCCACAAGAAACAACATGGAAAGTCACCAAACTTTCAACTGGTGAAGTTATTCAAGAAGGAGGTCCCTATTCAGTGCCCAACACTTTGCATGTTGACACCCTTGTCATTACAGGCGATGGTTGCTACGATTTCACCATATACGATGCTGCAGGCGACGGACTGACTGGCTCTGGCTTCTATGGCTTACGAGCTGGATCACCGACCATGTTTTCGGGCAATCACTTTGCTGATAGTGAAAGCACAGAGTTCTTCTACGAGGTGACTGCCGACGTGGAAGAGAACATCGTCAGTGGCACGAGCATCTACCCCAACCCGACCTCAGGTATGGTCAACATCGTGTGCAAAGGCCAACAAACCGTCACTATCATTAACATGGTCGGACAAAAGGTCTTCGAAAGCCCATGCGACGGCAGACTGCAAATTGACATGAAGGCTTTCGGCACGGGTGTTTACGCCGTCATAATCGGCAACGAGACACAGCGCGTCGTGGTGAAGTGATGCTCCAGTACCATCATTTCGACCAAATCGACTCCACCAACGCCTATCTGCAAAGGCAACAATCGAAGTGCGACATCCACAACTGGGTGGTCAGCGCCGACGAGCAGACCGCAGGTAAGGGCATGGGTAACAACAGCTGGGAAAGTGAGGTTGGAAAGAACCTCACTTTCTCTTTGGCTGCCGACATGGGTTTTCTGCCCGCCGAAAGACAGTTCCAGCTCTCAAAAGCCGTGCCCTTGGGCATCATCGAGGTGCTGGATGGCATTTTACCGCCCGAAAAACTCAGCATCAAATGGCCCAACGACATTTATTATGAGAGCCACAAACTCGCTGGCATCCTCATCAACAGCACGATAAAGGCCAACATGATGGACATCTCCATCATCGGCATCGGATTGAACGTCAACCAGATGCACTTCCATGACTGGCCCACACGTCCCGTCTCAATGAAGATGATAACGGGAAAAGAATATGATTTGCAGCCGCTTTTGGAGCAAATCGTCGAGCGTATCATAATAAAGGTGGAGCAACTGAAAAACAACCCCACCTCCATTGAACACGACTATCTGAAAAGGCTTTTCCGTTACCGCACTTGGGCGGATTATGTAGTCAAGGGGAAGACCCTGCGACTTTTCATGACGGGGCTTGACCCATTTGGCCGATTGATGATGAGGGACGAGGCTGACAATTCCTATTATTTTGACATTAAGGAAATCAAATTTTTATTATAGAGACGCATTGCAATGCGTCTCTACAAAAAAGAGAACAGCCGACGAAAGTTCGGCTGTTCTCTTTTATTTTTATTATATATGTTTGATTTATGTCAGAATTGTTTCCCTAATCTTATTTAATTCCAGCGGTCGCTCCAGGCTTGTTGGTCCTTGCGCCATTCCTTCAAGGACTGCACATCCTCTTCGGTGACGTACTGCTCTTCCACAGCCTTTTGGATCAACGTCTCATAGTTCGACAAAGTGACCAGTTCACACCCCTTCTCTTCAAAATTCTTCTTGGCAAGTTCCATCTGGTAGGTGAAGATGGCCACCATGCCTTTCACCTCGGCACCGGCTTCGCGCAAGGCGTCGACAGCCAAGAGGCTCGACTTGCCTGTGGAAACCAGGTCCTCGATGACCACCACCGACTGACCCGCATTGATGACGCCCTCGATCTGGTTCTGCATGCCGTGCGACTTCTTCTCGGAGCGCACATACACAAAGGGCAGACCCAACTCCTGCGCCACCAAAGCGCCTTGGGCGATGCCACCTGTAGCCACGCCTGCAATCACATCGGGCTTGCCGTAGTTTTGCACGATCTTCTCCACAAACTGTTGGCGGATGTAGGTACGCACGGCAGGATAGGAAAGAGTGACACGGTTATCGCAATAAATGGGGCTTTTCAATCCCGAGGCCCAGGTAAAAGGCGCTTTCGGGCTGAGTTTCACGGCCTTAATCTGCAACAGATGCAGGGCCAATGTCAATGCTGAATCTTCGTATTTCATGGTAGTAGAACTTTGTCGGAACGAAATTTTGTATCTTTGTCGCTTGAAACAACCTTAAACGACTGCAAATGTACAAGATTTTTCAAGAAAACAAAGCACTAGTTTTCCCAAAAATTGAAGGCGATGCTTTGAAATTCGACGCAACGTCCCAAGAATCCGACAGATACGATGCCGACCTACTATGCAATTTTTTACCAGAATGGCTCGACGAACACGACCCTGGCGACACCTTCATCCACGAAGTGGGCGAAGACGCAGTAGCTTTAGCCTTGAAAGAAACCTTCAGGATGGCCCCCGCAGCCGGTGGTGTCGTCGTGAAAGACGGCAAATTTGTCAGCATCGTGCGCAAAGGCATCCCCGACCTTCCCAAAGGACATATTGAAAAAGGAGAAACGCCAGAAGTGGCCGCCCTGCGCGAGGTGGAAGAAGAAACAGGCATCGTCAAATTACACATCATCAAGGAGTTGCCTTCCACTTGGCACTGCTACTTAGAGCATGACGAATGGACGCTGAAACGCACCTATTGGTACCTGATGGAGAGCGAAGAAACCATCCAGCCCAAGCCCCAGACAGAAGAAGGCATCACTGAGATAAAACTGATTGGGAATGAAGAAATTGAAGACTTTCTGAAAAACACTTTCCGTTCCATCAGTGAAATTCTCGGAAAAGATTTACGTCAAATCACAACAAAGTAATACTTTTGCAGCCTGAAAAAAAGACGCGAGACTACGAGATTGCGGGACTACGAGACAAAAGGCCCTGCGTCCCGAAGTCCCGAAGTCCCGAAGTCAATAAACAAACCTATGAAAAGAATAGCCGTATTCCCCGGTTCCTTCGACCCCATCACCTTGGGTCACCGTTCCATCGTACTTCGCGCCCTACCCATGTTCGACGAGATCTATGTCGCCGTCGGCATCAACATGGAAAAGCGTTCCACCTTTGATTTGCAAGACCGCATCAAGTGGTGCGAGGCCGTCTTTGCCGACTACCCGAACGTGAAAGTGGAGAGCTACCAAGGCCTCACCGCCGACTTCTGCAAGAAAGTGGGTGCCAACACCATCATCCGCGGCTTGCGTTGTGGCAGCGACTTCGAGTACGAGAACATGATCGGCCACGCCAACAAGCGCCTGCACCCCGAGCTGGAGACCATCTTCCTCCTCACCGAGAGCGAGCTGGTGGGCGTGTCGTCGAGCGTCGTCCGCGACATCTACAAGAATGGTGGCGACACTTCCAAGTTCCTGCCCGTGGAGGTGAAGTTGCCCGAACGATAAGAGTGTTTTCTCTTAGGCACATCCCTACGGGATGGATGGGAGTATTCAATCTTTGAAATTCAACCGAACGCTTTTGACTACGTCGAATCTTCGATTTCCCTACGGGAAAGAATTAGCATCCCTTAGGGATGATTCGTTCGGTAAAACTAAAAAAGCCATAGTCTTCACGCATCCCGTAGGGATGTACCAGATGGAGCAAAACAATAAATAAAGCCCAGCATCGTTAAGCAAACATGAGACGAAGGATTATCGCTTTACTGTTCATTCTCTTAAGCTTCATGGCAAGCGCGCAAAACGTGACCATCACCGGACGTAGCAACAAGACCAATGCGCTGATCAGGCTCTTCGTCTACGAAGACCTCGTCAACGAGACCGGCATTTTGCTCAACCAGAGCCAGACTGATGCCAAAGGGAATTTCATCCTTGAAGGCCATGTGAAACAAAACCTTCCCGCACGCATCTATGTCGGTTTGGAACCTGTCGACCTCATCCTCACACCCAATGCCAACTACGACATCGAAATCATCGTGCCTGAGAAGAAGGAGGACGTATCCTATTTCGAAAAGGAGCTGCCCACCATCCGCGTGAAACGTGCCACAGACAAAGGCATCTACCGACAAGTCATCTACTCCGAGGAGATCATTAACGGCTATATGATGGAGCATTTCAACCAGATCTACCGAGGTCGCCAACTGCGCTATATCGACTCCATCCAGAACACCATCAACCGCGAGGTGCCCGACATCAAGTCGGACTATGTGAAGAACCACAACCGCTACAAGATTGCCGCCATCAAATTGGGCATCAGCAGCGACGGTGGCAAGAAAATCATCAAAGACTACTTCGACGGACAGCCCGTGCTCTACACGCAAAACGCTTATATCGACCTATTCAAGGAACTGTTCGACAACTACTTCAACAGCGCTGCCTACGACAGCCACCTGCTCAGCGATGCCTTCGGCGAAGGTCCTGCCGCCCTCAAGAAATACCTCAACACCGACCCGCTGATGTCGAACAACCCGCAATTGGCCGAGCTGATCACCATCTATAACCTGCAGAAACTCTGCTATGGTGACCGCGGCACAAGCCGTTTGGCCAAAGATCATCTGAATTACATCAAGTCGCAGACAAAACACCCTGAACACAAGACCATCATCAGTGATTTCTTTGCGAAATACGACCGCCTTGCCCCTGGCACCGCAGCCACCGACTTTACCCTGAAAGACAGCAAAGACAAGGAAGTGAGCCTATCGGACTACAAGGATCGCTTGGTGTTGCTGCAGTTCGTCGATGGCATCTCGCCCGTCGCGGAACATCAATTTGCTGAATTGAGAAGCCTCCACAACCAATGGCGCGACTCCGTGCAGATCCTCACCATCGCCACACACGACAAGATGGAGTTTTTCAAGCAGCAGTTCGCAGAGAAAAAACAAGACTGGCCCCTCCTCGACCTCGGCGACCAAATTCTGCTTTTGGAGGCTTACAATGTCCGTACTTTCCCCGAATACATCCTCATCAAGCGCAACAACAAGATTGGCGAGGCTCCTGCGCCTTCGCCAGAGCGATATTTGGGGGAGCGAGTGAGACGATTGTATGGGAAGTAAAATACGGAAAAAGTCCCTTTTTTGTCCCTTAAAATCATGGAATAATTCCCTTTTTTAGGCTGAAATTTTCGGAAAAAGTCCCTTTTTGTTGCAGGAATAAAACTTTATATTGATGATTATCAATCTATTGACAGATTTTCAATCTCCGTCCGTAAATCATCCAATATTTTGCCATTGTAACTGAAATACTTTGGACCTTGATACGCGCCGGATGTGTTACGTTTATCTTCAGGCATAAAAGTCCCGACAAAAGGTGACAATTTATATATCCTGCCTTCATACTCAATTTGATCATCACTTGCCACTTTCACTTTAATACCTGTAGGAATAAAAGTCAAAACTGCACCAATTGGAATGTTTACCATGCTGAACTTAAAACGCGGTCTCGCTTTCTTGTGAGGTTCTCCCTCATCCTTTGTTTCTTCACGCTTTTGAATAGGTTGATTGTCCTTATAGAGAATTACTTCCGCATCATCGATTGTTGAAGCAATATCATTAAAGATATCAAGAGCTATTTGAGGAGCAACGTTAAAGAACTCGCGGTTTTGCCGAATGCGCAAATCCGTAAGACGATCGATGGTTTTATGGACCAATTTCTCAACCTCATTATATTTGCAGGTTCTCATGGTCGCAAAAATCTCAAACGGCAACGGGACTGCCGTGTTATCCAACTCCTTGGATCGTACATCAACAGGTCGCGAACTCTTTCCAATCTTAACCCAGTCTTCCTTGAAACTGGGGTTCGTCAAGATATACACATAACCTTGTTTTGAATCGTTTTGCATGGTCATCTGTTTTTAATGGCAACAAAAATACAACATTTTCTCAAAAAGAAAGAATAGTTTGTTTCGCTTAAACCTACCAAAATTATGCTTGCGCCAAAGGAACTCTCCACTTCGCCACAGGCACAACATCTATCCTATAACCATCTTTATCTATGACCCGCTGCTCAGTGTTCGTCACGATGGCAAGGTTGCTGCAATTCAGTTCCGCGGCACATTCAAGAAGGCTGTCCACTTCCCGCTTCTCCGTCTTGGCATTGCTCATATCATAGCAAACCTGCACCAGTCGATCTATATGAGTGCCCTTACGCAAGACGAAATCCACCTCCTTGTCGTTGCGTGAACGATAATAGAACATGGTCTTATCGGTGTCATACCCTTGCCGCAGCAACTCGACGAAAACCTGATTCTCAAGCAAGCGTCCAAGGTTGTCACTCAATGAGAACGCTTTGGCAGCGACAAAGCCGTTGTCAACCACATAGACTTTACGAGGCGCTTTTTTCATCAACTTCAGCTTGTTGTTGTAACGCGGCAGATAATAGAACAAGTAAGGCTCGTGCAGATAGTCCATGAACTTCTTGGTTGTGTTGACGCTGGAGAAGCCTAATTCCTCCGTCAGTTCATTGGCACTTACGGGATTGCAGAAATTGGAGACCAAATACAAGGCCAGGTCATTTAAGTCCGTGACGTTTCTTACACTATGGCGTTTTGCTACATCCTTCCACACGATGGAATCAAACAAGGTATCTAGATAGGTACGCGTCAACTGGCGCGATGCCACCACCTCCGGATAGCCGCCATTCCTCAGATAATCATCCATCAGCGCAGAGGCATCTGCTTGTTGCTCAGGACTTAGCCTAACGAGATCCAGTTTATTCCAATCGAAAAACTCCTCAAGACTAAAGGGCAACATTTCAACCTTCAGGTACTTCCCCGTCAGTGCCGTAGCCATCTCACTTGACAACATCTTGGCATTGCTTCCCGTAATGACAAGATTTTTCCCGAACCTGTAAAGCTCGCTGACCCACAAATCCCACGCGTCAAGGTTCTGAACTTCATCAAGCAAAAGATACTCGTAACCCGGGTACACATCATCCAGCATCCGCATGACTAAGTCGGCATCCCAAGCATCCAACAGCTGCTGACTATCGAAGTTCAAATAGGCAAAATTCCTATTTCGCAACATCAGCAAAGCCTGCGTAGATTTGCCCACACGCCGAGGTCCCGTTATCAACTTGATAAGATGACTGCTCAGCAACATTTCAGTATCTTGGTTGCTCCGCCGTTCCAAATAAGGCCGTGAAAGTAGTTCATCACGCTCTTTTCGTTGATTCTGAAGGATAGTCTTCATGTTCTTTCTTCTTATTTCGATGACAAAAATACAACTTTTTATTCAATTTACACATCCTATTGCACAAAAAATATACTTTTTTATGCAGTACAGCGCATTTATTGCATAAAATCGGAAATTTTAACACGATGATTTGAGCTATCGTCATTTTAAAGCCATGCAAAATAGCAACTTTCCACTGCCTTTTTGGCACATTTTTCCGACAATTCATGGAAAATCCGTACCTTTGCACGAATTTTGCGAAAACCGCAAACATCTAATTGTAAATTATCAATTTTCAACTATCAATTACAAATAAATGGGATTTCTAAAGAAACTCTTTGGCGACAAGGCCTCACGCGACAACAAGGCCCTGGAGCCCATACTGCAAAAGACACTCAAGGCTTACGAGGAAATCGTGAAACTCGACATCGACAGCCTGAGACATAAGACCGTAGAATTCAAGGAATACATCAAGAACAAGACCGCTGCCGAGGTGGCCGAAATCGCCGAGCTGAAAGCCAAGGCCGAAGCCAACCCCGACATGGACCCCGACGAGAAGGAGAAACTCTACAACCAAATCGACAAGCTCGAAAAACAAGAGCTTGACCACATCGAGGAGGCGTTGAATGAGATCCTGCCCGAGGCGTTCTCCGTGGTGAAGGCCGCTGCCAAATACTTCTGCGAACATGAGACCGTGGAAGTGACCGCCACCGACCTCGACCGCGAGCTGGCAGCCAAATACGAGCACGTCACCATCGAAGGCGACAAGGCTTACTACAAGAACAGCTGGATGGCCGGCGGCAACATGGTGACTTGGGACATGGTACACTACGACTGCCAGATCATCGGCGGTATCGTGCTGCACCAAGGCAAGATCGCTGAGATGGCCACCGGTGAAGGTAAGACCCTCGTGGCTACCCTACCCGTCTATCTGAATGCCTTGGCAGGCAAGGGCGTGCATGTGGTCACCGTGAACGACTACCTGGCCAAACGTGACTCCGAGTGGATGGGCGCGATGTACGAGTTCCTCGGCCTCACCGTGGACTGCATCGACAAGCACGAGCCCAACTCGGCCGCACGTCGCCGCGCCTACAACTGCGACATCACATACGGTACCAACAACGAGTTCGGTTTCGACTACCTGCGTGACAACATGACAGGCAACCCCGACGAGTTGGTGCAACGCAAACACCACTACGCCATCGTCGACGAGGTCGACTCGGTGTTGATCGACGATGCCCGTACACCTTTGATCATCAGCGGTCCCACCCCGCGCGGCGACCAGCAGGAATTCGACCAGCTGAAGCCCGACGTCGTCAAGCTATACGAAGCCCAAAAGCGTTATGTGACGACGATTTTGGCCGAGGCCAAACGCATCCTCACCGACCCCAACGCCACCGAGGAGGAGAAAAAACATGGCGCCGACCAGCTCTTCCGCGCCTACCGTGGTCTGCCCAAGAACAACGCTTTGATCAAGTTCCTCAGCGAGGAAGGCATGAAGAGCCTGATGCAGAAGACCGAAGGCTTCTACATGCAGAACCGTAACGAGAACATGCACATCATCGACGACGAGCTGTATTTCGTCATCGATGAGAAACTGAATACCGTGACCCTCACCGACAAGGGTAGCGAGCAATTGGCGCAAGCCTACAACGACCCGTCGTTCTTCATCATCCCCGATGTGGGTGCCGAAGTCGCCGATTTGGAACACTCCGACTTGAGCAACGATGAGAAGGTGCTGCGCAAGGCCGAGCTGATGCGTAACTTCGCCGAGAAGTCGGAGCGCCTGCACACCGTACAGCAACTGCTGAAGGCTTATACTTTGTTTGAGAAGGACGTCGACTACGTCATCATCGACAACAAGGTCAAGATCGTGGACGAGCAGACGGGCCGTATCATGGAAGGCCGCCGTTGGAGCGATGGTCTGCACCAAGCCGTGGAGGCCAAGGAAAACGTGAAGGTGGAAGCCGCCACGCAGACCTATGCCACCATCACCTTACAGAACTACTTCCGTATGTATCACAAGCTGGCCGGTATGACCGGTACCGCTGAGACGGAAGCAGGCGAGTTCTGGGACATCTACAAGTTGGACGTGGTCGTCATCCCGACCAACCGCCCCATTGCCCGTATCGACCAGGAGGACATGATCTACAAGACCAAGCGCGAGAAATACAACGCCGTCATCGACGAGATTCAAGCTTTGGTTCAAGCTGGTCGTCCCGTGCTGGTAGGTACCACCTCAGTGGAGGTCTCAGAGTTGCTCAGCCGCATGCTGGCGCGTAAGGGCATCCCGCACAACGTGTTGAACGCCAAGCTACACTTCAAGGAAGCACAAATCGTCAAGGAAGCCGGTCAGGCGGGCACCGTGACCATCGCCACCAACATGGCTGGTCGTGGTACCGATATCAAGTTGGGACCTGGCGTGAAGGAAGCCGGCGGTCTGGCCATCATCGGCACCGAGCGCCACGAGAGCCGTCGTGTCGACCGTCAGTTGCGCGGTCGTTCCGGCCGTCAAGGCGACCCTGGTAGCTCACAGTTCTACGTCTCGTTGGAGGACAACCTGATGCGTATGTTCGGCTCCGAGCGTATCGCCGGCATCATGGACCGCATGGGCTTGCAGGAAGGCGAAGTCATCCAACACCCGATGATCACCAAGCAAATCGAGAAGGCACAGAAGAAGGTCGAAGAGAACCACTTCGGCGTGCGTAAGCACTTGCTCGAATACGACGACGTGATGAACGCCCAGCGCGAAGTCATCTACAAGAAGCGCCGTCACGCCTTGTTTGGCGAGCGTCTCTCCATCGACCTCAACAACATGATGTACGACTTTGGCGAGAAGCTCATCGACGAATACCAAGATTCGAAAGACTACGAAGGTCTCAAGATGGAGTTGCTTTCCACCATGGGTATCGAGCCGCCCTTCAGCGAAGAAGAGTTCGACAGAGGCAAGACCAACGAACTGGCCGAAAAACTCTTCGACGCCGCCCTTGAGCACTATCGCGAGAAGGCCCGTATCATCGGTGAGAAGACCTTGCCCGTCATCAAGAACGTGTACGAGAACCAACACCACTTCGAGAACATCGCCATCCCGATCACCGACGGTAAGCGCGGCATGAACGTCATCGTCAACCTGAAGAAGGCTGTCGAAAACGGCGCCCGCGAGGTGAACCTCTGCATCGAGAAGAGCATCACCCTCGGCCTCATCGACAACGCTTGGAAGGAACACCTCCGCGAACTCGACGACCTGAAGGAATCGGTGCAGAACGCCTCTTACGAGCAGAAAGACCCGTTGGTCATCTACAAACTCGAGTCGTTCAACTTGTTCAAGGCCATGTTGGAGAACATCAACGAGGACGTCATCTCCTTCCTGATGCGTGCCGACATCCCGACACAAGACCCGAACACCGTGCGTGAGTCGCGCGGTCCGCAAGGCATCGACAAGTCGAAGATCCGCGAGCAGCGTCAAGACCTGCTGGCGCAGTCGCACAGCGACACGCAGCAGAAGCAGATCACCCAGCCCATCCGCGTGGAGAAGAAAGTGGGCCGCAACGACCCCTGCCCCTGCGGTAGCGGCAAGAAATACAAGAACTGCCACGGACGCATGGAAGCGGTGGAGTAAATCGTTATCGGCAGTTAGCTATTAGCCATTAGCTGTTAGCACTCAAGCTACCCTGCTAATGGCTAAAAGCTAACAGCCAAGTTATAAAAATCAAACGCTAAATTCTTGAATATGAAATACAACAGAGTACTCCTGAAACTCAGCGGCGAGGCCCTGATGGGCAGCCAGCAATACGGCATCGACCCGGTGCGTCTGGGTGAATATGCCGACGAGATCATCGAAGCCGCCCAGGCGGGCGTGCAGATCGGC
>CADBGN010000023.1 GCA_902794155.1 uncultured Bacteroidia bacterium
CACCGTCTGGCGGAAGTGTTCGACCGAGAACTCATGACGCAGGTAGCGCATCTCTTCCTTGTTCTCTTTCTTCTCGCTCTTGTTCTCTTTGACCATCTCAACGACGAGGTTGCCTTCAGCGTCGATGCTCAACTTGACATCTTCCTTGGTGAGACCAGGGATGCAGAGTTCGAGTTTGTAGTTGTCTTTCGTCTCCATGATGTTCATGCGAGGGGTTGAATAAGTTGTGTCGTTCCAGTTCATCAGTTCGTTGAACAGTGTAGGCATAAAGTCTTGGTTTCTTCTAGTTACTAACATGGTTTTGATCTCCTATTTTAGTTGTTTGTTTAATTGTTTAATCGTTTAATTGTTTGTCGCTTCGCGTCATTGCGAGGAACGAAGCAATCCAGAATAACCATCTTTCTTTTCTTCATCCCTTTCCTTTCGTTCGGACGACTCCATCTAGTCAAATTCTTTGCCAAGGCTAAAAATGGGCCAAAATGCCCATTTTTAATGACAAAATTTCCGATTTTAGGTTATTTTGTGCAAATAATTCTGACAAAATTTCCGAAATTACTGTTTTTTGGTGTCTTTTTGATGAAATAACCAATTATATGGTTTGCATTTAATGATAATGTTTATCTTTGCAAATGATTTGGTTCGCCAGGTCGACAAATTATTTTATTGAAGCGTTATGCTTATCTTGAAATTTGGGAATGTAGGAGTTTTCAAAAAGCAACGAGTAATCATAGCGGCTTCCACGCTTGTTATGCGTGGACTGCTATACCACAAAGTTGCTTTAGGTATCCTACAACCTCCAATTTCTGAGTGGCCTACAGTTCCACGCTTCTTTTGTGTCTAATAGTTTGCATCCTTGTATGAATAGTAATAATCATCTTAAAATCAATTTGTTATGAAAACAAGAAGAATTCTTTTCGCTGCGTTGCTTCTCTTGGGAACCTCATTGTCATCCTATGCACAAACCTTGCAAGCCAACTACATTACGACTGCTGTGCCTTTCCTATCGAATATCCCTGATGCTCGTGGAGCCTCGCTGGGCTTTAGTGGTGTTGCCACCAGCCCTGATGCTTTCAGCATGTTTTACAATCCAGCCAAATATGCCTTCATGTCGAACGACCATACCATGATAGCTTCTGGATTCAATGCGTATACCACTTTCCCGAATCAATACTTGTTGTATGACGCTTTCGCTCAGAGAATTGGCAACTCGGTCATTGCTGCCACGGCACGATATCATCGTTGTGGCGATATAGAGTTATATGACGCATATCACCAATCTCTTGGATACTATAGGCCGCAGGAATTTGCAGTGGATGTTGCCTGTTCCTATCGTTTTGGCGATTATTTGTCTGCAGGTGTTGCAGGGCGTTTTATCCATTGCACTCTGAATACAAATATGCCAGGATATAACGCCAAATCCAGTTCGGTTGCGGGTGATGTTTCTGCCTATTACAAACGCCCGTTGGGCAATTTGGTTGACATGTCATTGGGTGCCGCCATTACCAACATTGGCACGAAGATGTCATATAGTTATGCCGAGGGTCGTAAGGATTTCATCCCAACAACGCTGCGACTTGGCTCGTGCTTCAAGTTCAACTTCCATCCCAAGAACACCCTTGCCGTGAATCTGGAATTTAACAAATTGATGGTGCCTACGCCTCCTATCGTTGCAAGGGATGATTATGGGAATTACATGTACAATGACGATGGTTCCTATCAGATTTTGTATGGAATGGACAATAATGTCTCGGTGTTCCGAGGTATGTTCCAATCCTTCTTCGACGCTCCTGGCTATACTATGAATTATGTCACAGGAGATTATGAGCGCATCGGCTCGTTTTACGAGGAACTTTGTGAAGTGAATACAGGAATCGGTATTGAATACAATCTAGCCGATCATTTCTTCGTCAGGACGGGTTATTACCATGTGCCAGACTTGAAAGGTCGCGTGGATTGCCTGACCGAGGGTTTGGGTATGAAGTTCGGTATATTTGGTATGGATATTTCTTATTCCTGGTATTATAAGACTGGTGTTATCGTGAACAGTCAATTTGAAAGGAGCCGCCTTCGTTGGGACATGTACTTCGCTTTCTAAGGAATCGATAGATTTTCCATATAGTTTCGGCTCGTTTATGGGTTTAATTCCGTACTTTTGCGGCCCCAAAACGAGCCGAAATCATGGAAGAAAAACTATTCAATAAGAATTACCTCTGCCTTTGCGCAGCTAATTTTCTGTTTTTCTTTTCGTTCTATCTGCTGCTCCCCGTCTTGCCTTTCTTTATTATGGAGAAATACCAAGCGGGCAATGCGGTCATCGGTACGGTGATTTCGTGTTACACGCTGGCCACCTTGGTGGTGCGACCTTTCTCTGGCTATATGATGGACACCTTCAAGCGCAAGCCGTTGTATCTGTTAGCATTGTCCATCTTCACGGCCGTGTTTGTGGGTTATCTTTTTGCGGCTACCATCACTATATTAATAATAGTACGTATTGTTCATGGCTTGGCTTTCGGTTTGACTTCGGTGGGCGGCAACACCTTGGTTATCGATGTGGTGCCCTCGGAGCATAGGGGAGAGGGCATCGGCTATTACGGTGTGGCCAACAACATCGCCATGGCAGTCGGTCCGATGACGGGTCTGTTCGTCTACGAGCATTTCAGCTTCAACGCTATCTTTATGGGATGCATGGGTTGCAGCCTGTTGGCGGCTTTGTTCGCCTCAAGGATTCAGACAAAGGTAAGGCCGCCCGTCAAGCGTCCTCCCATTTCCCTTGACCGTTTCATCTTGTTGAAAGGCCTGTTGGCGGGTATCTCATTCACCTTGTTGGCTTTCGCCTACGGACAGATTTCCAACTATATAGCGCTCTATGCCAAGGAGATGGGCCTGACGATTAGTAGCGGCTTGTTCTTCACGGTGTATGCCGTCGGGCTGATTGCTTCACGGCTTTTTGCAGGCAAGATGGTCGATAAAGGCAAGGTGACGCAGACCATCGCTTTGGGTTTGGGAATTGTCGTGCTGGCTATGTTCGGATTGGGGATGTGCCATCATTGCAATGCCTTGGGCACGGATTATACTGCTGTGGCTTTCTTGTTGATAGCCTTGTGCTGCGGTTTAGGCTTCGGTGCGGCTTTCCCATCATTCAACGCCTTGTTCATCAATCTCGGCACCAACGCCCAACGTGGAACGGCTACCTCCACCTATCTCACTACATGGGATTTGGGTCTCGGCATCGGCATCTTCTCGGGCGGTATGTTGGCGGAGCATTTCTCATTTTCGGCGGCTTATTTGGTGGCTTCGGCCTCGGTGCTGGTCTCGCTCATCTTTTTTGTTATCGTTGTAACACCTCATTATCAGAGAAATAAAATACGTTAATCGTTGTAGAGACGCATTGAATGCGTCTCCGATTTTTTTATGGAAAAAAAGATATACATTCGTGATGCCAAATTGGATGACGCCCCTTTCATTGCGCGTGTGGTATTGGCGGGCATCGATATGCTTGACATCGATGCGGTCCTTCCAGATGAGCAGCGGGCCATCTATGATCATTTGGTTGGTATTTGCCGCATGGATGATACCTTATATAGTTACTGCAATACACGCATAGCCGAGGTCGATGGAAATAGGGTGGGCGCCTTGGTGGCATACGACGGAGCTCGTTATGCTGCATTGCGCGCCAAGACCTTCGGCCTCGTGCAACAAACATCAGGTATGGATTTGAGTCGCAATGCTATGGAAACGGGTCCAGGTGAGTTCTATTTGGATAGTATGGCTGTCTTATCTGACTACAGAGGCCTTGGCATAGGAAAGATGCTGATGCGTGACCGCATGGATTATGCCTTGCGCAACGGTTTTCAAAAGGTTACATTGCTTGTCGACAAAGACAAACCGCGTTTGCAACATTATTATGAGAGTTTTGGATTTGCTTTCGTCGAGGAGATGTTTGTGTTTGGGAGTTGGTATAATAAGTTGGCAAAAAGTAAGGAGGAATAAGGAATTTTTCTACTTTTGCCCCAATAAAACCTTTTTCTATGAAAAAACTCCTCTTCTTTGCCCTCATCATAGTGGCATCCCTACAACTTTCCGCCCAAGATATGTTGGTCGGTTCCTACAATATCCGTTACAAGAATTGGAACGATAGCGTTCAAGGTGAAATTTGGCAAAAGCGTTGCCAGGTCATCTGCGATCAGGTGAATTTCATGGCGCCTGAGATATTCGGAACGCAGGAAGTGCTATATGTCCAACTCCAAGATATGAAGAAGGCTTTGGATGGCTATGATTATATTGGCATTGGTCGTGACGATGGTCAGCACGGTGGCGAACATGAGGCCATCTTTTATAAAAAGGATAAACTCCAACTCCTCGACCATGGTGACTTCTGGCTCAGCGAGACGCCCGACAAGCCAGGTTTGGGATGGGACGCGGTCTGCATCCGCATTTGTACTTGGGGCAAATTTGCAATGAAAGATCAGGAACGACGCCACGGTTTGTTCAACCGCAGAAAAGATACAAAAGTGTTTTATTTCTTCAATCTCCACATGGACCATGTGGGCGTGGTGGCACGTCGTGAGGCGGCCAAATTGGTGGTCGCCAAGGTTCGTGAGATAGCCCAAGGTGCTCCTGTGTTCATCACCGGCGACTTCAACGTGGACCAAAACGATGAAATCTATACCATCTTTACGGAATCGGGGCTGCTCAAGGACTCCTACGATGCTGCTCGCATCCGCTTTGCTGAGAACGGCACGTTTAACGCATTCAAAACCAATTATTTTACTACCAGTCGCATCGACCACGTGTTTGTCTCCCCAAATATGACGGTGGAGGCATACGGCGTTTTCACCAACAGTTATTGGACACCTGATGATGACCCCGATGACAACCTGAAGGCCAACGATGCACCGCAACAGATTTCATTTGACACTTATATCCGGCACAATCCTTCGGACCATTATCCGGTGTTCGTGAAGGTTAAGCTTTGACTTTCCGCTTCTTTATCTCGCTCCAAGTCTGTAGCACCACTGAGATGATAATCAGCGCAATACCGATGCAGAAGGAGAAATTCAACTCCTTGTATTCGCTGAAGATGAACATGGAGAGAATGATGCTATATACTGGCTCCAAATTATAGGTTAAGTTGACGGTAAAAGCTGGAATCTTTTGTAATACAATGATTTGCAGCAAGCAGAGTCCGATGGTGCACACAACCACCATGAAGGCGAGATAAGGATAGTCCATGCCGACGGGATAGATTCGCCCGACGGGAATGAACATATTATATAAAGGTATTAGGCAGGTCAAGCCGATGAGGCCACCGACCATCTCCCACAGCAACATGTTTTTGGCTTCGTAGTGTTTGCCAACGCGCTGGTTGGCAATGGCAAACAAGGCATAAAGTGCCGAGGAGATCACGCCCAAGGCAATACCCAACCGATAGCGCGAATCGAATTGGAAGATAAGGTAAATGCCTAGGATGGTGAGCAGGCTAAACAGAAATTCACGACCTGAGAATTTATGCTTGTTAATGATGGGCTCGAACAAGGCAGTGAAAAACCCTACCAAAGAGAAACACACCACGCCGATGCTGACATTGGATGCCTTGATAGAGGCATAGAAAAAGACCCAATGCAGGCACAACAACATACCCACGCCGCCCATCTGCAGGATGTCCCTGAATTTGTACCGTTGTAGAGACGCACGGCCGTGCGTCTCTGTAAAACGCAAATACAGGAACATCAACGCCGCCGCAGCAGCCATGCGCCACCATACCAAAATGGCCGAATCCAAGGTGATGAGTCGGCCCAACACACCCGTGAAGCCCGCGATGAAGACGGAAAGATGTAGCAGTAGATAGTCCTTTTTCATGACTTTCTCCTTTGGCGGATGGCCTCAAAGGTGACGATGGCGGTGGTGACCGACACATTGAGCGAGTCGGCGATGCCGTTCATTGGGATGATGATATTCTGGTCGGCAGCCTCAACCCAAGCATTGGAGATACCAGTAGCCTCAGTGCCCATGACGAGGGCGGTGGCTTTGGTGAAGTCGGCGTCAAGATAGTCGATGGAGGCCTTGAGGTAGGTGCAGTAGATGGTGATGCCGTTCTTTTTCAGCCAGCTGATGCATTCTTCGGTAGAGCAGGCATAGACAGGCACGCTGAAGATACAACCGATGCTGGCCCGGATGGCGTTGGGGTTGAAGAGGTCGGTGGCAGGGTCGGCCACGATGACGGCATCAACGCCCGCTGCATCAGCGGTACGCATCACGGCACCGAGATTGCCTGGTTTTTCCACGGTTTCCAGAACGATAATCAAAGCATCCTTTCTCGGCTTGAACTCGTTGAGACTCTTGTATTTGGGTATGGCTACGGCCAATAGCCCGTCACTGCCTTCACGATAGGCGATCTTGTCAAAGACCTCTTCCGTCACGGTTTCGATGAAAGCGGCATTGACCTTGACGGGTTCTCGTAGCAGTGACTCGCAGACATAAAGCTGCTCAATCTCAAAGCCACAGGCTTGAGCTCGTTCAATCTCACGCTGACCCTCTATAAGGATGCGATTTTGTTCGCGACGCTCGGCTGCCTTTTGCAGCTTGACGAGGTTCTTTATCTTGGGGTTGGTTTTACTGGTAATCATGGACTTGGGACTTAGGACTTGGGACTTAGGACTTAGGATTTAGGGACTTAGGACTTGGGACCAGTCTGTTGTCTCTTGTCGTTTTCGAGATAGGAGATAAAGGCGCCAATAGCATTAGATAGTGATTTGCATCTTTTGTTTAATTCCCTAGCTGTCTCTTCAGGACAGTAGTTGAGTTTCGGGCAAAGATAAAGCATATTCCTTACCTCATTGCAACTACCACGAGAAATTTTCAAATAACGAATCATCGTTCTGTCTGAGTTGTATCCACAGCCTTCGGCAATGTTATTTGAAATGGAAATGGCAGCACGTTGTATTTGGTCACGGAAGCCATAATCCTTATTATCATTTAGCAAAGCGTAAACTGCCAAAGCAATCTCTTGCGCATCTTGCCAAATTCTTAATTCCTCAAATGGACGCATGTTGTTTATATATTAGTTGTTAATTATCGATTTTCCGTCCTCCGTCCTCCGTCTTCTGTCCTCTGTCCCTTGTCTCTCGTCCTCATCTGCGACAACACCAATCCCACCACCACCACCAAGATGCCTATGATTTTGAATGCCGTCATTTCTTCGATGGCGAGAAGATAACTGAAGATGGCCGTGAATACTGGAATGAGGTTGGAGTAAACATTGGCTTTTGAGGCACCCAGCTTGCTGAAAGCAAAAGCCCATAGGGCGTAGGCACCAGCACTGCAGAAGATACCCAAACAGACCAACGGAACGATGTAGGTGCTCACATTGGCAAAGTTTGAAGGCTCGAAACGCTCCATGATGAAGACCATGGGGATGAAGTAGATCATTCCGACGATGTTCTGCATCCATGTGATGGTCAATGGCTTATATAGTTTTGTGAGACGAATCAAAGCAATGGAATAGCCTACGGCCACAATCACCGACCCGCAGAGGAAGAGGATACCCTTAGGCGAGGCCGTGAGCTCAAGGTTCTTGTTGAGCAGCATAACGATGACGCCGGCGAAGGAGATGATGAAGCCTAAGATGTTCATTGGAGTGAGCCGTTCTTTGAGGAAGATACGTGCCGCGATGGGGGTGACTAAAGGAATCAAGGCAATGATGCCTGCACCAATCACGGGGGAGGAGTTCTTCAGTCCATAGCCCTCGAAAATGAAGTAAAGGAAAGGCTCGAACATGGCTGCTATGGCAAACAGCCCGAGATGCTTCTTCTGGATCTTCTCATTGAGGCGGAAGACGAACAAAATTGTCGTTAGGAAAACGGTGGCGATAACAAGCCGCAGAAAGATGGTCGCTGTGGGGTTGAGGTTTTGGTAGACTTGAGTCGACCAAACAAACGACATTCCCCAGAAAACCATGGCTATGACGCCCGCCAAATGAACGATGAAACCTCTGTTTTTCATGCCGCAAAAATACAAAATCTGCCAAAATTTCCGACCTTTGCCCGCGGAATGATTCTTGAACGACCTCAACATCATGGATAACAAAGCGGAAAGACGGAAGTTTCTGGGCAGTCTCATCATCCCACTGCTCATTGTGGCATTGATGTGGGTGGTGAAGATTGTCGAGGTGTCGTGTGGCGTCAACCTAGGTCGTTGGGGTGTCACGCCACATTCCTTGCATGGAATGGTTGGCATCTTTACCTTACCGTTTCTGCACGCCAATTGGGAACACTTGCTTTCCAATTCCGTTCCCATTCTTGTGTTGGGGACGGCCTTGTACTATTGTTATCCCACACTCGCCAACCGTGTCTTGCTCATCACCTATCTCGCGAGTGGCTTGATTACCTGGTGCATCGGCAGCCCCGATTCAACCCACATAGGTGCGAGTGCGCTCGTCTATGGCCTTAACCTCTTCCTTATCACGAGCGGTTTCATCCGAGGCAACCGTTTGCTCATTGTCGTATCGCTTATCATGGTTTTCCTATATGGTAGCTTCATTTGGGGTATGATTCCCTCGTTGGCTATACCACAAAACATTTCATGGGAGGGCCACCTCAGCGGTGCTATCATAGGCGTGTTGTTGGCTTTCTTCCTACGCAAGGAAGGGCCACAGAAAGAGGTGTACCATTGGGATGAAGAGGATGAAGAAGATGGAGAGGATGATGCTTCGACGGGCTCAGTGTCCGATGAATCGACAGACTCGACGACAGAAAAACCGTATTGGGATGTTCCTACACCGAGCGATGAAGAGTTGACGGTGCGATACCGTTTCAGGCATTAAACTGGCTCAATAGTAATATAGTCCAACACTTGATTGGCGATGTCTTTGTGCCCTTCTGCATTGGGATGCCATTGACTTTTGTGGATGCCAGTCAGGTCGATGCAATCTACATCATAATGATGGGTTATACGGTGAATCGATGAAAGGAACTCGGCGCGTCGTGCTTCAGTCACCCCGCCAGTGCCGAGGTTCATGTCGAGCAGGAAATACAATTTGGCTTTGGGATAGCGTGCCTTTAGATGATCGAAAAGATAGGCTAATGCCGGACGGAAGTCGCAGAGCTGTTCCTCGGACCAATCCGAATAGATGTAATCGCCTAGAGACACAATGGGCCCATCATCGTCATGGGCGCAGGCATCATTGGTGGCACCGAAGATGAAAATCACATCGGGATGGCCTAAATCGTCCATACGATGAATGAAAGAGTATTGCCCATAATAGTCCACATAGTCGTAATTGCACATCAAAGCACCTGAAAATGAGTTGTTTCTTTCAAGAATCCAGCCAGTAGAATCTGCCACTTGAGCCCACCACATCTGTTCAACGCCGGTCAGGCCAATATTATGGTAGGGATAAACATCGTTCGAGTCGGGATGCACATAGCCCTCGTATGAAGAATAGCTGTCGCCCAATATCGAGAAACGGATGGGTTCGGGTGTCTTTACGCAGGCCGACATGATCATGGCCAATGTAAACAAGGGTAATATTATCTTTTTCATATTCAATTGATTATAATCATTTCTGTTCTGCGGTTCAAGGCGCGATGCTCTTCAGTGTCGTTGGCAACTATGGGTTTTGTGGCGCCATAGCCTTTTGCTGTCAACCGTGTTTCTTCGATGCCATTGGCGATCAAGGCTTTCCTGACTGATTCGGCTCGGTCAGAAGAAAGTTTTAAGTTGTAGTTGTCATTGCCTACATTGTCGGTATGTCCGGCAAGCTCCACCTTCAAGTCGGGATTGCGCTTGAGGAAGGCTGTCAATACCTGTATGCCCGACTCTGAGTCGGCAGTCAAGGCGGCACTGTTGAATTCAAATTGTATGTTTTGTAACACTAAGGCATCGCCAGGTGTAAGCTCTACCACATCGACAGAGGCGAGATAGTTGGCTGAGTCAGGACGAATTTCTTCGGGCAACTCGAAAGTGTATATGTCGTATCCGCCATGGCCTCCCTCACGTTGCGAGGAGATGAATGCCGTTTTGCCATCTGTTGCCACGAAAAAGTTGATCTCGTCACCGCTTGTGTTGATAGGGAAACCGAGGTTGACAGGTTCCTGCCATTGTCCGTCGTCAACACGGCGGCTCATGAAAAGGTCGAAACCGCCCATGCCGATGTGCTTGTCCGACGAGAAATAGAGCGTGCGGCCATCAGGATGCAGGAAGGGAGCCATCTCTGTGCCTTTAGTATTGATAGGCTCGCCCACATTTTGTGGCTCACCCCAAGAACCGTCTGTGTTACGCTTGGCGCAATAGATGTCAGCATTGCCGTTTCGGCGTGACACGAAATAGAGTTCCTTGCCATCGCTGCTCACGCAAGGCTGCGACTCCCAACTCCTCGTGTTGATGCCTTCCGACAAACGGTGCGGCATGGACCATTGGCCTTTGTCCCATTCCGATATATAGAGGTCGCAGCTGCTGTCGCGTGTCCAGCCGCAACCAGTAAGGTAAAGCTTTTTGCCGTCAGCGGAAATGAACGCTGCACCGGGGTCAACATCCTGCGGGAAATCGGCAAAGGCAAGCTGTTGAGGCTCGGACCATTGTTCGCCATCCCATTGCGAAACGAATAGGTATTCTTTTTGGTAGCCGTTTTCCATGGGCATTTTTCGAGTAAACAAAAGCTGTTTGTCGTCAAACGAAAGCATGTTCACGTACTCGTCGCCGTTGGTGTTGACAGTTTCTCCTAGGTTCTCTGGCGTGAATTCAACAGGATGGGTGAGGGCATAGTCGCGGAAGGAGGCCAATTCAAGCATCTCGGCCACGGTGGCATTGTTGGCCGCTTGTGGAAATCCTTTCGATTTATACCAACGAAGCAGCGCGATTTCTCTTTTGTAAGAACCTTGCTTGTCGTATAGTCTGGCCAAAGTGATGGCTGCAGGAGGGAAGGTCATGGAATCGGAAGCCAATGCCTTCTCATAGCCCAGCATGGCTAGATCAAAATCTTGGGTTTCCATTCCGATTTCGCCCTCAAGAAGCCATGCTTCAGCATAGTTTGGGTCTTCGAGAATCGCTTTCAAAGCTTGCTGATGTGCTTTCTTGTAGTCGCGTTTCATAAAAGCCTCTTCTGCAGTATTATATGCTTTCATTGCCTTTTTGGGATGTTGGGCTAATGCCGTGGAAGCCAAAGTGAAAAACAGTAGTATGGTTACAAAACGTTTCATTTTTTCTTGTTTTTCAGTTCTTTCTCAATCCATTTGCGGTAGTCTACCACCCATGCACTTGCAGTCATGGTGGGGGATGCCTCAGCTGTGACGAAGCATCGTCCGTAATCGAAGAAGCAGATACCTTCAATCTGGGCTCCTGCCAATTGTGGCATCTCAAAGCGATGGTTCGGTAGATTTACTCCTGCTTCATCAAAATCGAAGATGATATACATGAAAGGTTTCCAAATGCTCTTGACATAGCCCACTAGGACTAAGATTCGGTTTTCATAGTCATAGTCGGCACCTGTAATCAGACCTTGTGAGTCGAAGCCGTTGACCACCTCTGCCACTTGTTCTCTCCCGTTTTTTGAGAGTCGATACAACCGCGTTGTACCGGTTTCCCAACCTTTGCTTAGGAGGTAAAGATAATTCTTGGTGGCAAATATGGCTTCGCAATCGAAGTCATGTGCCTGTTTCCTTTTCTCAAAGTTCGTCTGGTCGGCGAAACTGAAACGAATTGAATCGGCCTGAATGGAAGTATCACCTTCGGCAGGAATGGTTGACAAGGGGAAAGTATAGACCCTCAAATCCTTCCGGTTGCCTTTGTTGTTGCCAAAGTCACCGACAAAGACCGTCTCGCCATCAGTGCAAACATCTTCCCAGTCCTTGTTTTTTACATTGGATAATGTGACTTTTTGGACGACTTGGAAGTTGGTGGTGTCGAGTGCGAATAAGATGGGCTTGCCACCGCTGTCATTATGGGTCCAAAGGCGACCGTTGTGGAAAAAAAGCCCCGATGTTTCGCTCACTTCCTTGGGTAGCTCGGCTTTGAGTTGCGGGAGGTAGACAGGGGAGAGGCTTGCCAAGCCTTTTTCCTGGGCTTTTGCCCAAGGAAGGAATGCTAGTATTATCAAGGTGAGGAACAGTCCTTTATTCATGAGGATGAGTTATTAATTTGCAAAACTAAACATTTTTGTTGGAATATAGGCCACAAAAAACGGGGTTGCCACGAAAAGGCAATCCCGTTCCCATTAAAAACCATGAAAAACTTTATTTTGGATACACTTCGCCTTTGGCGGCTTTCAGTGTGTTTTGCAATAACGAAACGATAGTCATGGGACCTACGCCACCAGGGACGGGCGTGATTTTGGAAGCTACCTTGTAGACTTCGTCATAATCCACATCGCCCATAATCTTGTATCCCTTCGGACTGGTCGAGTCATCAATGCGGTGGATGCCCACATCGATGACAACGGCACCGGGTTTCACCATGTCGGCGGTCACGAAGCCCTGTTTGCCGATGGCGGCCACAAGGATGTCGGCCTGACGGCAGATGTCGGGCAGGTTCTTCGTGCGGCTGTGGCACAAGGTGACGGTGGCGTCGATGCCCTTGCGCGACATGAGGATGGCCATGGGTGTACCAACGATGTTGGAACGGCCTAATACGACGACGTTTTTGCCAACGGTCTCAATGCCAGAACGTTTGATGAGTTCCATGATGCCATTGGGCGTGGCGGGGATATAACAAGGATGTCCTAGTTGCATGCGACCAGCGTTGATGCTCGTGAAGCCATCCACGTCCTTTTTCGGGTTGATAGCGTTGATGACCTTGTTCTCGTCGATATGTTTCGGCAAGGGCAATTGGATGATGTAACCGTCAATTTCGGGGTCGTTGTTGAGGAACTCCACCATGTCGAGCATTTCTTTCTCGGTGGTGGTTTCGGGCAGACGATACACCGAGGAGGTCATACCCACTGAGTGGCAGGCTTTCTCCTTTGATGCTACGTATGTCTTGCTGGCGCCGTCTTCGCCCACGATGACTGCAGCTAGATGCGGAGCGGTGATACCATGGTCAATCATGTTAGCTACTTCCGCCGCAATCTCTTTTTTAATCTGTTCGGAAATCAGTTTTCCGTCAATAATCTTGTTATCCATAATGTTGGTGTTTATCTTCTTCTCATTGCGTTGGCCATGCGCATCATTTTTTTGCCACCGCCGGTGGTCATCATGCGCATCATCTTCGAGGTTTCCTCGAACTGCTTCACGAGTCGGTTCACTTCCACGATGCTCGTGCCACTGCCATCGGCGATACGTTTGCGGCGCGTGCCGTTGAGCAATTTTGGATTCTCACGTTCGGCGGGAGTCATCGAATAGATGATGGCCTCGATACTCTTGAAGGCATCGTCATCGATTTCCTCACCCTTCAAGGCTTTGTCCATGCCAGGAATCATGCTGGCAAGGTCCTTCAGGTTGCCCATCTTCTTGATTTGCTGGATCTGCTTCAGGAAGTCGTTATAGTTGAACTCGTTTTTGGCGAGTTTCTTCTGTAACTTACGAGCTTCCTCTTCGTCGAACTGCTCTTGGGCGCGCTCCACGAGAGAGACGATGTCGCCCATGCCGAGGATACGGTCGGCCATGCGCTTGGGGTGGAACACATCCAAGGCATCCATTTTCTCACCGATACCGACGAACTTGATGGGCTTCTCCACCACTGTGCGGATGGTGAGGGCAGCACCGCCGCGGGTGTCGCCGTCCAACTTGGTCAGCACCACACCGTCAAAGTCCAAGCGGTCATTGAAAGCTTTGGCCGTGTTCACGGCATCCTGACCTGTCATGGCATCCACCACAAACAAGGTTTCATGCGGATTCACGGCTTCCTTGATGTTTGCGATTTCGTTCATCATCTCCTCATCGACGGCCAGACGACCGGCAGTATCGATGATGACCACGTTCTTGCCTTGGCTCTTGGCGTGGTTGATAGCGTTTTGTGCAATCTGAACGGGGTTCTTGTTGCCTTCTTCGCTATATACCTCAACTTCAACCTGTTGTCCCAGCACTTTCAACTGCTCGATGGCTGCGGGACGGTATACGTCGCCAGCCACCAACAAGACTTGCTTGCTACGTTTGCGTTTCAGATAGCTTGCCAATTTGGCAGAGAAAGTGGTTTTACCAGAACCTTGAAGACCCGCAATCAGGATGATGCTCGGCTGACCTTTCAGATTGATGTCGACGGCATCGCCACCCATCAGTTCGGCCAACTCATCGTGTACGATCTTAACCATCATGTCGCCTGGCTTCACCGAAGTGAGGATCTCTTGGCCGAGTGCCTTCTCCTTGATGTTGTTAGTGACATCCTTGGCAATTTTATAGCTGACGTCGGCGTCAAGTAACGCGCGACGGATCTCCTTCATTGTGTCGGCAATGTTCACCTCAGTGATATATGCCTGTCCTCTAAGGACTTTGAACGAACGTTCTAGTTTTTCGCTTAAACCTTCAAACATAATTCTTCAAAATTTGCGTGCAAAGGTAAGAATTATTGTTGAATTGTTTGAATGTTTAATTGTTGAATTGTTTGGAATGCGTATTTTTGCACCGTCAAAAACAGTTTAATCATGATCAAGGAAAACTTGGAAAGCATTAGGTTGACGCTACCCGATTCGGTGACTTTGGTGGCCGTCAGCAAAACCAAGCCCGTTAGTGACTTACAGGAAGCCTACGATGCCGGACAACGCATCTTTGGCGAAAACCACGCCCTCGAGATGCGCGACAAGCATGAAGTCTTGCCGCAAGATATACAATGGCACTTCATAGGTCACTTGCAGACAAATAAGATCAAATATATCATTCCCTTCGTCAAGCTCATCCATAGCATCGACTCTGCCAACTTGCTTGAAGCGGTCAACAAGGAAGCCAAAAAGCACGAACGTGTGGTTGATTGCCTGTTGCAGTTTCACATCGCGATGGAAGAGACAAAATTTGGCCTTGATTTGGATGAAGCCCGCCAACTGCTTGATTCGGAAGCATACAAACAGATGCAAAACATACGCATCTGCGGCGTGATGGGCATGGCCACTTTTACTGACGATGAGGTTGAAGTCCGCAAGGAATTCAAACACTTGAAAGACATCTTTGATACCCTTAAGAAAGATTATTTTGCCGATCAGTCATGGTTCAAGGAGATTTCGATGGGCATGTCGGACGACTATCTCATTGCCGTTGAAGAAGGAGCGACTTTTGTGCGCGTTGGCAGCAAGATTTTTGGAGCAAGAAACTATAATAATTGAATGCGGAATTATGAATGCTGAATGCTGAATGAAAAAAAAGATGTTGGGCTTTCCATCATTGACTTCGTCGAATCTTCGATTTCCGCATTCCACATTCCGCATTCCGAATTAAAACAGAATGGAATCTTTAGTACCTTTATTATTATTGGCCGCAGGCTTCGTCGCCCTCATCTTAGGCGCCAACTGGCTTGTTAACGGAGCTACAAGTGTGGGCATCCGTGCCAAACTTTCGCCACTCATCATCGGCCTGACCATCGTGGCCTTTGGCACCTCACTCCCTGAGATGATCGTCAACGTGTTCTCGTGTGTCAAAGGTAGTCCAGGACTGGCTATCGGTAACATAATTGGGAGCAACACGATGAACATTTTGCTCATCTTGGGCGTGAGTGCCATCGTATGGCCCATCGACGTGAGTCGCATCTCCATTCGTCGTGACATCCCAGTGGGCTTCGTGGCCACCCTCGCCATCACTTTGATGGCCAACTATTTCTTTACGGAACAATCCCACACTATCAATTGGATAGAAGGCCTTGTCCTTCTCGCGTTGGGTTTGGGCTATCTGCTACTGACCTTTATGAAAAAAGACCCGCAGGAGGAAGGGGAGGATGCACAACAAGCCATGCCTTGGGGAAAGACCATCCTGTCGCTTGTTTTTGGTATCGCTGGATTGTGGCTGGGCGGTGAGCTTGTCTCCAACAATGCGCAGATTTTGGCCCGCAATTGGGGCATGAGCGAAAGCACCATCGGCCTGACCATTGTGGCCACTGCCACATCCTTACCCGAACTCATCACTTCCTTTGTGGCTGCATTGAAGAAGAACTCTGGCATTGCCATAGGAAACGTGTTGGGGTCAAATATCATGAATATTTTCATGGTGTTGGGAGTCAGTGCGCTCATCACCCCACTGCCATTTGAGCCGATGATGAACAAACAGCTGCTGATACTCTTTGCCGCCAACGCGTTAATGCTGCTGTTCGTCTTTACTGGCAAAGGCCGTAAAATCTCCCGTTGGGAAGGCGCCTTGCTGACCTTGGGCTATGTAGGTTTTATGTGGTTCTCGTTGGTGATGCAATAAAACAGTAGAGACGGTGCATGCACCGTCTCTACCTGTATGATTCATTTTATTTTTGCTGTCTTTAATCTTCAGCCAGTTGGAATGCGGTCTTCACGGCCTCGTAGCTGCTGTAGTTGACATCGCTGCGGGTTGCGAAAACTGAAGCTTCAATGGCCACAATCTTGAAGTCGTGTGTTTGTGGTCTCATCCCGTCGTAGAAATCACTTTCTGTCCAGTATAGTCTCACGCCGCCGTCGTTTAGGGTAGCTACTTCTATGGATGCCTCGCAGTTAAGGAGTACTTGTTGGCCGTTCTCGTTTGTGCCCCAGTCTTGATAATAGTAGGTCAACGGTACTTGGTTCCAAGAGCCACTTACATCCATATAGACAAGGACGGCGCCATGGTTGAAAACATTATTATTTATGGCAGGATAGTCAATTTCAACCTTCCATTGGCAGTCTTGGTTCGACCATTCCCAGTCTTCTGAATAGATTGTTACAGTTGATGAAGCCACGTTGGCGTTGCCATCGTGCCCCGCAGGACCTTGTGGTCCGCGGCATGAAGCCATGAATGAGATGGCTAGGATGGTCATGCAGATTAAACTTAACTTTTTCATTTTGATAACGTTTTTTAGATTATTAGACTTTGTTTTGCTTTCCTTTTAGGCTGCAAAACTACAAAAATCCTGCCAAAAAACAAGCCGTCCCCGGTTTTTCAGGGACGGCTGAAAACTTTTTCGTTACATTTCAGATGATTAGGGCAGGAACGGCATCTTCACCACGATGGCCTTGATGAGCTTGTTGCGGATCTTGATGAAGATTTCAGTGTCCTTCTTACTAAAAGCCTTCTTCACCAAAGCGGTACCGATGTTCTTGCCAGTCGAAGGAGACGGACTACCTGAGCGTACCATGCCGATGCAGTTGCCTTCGGCATCGCAAACCTCATAGCCGTTACGCGGAATGCCGCGGTCAATCATCTCGAAGCCGACGATCTTTTGGCTAACGCCATTGGCTTTCTGTGCGGCAAAGATTTCGCGGTTGAGGAAGTCGTTACCGTCGACGAACTTGGTAATCCAGCCAAGACCAGCCTCGATGGGGCTGATGGTGTCGTCGATTTCGTGGCCGTAGAGGCAGAAGCCTTTCTCGAGACGGAGGGTGTCGCGGCAGCCCAAACCAGCAGGCATGATGCCGAACTCTTTGCCAGCCTCAAAGACAGCGTCCCAAACTTCCTTGGCATGGGCGACGGGGATGTAGATTTCACAACCGCCAGAGCCAGTGTAACCTGTGGTCGAGAAGATGATGTTGTCAACGCCAGCGAAGTTGATGATTTGGAAGGTGTAGTATTCCATGTCCACCACATTGGCTTTGGTAAGCTTTTGCATGGCTTTCAAGGCATTGGGTCCTTGCACGGCCAATTGAGCCCATTCTTCGCTTTCGTTCTTGAAGTCTTCACCGAGGGTCATGCCAAACTTCTCGGCAATCTGGCTCATCCAAGCCCAGTCCTTGTCAATGTTGGCGGCGTTGGGTACCATGAAATAGTGGTCGTCAGCGATACGATAGACGAGCATGTCGTCCACGATGCCTCCCTTGCCGTTGGGCAGGCAGGTGTATTGTACCTTACCGTCGCTCAAAGCGGCTACGTCGTTCACCGTGCAGTATTGCATGAACTGCTTAGCCATGGGACCTTTGGCGCGGAACTCGCCCATGTGGCTCACGTCGAATACGCCGACGTTGTTGCGGACGTTGTTGTGCTCTTCGACAAGGCCTGTGTATTGAATTGGCATGTCGTAACCGGCAAATTCAGCCATTTTGGCGCCCAGGTCGTGATGGATCTGGTTGTAAGGGGTTTTCTTTAATTCGATGTTTTCCATTTGATTGGATTTAAGATTTAATATTTAAAGATTTAAAATTCAAAATTCAAGATTTAAAATTCAAAAATTCCTGGAATAATCGGCTGCCACGCTGTGACAGCCCTACAACTCTAAACTCTAAACTCTCAACTCATCTCGTAGTGTCATGTAAGCCTTTCTTGAAGCTGGGGCCGAAATACAAACGGTTGTACTTGAGGTCGTACACGGTGACCACTTTGGCAGGGTCGGCGTTGATTTGGCGTTTTAAGGTGCAACCATTGGTGGGGTCGACCCAGTATTGGATGACGGTGCCGTCCTCGTAGTCGACGAAGAAATACCAGCAGTCGATTTCAAAGGGTTTGTTAGAGCCGCCGACCGTGAGTTTTTCGGTACCGACAAAGTAGTTGGAAAGATTGTCTTTGTTCACCTCGTTGGCGAAAGAGTTGATGATGGGGAAGCTTTCGCCAAAAGCCTCAAATTCCCAGTCGACATCATCGGTCCAGCCTTGGGCGTCGGGACGGTAGTACCAGTTCTTGCCGGTCTTGACATTCCAGAAACGGTCTACACCTTGGCCGTCGTTGTAGGCTTCATCGTCTCCGTGCTTCATGTAAGTCTCGTTGAATCCGCTGCCCATGTCGTTAATGGTGATGAAGTAATTGTTGGTGGGCGGGATGAACTTATAAGTGCCCGTAAATGTCTGTGTGGCGGGTTTCACTGGCTTCTCGACGATGACAGGAACTTCGTTCGGGTCGTAGACGATGAAATTGGCCACGGCTTCAGTGTCATTGTCCTGACAAGTGGCGATGATGCTGCTGTTACCGACTTTTTGGGCAATGACTTGGATTTTCTCGCCCCAATGAATGGGCTTGAAATTGATGACTTTTGGTCCTTTGATGTTATAGCCGATGGCGTCGCATTTCTCAAAAGGTGTCCAAACGATGGTGTCGCCAACAGCAACTTTAAATTCAGTCTCATTGGCTTCTTGTGCAATGCTTAGGCCGGCAATGCAAAGGATAATAAGGGTAAACAATGCTTTTTTCATAATGATGATGTTTAAATTTGACGCAAAAATACAAATTAAATTGTTTCGATGATGATTAACCTGGAAATAGTTGCTCAAAAGCTTGGCGCATTTGGCTCTCATCACGTATGATTTTTCTCAGTTCCTCCAATCGCACTGCGTTGTCCGACTCGGGAATCCATAAACGGAGGTAGCCTGTGTCGGAATACTTCTCCAACAGATGCTCACGAAAGCGCTGGTATTGTTGCTCCTTATCATAGTCGGGGAAGTGGTCTTGCGTGAATTGTATGGTGCGTCGGATGACCTTCTCTGGCGAGATGAGGCGGTCGGCTTCAGCTACGATTTTGCCATAGATGCTGCGCGGCTCGTGGCCACTAGAAGCTCGGTGGTCTTCGGCAGCTTGTGCCATGGTCTCGATTTGGGTTTCATCGAACCATTCGCGTAGTTTCATGTCATTTCGGATGATGCGTCCCGAGACGAGATGATGCGTTTCGCGGCCTTTGCAAAGACCCGTGTCGTGGTAGGCGGCTATGGCATAGACCATGTCCTCATTCACGTCATAATAATCGGCAAAAGCCAAACTCCTTTCTATAACCTCTTCGGCATGGTTGCGTTGGTGAGCAGCGTCGAAATGCTCGTAGCGAGGGAGAATCTCCTGCTCAACGTATGTTATGATATCGGGGTTTACCATCCACCACCTCCTGCGCTCACAGTAGTGACCATGCCGTTGACATTGACCGTGGTTTGGCTGCCGCCTGTATAGGTAACATTGCCCGTATAATAACCGTTCCAGTTTGTGCCGCCGCTGATGGTGCCGTTGTATTTCACAGTGTACGATTGTCCTGTTTGCAGCTGCGGGTCAGTGAAGAGCATGACCATGTTGTTGCCGCCACCGGGCCAACCACCTCCACCACCCGTGAATGTGGGGCATTGGTAGGTGCAGATGACCGTGCCATCCGATTTGAGGATTTGTATGGCGTAGCCCTGCTGTGTGTTGATCTTCAGTGAGGGCTGGGTGCAGACATTCGTGCTTGGATTGCTGGTGCCTCCGCCCGTGCCGATACTGGTGCTACCTGTGATCTTGAACTGGTTGTTGTCGCAGTCGAAGCCTTCCTCGGGTGAACGGGCGCCGTTGGAGATGTTGAGGCCACCGTTGAGGAACATGGTGCCATTGGAGTCAGTGCCATCGTTGGCATCGCTGTGGGCATAATAGATGCCGCCGTTGATGGTGAGGTTTTGTGCCGCGTTGACGGCGTCATCCTTCACCGAGTAGGCCTCGATATTACCGCCATTGATGGTCAGTGTGGCCTTGCTCTCGATGCACTCGCCACCTTCGTTTTGCGTCTGGGTGCAATGCACGGTGATGTTGCCACTGTTGATGGTCAGGTTGCCTTGGGCTTTGACGCCTTTCGGGTTGGCATAGTCGCCACCGCCCCATGGGCCGCCGCCACCTTGTGTGATGGTGATGCGCTCGCCGCTGGTGGTAACGTTGAGGGTGAGGTCGTCATTGTTTGCGTCTTGTTGTCCAATGACCAGAGTGCCTCCTACGTTGATGCCTTTGCCTCCAGTGCCCGAGCTGCTAAGGGTGAGGTTGCCAGCTAAGATTTGCATGTTGCCGTCGCATTTGAGGCACGATGAAGTGTAGGCATCCTTAGTATTGCCGCTGATAGTGTAGGAAGCGCCGTTGCCTTGCGTGTTGATGGTGAAGTCGCCACCGCTGACGTTCAGGTTGCCGTCGGCACTGATGGCCTTGCCGCCGTGGTTAGTGGTGGGCAGGGTGATATGGAAAGTGCCGCCCGAGATGTTGATATTGGCGTCACTCTTGATCGAAGTGCAATAGGCAGGCACGTTTTGGTTGTTGACGTTTTCAAGTATGGTACTTCCCGATGAGGTGATAGTGATGTCACCGCCTGCAATGGTCACATCACCCGTGGCAGTAATGCCTTTTGAAATGTCTCCGGAGTGTGTGAGATTGAGAGTCCCGCCATTGATGTGGACGGTGCTGTCGCTCTTGATGCATTTGCCGTCTTGCGATGAGGAGACAACGGTAACGTCAGCCGTGCCACCGATGACAACATCGGTGTCGGATGAGATGCCGTGGGAGCCTGTGCCAGAAACTTGCACACCTATGGTGCCGCCGCTGATATTGATGTCGGCATCGCCTTTGATACCCTTGCAGTCATTGCCTGTGACGTTGCAACTTAGCGAACCACCTGTCATGGTAAAGGCATTGGTTACCTTTATGCTTCTTTGGCTTTCTGCCGTCGTGTTGATGGTCAGGTCGCCGTTGTTGATGGTGACGGTTCCTGAAATGTCCAGGCCATCTGAACCGGCTGAAACAATTTCAAGCGTACCGCCGTACCATGTCAGGTTGCTGCTGCCGTGGATGCCGTCGCTGTCGGTGCCGAGGATTCGGATAGTGCCTGAATTGACCGACATCGAGCCTTCCACAGCTATGCCGTGTTTGGCATTGCCCGTGACACACAAAGTGCCCAAGCCGCCTACGTTGAGGCTGCCTGCGGCGTAGAGTGCTGCATTGAGGCTGCTGTTGGCACCGTCGGCGAGGGTGGAAGTTCCTCTCAAAGCCATGATTACGCCGACGTTAGAAGCCAAATTAATGGCCGCTGTGCTTGTGTTTGTCAGCGATAAAGAGCTGAGCGCCAAATAGAAAGAAGATGTGCTGTACATTGTCAACGAGCCATTACTTGAGCTGCCTGACACTACGTAGGGCACATTGGCAACGGTGGAGTTCACAGTGACGTTGGTGTTGTTGGCGCTCACCGTCACGCCATTGTTGGCGAACGGGTTGACCACATTTACACTCGAGCCATTATAAATAATGTAAACTGTGTCGCCTGCAGAGGGTAGTTCCTCTCTCGCGAAGGTAATGCTGTCGAAAGCGGTAACAGGGAAAGTAATTGTGCCGTTTTGCCCATTGATGAGCATGTTGGCGGGTTGGCTACCTTGGAAGCGGATGTCATAGATGGTGTTCACATTGTTATCGTACATCACCGATCCGTTGTTGTGCAAGTTGATGTGGTAGTCCTGAGCGTAGATTCCAACGCTGATAAGCAGTCCTAAGAGGATAAGGAAGTTTTTTTTCATAGCTTCATCAGTTTTAAGGTTTTGGAATCCACATTGAGCAGATACATTCCAATTGGAAGATCAGATATGTCAACTATCTGGCCTTCAGTAATTTCAAATGATTTTATGAGTTTGCCGTCAAGGGTGTATAATTGCGCCTGCATAGTTCCTTTAAGGTTGGGGAGCATCAGCGCATCATGCACTGGATTGGGGAAAATGGAAAGGTCCGGAAGAAGGTTTTCATTGGTGTCGACGGTTTCCTGGCATGTGATTTTGCGGATATCGGCAAGGTTAAAACGGTCTGAACGGACATCTTTGCCGTAGATAGCGAGTTCGACGACAAGTGTCTCATTGTCTTCAAAATAGACGCGGTCGTTCTCCGACATATAATAAGAGCGTTCGGAGCCATCGTTGAAATGGATGGTCATCTGAGTGGATTGCGCTGCAAGATTGAAAGCCAACCCTATAATGAAGGCTAATAGCAACAATCCGCGTTTCAATATGTGTTTCATTAGTATGGAATTAGGTTTGCAAAATGTTGAAAAATGCAAAAATACAGTTTTTTGAAATACTATGGTCTCCGCTATGGCGAAAAAAGTTGCGCGGCTAATGCGTTGAAAGGTATGGTGCAGTAACAGAATCTTTGCATTCTAACATCTGTTTAGGAGTGCCCCTAAAGATGACTTTGCCACCCATGGCGCCGCCTCCGGGACCGAGTTCAATGAGATAGTCGCACTGCTTCAACATTTCCAAATTGTGCTCAATGAGGAAGATAGTGTTGCCTGCCTCGACCATGGTGTCGAAGAGGTCAAGGATACGCTTGATGTCGTTGAGGTGGAGGCCGTCGGAAGGCTCGTCCATAATGAAGATTTTGCCTTCGTCGCGGAGGTAGGAGGCCAATTTGATGCGCTGTAGCTCACCGCCCGAAAGTGTCGAGAGCGATTGGTTCAAATGGAGGTAGCCTAAGCCAACCTTACGCAAAGGCTCCAACTTCTCGGCGATGACGGTGCCGGCAAACATTTCAGAGGCTTTGTTGGCGGTCATGTCCATCACCTCGGCGATGTTCATGCCGTTGACCTTATAAGATAAGACTTCCTTGTTGTAACGTAGCCCACCACAGGCCTCACAAGTGGTCTCGATGGCATCCATGAAGGCCATGTCGCTGACGATGACGCCTTTGCCTTGGCAGACGGGACAGCCGCCTTTGCCGTTGAAGGAGAACAGGTCGGCTTTGGTCTTGTTCACTTTGGCGAAGAGTTTGCGTATGTCGTCGGCCACTTCGAGATAGGTGGCAGGGGTGGAGCGCAGGCTGATGCCGATGTTTTTCTGGCTGATGTAAACGATTTCTTCGGACTGCGGATAAGCCTTGCGGAAGCACTCCATCAGTGAACTCTTCCCTGAGCCGGCAACGCCTGCGATGCCGCACATCACGCCCAATGGCAAATCCACGGTTAGGTTATTGATGTTATGCAAGGTGGCGTTTTCAAGGTGGAAAAAAGACTTTGGCTGACGAATTTGTTCCTTTATGGAACTGGTAGCGCTGAGTGAAATGCCAGTGAGGGTTTGGCTATGAAGCAACTCTTCGTAGCTCCCCTCAAATACGATTTCACCGCCTTTCATGCCCGCACCAGGACCCATGTCGATGATGTGGTCGGCGATTTTGATCATGTCCTTGTGGTGCTCGACGAGGATGACGGTGTTGCCGTGGTTCTTCAACTTCTGCACCGACTTCTGCATGAGCAGGATGTCATGGTTATGCAGGCCAACGCTGGGCTCATCCAGGATGTACATCACGTCGGAAAGCGGCGAGTTGATGTATTTGGCGATCTTGCAGCGTTGTGCCTCACCGCCCGAGAGCGTGCCGATGGCGCGGTCGAGGGTGAGGTAGCCGAGACCGATTTCTTCCAAGGCGGCAAGTCTCTCGATGGTGGCATGCTTGATGTCCTCGGCTAAAGGATTGTCGATGGTCTCCATCCATTGACGGCAGTCGGCGATGCTCATGGCAGTGACTTCCGCAATGTTGACGCCCTTGATTTGGCAAGAACGTATCTTCTCGTTGAGTCGGGTGCCGCCGCAGTCGGGACAGGTGCCCATGGTCAGCATGGGATTAAGCACAGCAGCGTGGAGCAGGCCTTCTTCCGAGTTGATGATGCTGCGGTACATGCGTGGGATGAGACCTTCGTATTTGGCGCTCTTCGGCCAATTCGATGGTGGGTTTTTCAGTTTGATTTGCGGCGAGTTAAGAAACAGATCGAGTTCTTCGGGCGAGTAGTCTTTGATCTTCTTGTCGAGGTCGAAGAGGCCGCTGTGGGCATAACGGATCCATCGCCAGCCACCTTTGCCGAAAGCGATGTAGTGGATGGTGTCCTCGTCGTTGAGCGACTTGTCGAAGTCGACGAGCTTGTGAATATCTAATTCACGGATTTCACCTAATCCTGCACAGCGCGGGCAACTCCCTGATGGATGGTTGAACGAGAAGGCATCTGAATAGCCCACGAAAGGCTGCCCTATGCGTGAAAACAACAGGCGCAGCAAGGCGTAAATGTCAGTGTATGTGCCAACTGTAGAACGTGAATTGGAAGCCGGCTTCCTTTGTTCGATGACGATAGCAATGGGGAGGTTCTCGATGTCACCGACGTGGGGACGACCATACTTGGGCAGATATTGCTGGGTAAAGGAAGGGAAGGTGTCATTCAACTCGCGGCGTGACTTGGCGGCGATGGTATCGAGCACCAACGATGACTTGCCCGAACCTGAGACGCCTGTCACCACGGTGATCTGTCGCTTGGGAATATTGACGGATACGTGCTTCAGGTTGTTTTCGGAGGCGTCTTTGATGACGATTTGGTCAAAATTAATTGGCATAAATGCACTTTTTTTCGTGTTGCAAAGGTAAAAATTATTATTTTTGCAGCCCTATGAAAGACGAAAAGAAGACATTTGTATATAAAATGTCGTTTCCCTTTGTATTTATTTTGCTTGTATTCCTTGGTGGTTGCACCATGGTTTCGCAAATGATTCGTGGAAACGATGATAGGGCCGATTGCGACGATACTAAGTTGCAGGATCTGCCTGCTATTGACTATTGTGACGGCTTGTTTGTGACGCAATGGGACTCCATCAGGTATGACCTGCCCGATCCTTCAAAATACTGCAAGAACCATACGGTGGCTGACAGCATCATCGACTACGCCATGAGATTTATGCGCGTTCCGTATGTACCTGCCGGACATGGTCCTGACAAGTTTGACTGCTCGGGCTTTACCCACTTCGTTTTCAGCCGCTTTGGCTATAACTTGAGCTATTACGCCCCCGACCAGTTGCATCAAGGATGGCGCGTAATCCATAGGCCTGAAGAGCTGAAAAGAGGCGATTTGGTGTTTTATGGTGGCCGTCGCAACACGAGGGAAATAGGCCATGTGGCCATCGTGGTAAACAACGATCCAGTCAACCATAGCTTTACATTTATTCATGCTACCGTGAATTTGGGTGTGACCGTTTCAACTTCCACGGAGGCCTATTATGCCCAGAGGTACATCACTGCATGCAGAGTTTTACCCGAGAATTAGTATGAAAACCAAATTCTTCCTGTTTGTCCTGTTGGCTTTTGCCTTTCCTTTTGGAGCAATAGCCCAGTTTGTGCATCCTTCCATTGGTAAAAGCGTCTCATCGGAAGATGGTACGTTTACCATTACGTTAGTTGGAAAAAAGCAACAGTATTCTGCTGCCGAAAAAGACACGTGGGACACGGATGTCCGTTCGCCCAAGTCGGTCAACATCCATCCCAATGGGACAAAGTATTACGTCAATTCCTTGGAAGCCGCTAAGACGGTGGTTTATGAGGCTGGCAGCAACAATAAGCTGAAGGTCATACAGCATAGGTTTTCGGAAGCTGACTCGGCCTTGTGGAGCAAGCCTTCGGGCTTATTTGAGTTCACGCATTATAAGAAAAACCTCAATGATTTCTTTGGAAAGCCTGTTGAGAGTGCTTTTTCGCATGGAGGCCGTTATCTGTGGATTCCCTATTATCGTCGTAGCTATGACATCAATGCCCAAGATCCTTCGGCTGTGGCTATTATCGACACGGAGACGGATAGCATCATTCGCCTGATGGAGACAGGTCCGCTGCCCAAGATGATTGCCGTTTCGCCCGACAACAGGTTTATTGCCATCACGCATTGGGGCAACAACACCGTGGGCATCATTGATATTATGAGCGACTCACCTGAGAATTGGCATTATGTTTCGTGCATCGAGGTGGGGAAGAAGCTGACCCTGAATTTCAGCCTAACCCATTCCGTCGACCGCGATGTGAACAGCGGACTATGCTTGCGTGGGACGGTATTTACCAAGGACAACCGTTATCTCTTGGTGGGTTGCATGGGCGGCAATGGCGGTATCGCTGTGATCGACGTGCCCAATGCCAAATATCTTGGCACTGTGTATGGCATGATGACAAATCTGCGCCATTTGGTCATCCGCGGTGGTTATTTGTATTTGAGCATCAACAAGTTTGGCTATGTGCAACGCATCCCGTTGAAAGACTTTATGCGGGCTGCCACTCAGATGGAGAACAAGAAAGCCACCATTGATGGATGGGAGAATTGCAAGGTCGGCTCTGGCACCCGAACGATTGAAATCACGCCCAACGGACGCTATGTTGTGGCAGCTTGCAACTCGAGCAACTGCCTGTCCATTGTTGATACGAAGACAATGAAGAATATAGCCACCATCCCCGCCGATTCGTTCCCCGTTGGACTCGACATCTCGAAGGACGGCAAATATGTCTACACCACTTCCCAAGGCCACTCGGGTCACGGCGGTAATTGTGTCGACATCTATCGGATGGATTATTGATTTCCCGTTTTACAGTTATTACACTATTTAGTGAATGTGGCAGGTCTTGACCTTGGCCATTGGAATTTCATTTTCTGCCACAGTCATCAAGTCTCTATCAAGAATCACGAAATCGGCGTCTTTCCCGACTTCTATGCTGCCTTTGCGACCTTCAAGGAAGCAACCCCTGGCCACCCATATCGAGATGGAACGCAAGGCTTGCTCGCGGGTGAGGGCGTTCTCCATTTGGAAACCCTCGGCAGGTGTGCCATCCAAGTGCTTACGGGCGACAGCGGCATAGAAGGTATAAATCGGGCTGATGTCTTCGATGGGGAAGTCGGTGCCGTTGATGACCCAACCGTTTTGCTGCAACAACTGTTGGTATGCGTATGCGTTTTTGATTCGTTCGCCGAGACGCTCATCGGCCCAGTCCATGTCGGAGGTGCAGTGGGTGGTTTGAATGGAAGGAATGACAGAGAATTCACCAAAGCGTTGGAAATCCGAGTCTGCCACTGTTTGCGAGTGCTCGATGCGCCAGCGTAAATCATTTTTGCCTTTCAGGTATTCCGAAAAGATGTCCAAAATATGGTGCACGCCGCCGTCGCCGATGGCATGGCAGCATACTTGATAGCCAGCATCGTATGCCTTTTGGCAGACATGACGGTAGAACTCGTCACTTTCCAAAATCAAACCGTCGTTGGTCGGGTCGTCTGTGTAAGGT
>CADBGN010000024.1 GCA_902794155.1 uncultured Bacteroidia bacterium
CGAACTTTGCATGGTTTGGAAACTGTCGTGCAGCCGCCGCATCTCATCTTCGCTCTTGATTTCGGGCAACACGGCTTTCAGATTGCCATTGGCCATCTTGAGCACGGCTTTTGAAAGCTCGGATACAGGACGCGTCATGTAATTGATGACGGCACGACAGGCAAAAAAGATGGCAGCGAGGCTGGCCAACCCAATGGCTAACATGACCAGGTGCATCACAGGGGTATCCTGCAACCACTTAAAGGTAACAAACACCGCTATTTGGGCAATGATGGAGATAACCGACACAATGCCGATGATTCTCCAACTCAACCTGCCCGAAAACGACTTGCCTCTCATTTTTCCTCTTCTTATTCGCAGCAAAATTACAAAATCTTGACTAGTCAAACAATTTCCAATTCTTTTTTCTAATTTTGGCGCATAATTCTTTTCCCAAGTCAATGGAAGCCATCAAGATCTCATTGGATGACTATGTTCTTTCCGGCGGTGGTGCCAACGGCGAAAGCTATGACCACAAGACCGACCCTTCGGTCATGCTCAAGCTCTATTTTCCAGGGAAAATACAGCAGCCGTTGGACGAGATGAGGTTGGCACGAAAGGTCTATGAGATGGGTATCCCAACGCCAGAGCCAGGCGAGTATGTGGTGACCGACGACAACCGCTACGGCATCCGTTTCCACCGGATCCCCGACAAAACCTCTTATTCACGAGCAACTGCCGACCATCCCGAAAAGGTGCAGCAATATGCCGAAGAGTTCGCTGAAATGTGTCTCCAACTCCACTCCACACATGTCGACACCACACAGTTTGAAAGCGTGAAAGACCGTTATTATCGCCTCTTGGAGCAAAACCCCTTCTTCACTACAGCCGAGAAAGACAAAATCGCAAAATTCATCGCCGACGTTCCCGATACTGATACGGCAATCCATGGCGACTTGCAGTTCTCTAACGTCATCTTCACCATCAACCAACGCTATTTCATAGACCTCGGTGACTTCTGTTACGGCAACCCGCTTTTTGACGTGGGCATGGTATATTTGTGCTGTTGCCTCAGCGACGAAGCCTTCATCAAAGAGGTTTTCCACATGGACAAGGCCACCTCAACCAAGTTTTGGGAATGCTTCGCTCCAGCCTATTTCGGCAGCGACCGCTCAATCAAAGACATCGAAGAAGAAATAAGGCCTTTCTCTGGGCTAAAGACACTCATTATCGAGCGCGACACCCAATGTCCAATGCCGCAGTTCCGCGCTGCATTGGCGAGAGTCTTGTATTAATGGACAAAAAAGGGGCGGCCATGTTTATGGCAGCCCCATACATAAAACAAGATGATTACTTTCTCAATCTACCAGGATATACCCTCAAGGCTTCCTCAAGACACTGGATAGCGGCCTTCAGGTCATCAATGCAGATGCAATAGGTGATACGTGCCTGATGACGTCCCTTCTCGGGATCAGCATAGAAGCCCGTGGCAGGAGCCAGCATCACCGTAGCACCATTATAGCTGAAATCGGTGAGCAGCCACTGGCAGAACTTATCGCTATCGTCGACGGGAAGGTCAATGACGGTGTAGAAAGCACCCTTTGGCATCGGGCAGAAACAGCCCGGAATCTTGTTGACGCCTTCGACGATGACATTACGGCGAGCAATATATTCATTATACACACCGTCAAAGTACGACTGCGGGGTTTCGACTGCGGCCTCGGCAAAGATTTGGCCAAAACTCGGTGGCGACAGACGGGCCTGAGCCAAACGCATGGCGATGGCATAGACCTCACTGTTGCGGGTCACCATGCAACCTACACGGGCACCACAGGCGCTGTAGCGCTTTGAAACGGAGTCGAACAAGATGGTATTGCGTTCCAAACCTTCAAGTTGCATCACGCTAAAATGCTTGTGACCATCGTAGCAGAACTCACGGTACACCTCATCAGCGAAAAGATAAAGGTCGTACTTCTTAACCAAACCAGCCACCTTAAGCAATTCTTCATGGGTGTAAAGATAACCCGTAGGATTGTTGGGGTTACAGATCATTATGGCTCTGGTGCGAGGCGTGATGACTTTCTCGAATTCCTCAATGGGAGGCAGCGCAAATCCAGTCTTGATGTCGCTAGGAATAGTGACAATCTTGGCATCGCACAGCTTGGCAAAGGTATTATAATTAGTATAATATGGTTCTGGGATGATGATTTCGTCGCCAGGGTTCAGGCATACCGTAAATGCCATTTGTAAGGCCTCGCTACCACCTGTAGTGACGATAATCTGGTTGGGCGTCACATCGATGCCGTGGCGGTGATAATAGTTGCAAAGCGCACGACGGTAGGAAGGTATACCTGCCGAGTGGCTGTATTCCAACACACCATGGCTGGCAGGAAGATCCTTGGCAGTCTCAGCCAAAGCCTTCAAAGCCCCTTTAGGGGTCTCGATGTCAGGCTGACCGATGTTGAGGTGATACACGTGAATACCGCGCTCTTTGGCGGCATCGGCGAAAGGAACAAGTTTACGGATTGCCGACTGTGGCAACTCCATACCTTTATTGGAAATTTGTGGCATAGGGTTTTGTTTTTGTATAAAAAGCCATCTAACGTAAACATTAGACGGCTTTTATGATAATAACTTAATTAACATCCATTATCGATTGTTGACAGGAGAGCCATTACCGAAATCGTTCTTTTTCTCCGGCATGGCTTCAGCGGCCTGTTCAAGTACACGACCTTTGATACGCAACACTACAGTCGAGTTCTTGAGGGCATTTGAAGTAACAGTCACAGTCTTGTTGATGGCTCCTGCCCGATTGGTACGATAAGTCACCTTGATAACCTCAGACTCACCAGGAAGGATAGGCTCGTTGGGCCATGAAGGAATAGTGCAACCACAGCTCGACTTTGGCTTCTGGATCAACAGAGGCTCGTTGCCTGTGTTGGTGAAACGGAACTCACATTCGCCATTGCCATTGAAAGGCACATCACCATAGTCGTGGACGACTTTCTCAAACTCAATTTCTGGTCCGATGGCAGCTTTGCTGTCTTGCGCTTTGACGGCTCCAGCCATAAGGAGCATAATGCCAAGCAGATAAATCACTTTCTTCATTCTATTATGATTTTAAAATTGTTGCAAAATTAGTAATTATTATTGTATGTAATTCAAAACTAACGTTTTTTTCAAACAATTTTTCTTCTACTCAAAAACCGTACCAAAAAAACAATCCTCCAAGAAAACTCTAAGAGGATTGGAATAGTTTAAAGCCAAGACCTTTCTACCCATAGACACACTCAGCCGAAGCCTCGGTATGACATGGATAAAAAGGTCTTTCTTTAGATTACAGCAAGTGGCAAGTAACTGTCAAACCGGCCATCACGATACTTACCATACTCATCAGCTTGATGAGGATGTTCAGGGAAGGTCCTGATGTATCCTTGAACGGGTCGCCGACGGTGTCGCCAACGACGGTAGCTTTATGGTTGTCAGAACCCTTGCCACCGAAATTGCCTTCTTCGACATACTTCTTAGCATTGTCCCAGGCACCACCTGAGTTGGCCATGAAGACTGCCAACACAAAACCTGTAGCCAAACCACCAATCAGCAGACCTAGTACTCCAGGAACACCAAGGATGACACCCGTCAAAATCGGGACGAGGATGGCGAGGATGGAAGGCACCAGCATCTCGTGTTGAGCACCCTTCGTTGAGATAGAAACGCAACGCTCGTAGTCGGGTTCGGCCTCACCTTGAAGGATACCCTTGATGGTGCTGAACTGACGACGGACTTCCTCCACCATCTTTTGGGCAGCACGACCCACGGCATTCATCGTCATGCCACAGAACACGAAAGCCATCATGGCGCCGATAAACACACCCACAAGAACCACCGGGTTCATCAAGTTGACGTTGTAAGCCTCCATGAAATCAACCAAAGTGGCTTTAGCGGCTTCAACACCATTAGGCAGGTCTTGACCGATACGGACTAAGGCGATCTTGATTTCCTCAACATAGGAGGCCAACAGTGCCAGAGCAGTCAGAGCGGCAGAACCGATGGCGAAGCCCTTACCGGTGGCTGCGGTGGTGTTGCCAAGGGCATCAAGGGCATCGGTACGTTTGCGCACTTCAGGTTCCAGACCGCTCATCTCAGCGTTACCACCAGCATTGTCGGCGATAGGACCGTAAGCGTCGGTGGCCAAGGTGATGCCCAATGTGGAAAGCATACCCACAGCTGCAATACCGATACCGTAAAGGCCTCTCGAAAGGTTGGCAGCAGTGAATTCAATATTGAAACCATTAGCGCAAAGATAAGCCAAAATGATGGCCACACCCACGGTGACTACTGGGATAGCTGTCGAAAGCATACCAAGGCCGAGGCCTGAAATAATAACCGTGGCAGGACCTGTCTTAGAGCTTTCGGCCACCTTTTGCGTAGGCTTGTAACTCTGCGAGGTATAATACTCTGTAGCTTTACCAATGATAACACCAGCTAGCAAACCGACCACCACGGAGAGGGAAGTCTGCCACCACATGTTGGCATACTCACCCGTCTCTTTTCCAAAGAGGAAATACATGATGCCGAAGGTAGCGGCAGCAATCAAAACGGCAGCCGTATTGGTACCACGGCTCAAAGCGCCAAGTAGTTCCTTCATGCCAGCGTTCTCCTTCGTACGCACCAAGAAGATACCAATCAAGGAAAGTAACACGCCAACAGCAGCAATAAGCATAGGTGCAAGCACCGCCTTAAACTGCATGCCTTCAACAGCAGCAGTGGCGAAAGCAGAAGCACCCAGGGCCATGGTAGCCAAGATGGAGCCAGCGTATGATTCATAAAGGTCGGCGCCCATGCCAGCCACGTCACCTACGTTGTCGCCCACATTGTCGGCGATGGTGGCGGGGTTGCGCGGGTCGTCCTCGGGAATGTTATACTCGGTCTTACCCACAAGGTCGGCTCCAACGTCAGCAGCCTTGGTGTAGATACCGCCACCCACACGGGCGAACAGAGCCTGCGTGGAAGCACCCATTCCGAAGGTCAGCATGGTAGTCGTGATGGTAATCAGGTCGTTTTCAGCTCCGACAGCCTCAAGCAGGCCCGTGCCGTTCAAGACGAGGAACCACACAGACACATCGAGAAGGGCGAGGCCCACCACAACGAGACCCATGACAGCACCCGAACGGAAGGCTACCTTCAGACCGCTATTCAACGAGTTGCGAGCGGCATTGGCCGTACGTGCCGAGGCATAAGTAGCCGTCTTCATACCAAAGAAACCAGCCAAGCCAGAGAAGAAACCGCCCGTGAGGAAAGCGAACCACACGATGCCGTTCTGCAACTTGAAGTAGGCCATGATACCGAAAATGGCCGCCAAGATGACGAACACAATGATCACAACCTTGTATTGCTGCTTCAGATAAGCCATGGCTCCCTTGCGGACATGCGCAGCAATTTTCTTCATCAGGTCAGTACCTTCGTCTTGTTTCATCATCTGCTTATAGAAGATGAAAGCAAATGTCAGCGCCAAAATTGAGGCAGCCAACACAATGTAAATAATACTGTTGCTAATCATAAGATTGTTATTTAGTTAAACTTATTTTGATTCAAAAATAACAGTTCTATTAGCTGTTTTCATTTGCTTTGAGGGGACAAAAATAAGGACAAATTATATTGAAATGAAAATTTTTTGCAGAGTTTTTTTCTTAAAAACAACTTTTTTTGCTCGTTTCCAAAAAAGTCCCTACTTTTGACGAATGAAGGAAAAAGGTGTTGTCTGGGAATAGGAACTTAATAATCAGATTTTTAGCAGAGACATCACCGTCATCCTCCCAAAACTGAGCAGTTATGAACAAGGTCAATTTGGAAATTGTAGGCCTGACCTATAGCGAATCTTCGACTGGAGCTTATGTCTTAATCTTGGGCGACAAGAACTCGCAGCGCCGTCTGCCTATCGTCATCGGAAGTGCCGAGGCCGAATCGATCGCGATAGGTATGGAAAAGCACAAGAACGGCCGTCCACACACCCACGACCTCTTTCTGAGGTTCGCCCATGAATTTGGCGTCGAAATCATGGAGGCCGTCATCTGCCGCTTCCGCGACGGAGTGTTCTATGCCATCCTGATTTGCAAACAAGGTGACGAGCTAACGATGATTGATGCCCGCCCCTCTGATGCCATCGCCATCGCAGTGCGTGCAGGCTGCGAGATTTACGCTTACGAAACCGTAATGGACGAAGCGGGCATCATCATGGATGACATGGAAAAGGAAGATACCGAAGAGCCCGCCGAGACCCCTATTAATATAGGTAAGGCTCAAACCAGCCTCGACTTGCTCGACATGGACACTTTGGAAGACCTCCTTCAAGAAGCCATCGACAACGAGGATTACCAAAAGGCGGCGGAGATAAGGGATGAAATCAATAGGAGGAAATGATAACGCTTCTGGCTACTGGCCTCTGGCTTTTGGCAGTCACACCCAGTAGGAGATTGCGTTCCGTTTTCACGGAATGACGGTCCGCAATGACGGCTTGAGTAAAGGACTGCCAATGGCCAATAGCCAGAAGCCAGAAGCAAAACAATTTGAAATACTAAACAATTAAAACAACAAATATGAAAGCAATCAAATTCAGACTTATTGTGATGAACTTCCTCATCTTTGCGGTGTGGGGAGCTTATCTTTGTTCTTTGGGCATTTATCTTGGCCGCATTGGCATGGGTGCCAACATCGGCAAATTCTTTGCCATCCAAGGTATCGTTTCCCTTTTTATGCCCGCTTTGATGGGCATCGTGGCCGACCGCTGGATTCCGGCTCAAAAGCTTTTGGGTATCTGCCATTTCATCGCCGCCATTTTCATGGCCTTGGCAGGTTACATGGGCATGAAATACGGTGCTGACGTCACCTTTGGGCAATTGTTCCCCTATTATGCCATTAGTGTTGCTTTCTTCATGCCTACCATCGCATTGGGTAACTCAGTATCATACAATGCCTTGAATCAGGCTGGCCTCGACACGGTGAAGGCCTTCCCTCCTATCCGTGTGTTCGGCACCATCGGCTTCATCCTCTCCATGTGGATTGTCAACTTCACGGGCTATAAGAACGGCTACGAACAGCTGTTTGTCTCCGCAGCATGGGGCATCATCTTGGCCATCTATGCCTTCACTTTGCCGAATTGCCCTGTCAACAAGAATGTGGAGAGCAAGTCGTTCGTCGACACCTTTGGTCTGCGTGCCTTTGCCTTGTTCAAGGACGCACGCATGGCCGTGTTCTTCATCTTCTCATTCCTCTTGGGCATGTGCCTGCAGGTGACCAATGGCTTTGCCACGCCTTTCTTGGATGCCTTCGGACAATCGCCTGAATACGCCAACGCCTTCGCTGTGAAGAACAATGTTTTTCTGTCGTCTATCTCCCAAGTCTCCGAAACGCTATGCATCTTGTTGATTCCATTCTTCCTTAGAAAGTTCGGTATCAAGAAGGTGATGCTCATCGCCTTTGGCGCTTGGGCATTGCGTTTCTTTTTCCTTGGTGCAGGCGGACCTACGGGCTTCGGCCTCGTACTCTTCATCCTCTCGATGATTGTTTACGGCGTTGCCTTCGACTTCTTTAACATCAGCGGCTCACTATTCGTTGACCAAAACACCGACGAGAAGATCCGCAGTAGCGCGCAAGGTGTGTTCATGATGATGACCAACGGCCTTGGCGCCACCATCGGTTCCTTCTGCGCCCAGGCTGTCGTCAACCACTTCACCCTTGGCAAAGCAGACTTCAACGAACTGATGACGGGCTGGTCAAACGCATGGTATGTGTTTGCCGCATTTGCCTTAGTGGTGGGCATCTTGTTCGCCATCTTGTTTAAGTACAAGCACGAGCCTGAAAAGAAATGAAGCAATATCTAGACCTACTGCAATATATCCTTGACCACGGCCATCAGAAAGGAGACCGCACGGGAACGGGCACCATCAGCGTGTTCGGCTACCAGATGCGTTTCGACCTCTCTGAGGGCTTCCCTCTGGTCACGACGAAGAAGGTGCACCTGAAGAGCATCATCCATGAGTTGTTGTGGCTATTGAGCGGTGACACCAACATCAAGTATTTGCACGACAACAAGGTCAGCATTTGGGACGAATGGGCCGACCCTAACGGCGACTTAGGTCCCGTTTACGGTGCCCAATGGCGCAATTGGAACAACGAGGGCATCGACCAGATTGCCGAGGTGGTGAAGAGCATCAAGGAGAACCCGAACAGCCGCCGACACATCGTCACCGCATGGAATCCGAGCGTGCTGCCCGATGAGCACGAGAAGAATTTCGCCGCCAACGTGGCGGCTGGCAAGGCGGCCCTCCCACCCTGCCACGCCTTCTTCCAGTTCTATGTGGCCGACGGCAAGCTGTCGTGCCAACTCTACCAACGCAGTGCCGACGTGTTTCTCGGCGTTCCGTTCAACATCGCCTCCTATGCCCTCCTCACCATGATGATGGCGCAGGTGTGTGGGCTACAACCGGGAGACTTCGTTCACACCTTCGGCGACGTACACATATACAACAACCTCATCGAGCAGGTGAAGACACAGCTGCAGCGCACACCGCGCCCTCTGCCAACAATGATAATAAATCCAGAGGTGAAAGACATCTTTGGCTTCAAATTTGATGACTTCACATTAGAGAACTACGACCCTTGGCCTGCCATTAAGGGCGAGGTTTCGGTGTGAGAATCCGACCAGCCGTCAGGAGATTGCGGGTCAAGCCCGCAATGACGGCTTCCGGCTAAAACAGCATAACTGAACAACTGACAACTGAACAACTGACAACTAATATGACAATATCGATCATCGTCGCTATGGCCGCCAACCGCGCCATCGGCATCAACAACCAGCTCATCTGGCACAACAGCAACGACCTGAAGCACTTCAAGAAGGTGACTTCGGGACATTGCGTCATCATGGGGCACAACACATGGCTCTCGTTGCCTGGACAGAAGGCTTTGCCTAACCGTCGCAACATCGTCATCTCCGATCGTTTGGACGAAGCTCCCGAAGGCTACGAACTCGCCACTTCCATCCCACAAGCCTTGGAGATGGCCGCCAACGAAGACGAAGTCTTCATCATGGGTGGTGGCAGCATCTACGAGCAGTTCCTGCCCAAGGCCGACCGTCTCTACCTGACCCGCCTCGATAAAGAGTTTGAGGCCGACACCTACTTCCCTTACATTAACTTCGAAGAATGGAACCTCGTCGACCTAGAGGTGGTTGATGACGACCCACAGGTAGATTATTCCTATCGATTTGAGATTTGGGAACGTGCCGAGAAACAATAGTTTTTAGAGCACAAACAATAAAAAAACGGTTGCCTCGTATGAGGCAACCGTTTTTAGGTTTTATCACAGATCTCAACTTATCTAATCACCGTGATACGCTTGGTAACTTCACCGTTGTCGGTGGAAATACGAACCATGTAAATACCTGTCTCAGCATTACTCAGGTTGATGTCAACCGACTCGCCTTGGCACTCCATTTCGTAAACCTTTTGACCCACAAGGTTGTAAACTGCAATGTGGTTCATAGCCTCGCCTTCCACGGTAAAACGACTCGTGGTAGGATTCGGGAAGATGGAAATACCATTTTCTGCTTGTTCATCAACACCGTCTGCAGAATAATACACATGCAGATAGAATTGGTTGGAATCATAGATCCAAGCAGCGGGAGCAGAATAGCAATCCAAACCTTGATAATAGGCACAAATCGTATAATAATAATGCCCGTCTTCGTGAAGCGAATTGTCGGTGTAACTAGTAGCATTGGCACCTGTGATCTTGATTCTTTCATAAGTGCCATCTTCACCATACTTTCTGAAAATATAGTTGCCAGAGAGGCCAGTTGAAGGTTCTGGCTTTTGCCACATCAACTTGATCTTATTGTTATTAGTATATTCAAAAGTAAAGTCTCTTGGGGCATAACACTCACCTGAAGTGGCGCACGACTCATTGGAATATTGGCCGTTTTCACCTCCATCATAGAAATAACTGACCTTGTAGCAGTGGCCACCGACCTCAGCATTTTCATCGATGAAAGAGGTGCCAGAAGGAATCAGACGATACATCATTCCGTCACGGTATACCGAATAGCCATAACCTTGAGCATCTGCAACAGGATCCCATGAAACATGAATATCGGTCGGATTCATTTCGTCAACGACAGCGAAGAGATTGGAGGGGCAACCATTGCCCACAGAATTGCCACAGTTGTTGTTACTTTCAAAGAAGATACCTTCTGTCATATCCGAAGACTGACCAGAATACGTATAAACCGTATGATTCTCAGAGTCCTTAATGACGAAACCCATATTAAATGATTCACCATAGGTCTGGGGAGTCCAGCCGAATGAGACATGGCCCAAAGGGATGTCAATCGAGAGTGACTGGACAGAACCATTGGTGGCAGTAACTTGACCGACTTCTTTACCCGAGGCATTGTAATAGTGAATAGCTCCACCACGGAAACCATTCATGGCAGCTTGGGTGATATTGATCGTCCAACCACAAGTGGGGCCAAAACTAACATTGTCGACGTATGCAATTTTACCATGCTTATCATCATTGACAGCATAGACCTCATAGTTGAAAACATCGAAACGCGGTACCTCATTGTCTACAAACGTCATAGAAGCGCCTGGAGTGACGTTGTCCTCGGTGTGAATTATTCGACCGTCACGAACAACAACGATTTGGTTGATGGAGGTAAGGCCAGTATTATTCAAAGTCATTGTAGGATTGGTCCAGGTTAATGTAGCCTTCAACTCATTATTGGCAGCTGGGGTCACAGTGAAATTAGTGGGAGCCTTAGGTGTGGCATTATAAACCACATCCGGGACGAAATTAAAGACAGCTCCATCATTGGAGGCTGAGTACTCGATCTCATCGAAATCAAGATAGGTGGGACCTGATCCACTCCAACCGTAGTTCCAGTGCATCAAACCAGCGTCATCATAGCCATCACACACAAAGGCATGGCAACCGATGGGGGTACCTGCATCACAACCTGAATAATAAACAGGCCAACCCATGTCAAGGTGCTCCTTTAACATCCTAATCCAGTCAGCATAAGAATAGCTGCTTCTATCGCGACGTACTGATTGATTGGTATAACTAAAATAGGTCCGGATAGCACCAGGCACATCGGTGGATTGGGCGCCACTGCCATCAGGAGCATATTGCATTCTAACAGACACACCACAATGGTACATCAATGTGGCAACCGCTTCTTTTTCAACTTGAGAAGACGAATTGGTCAATTTGACAGGCATGTTATCCCAATCGTAAGTAGTCTCACCAAAATTAGCACTTTGGCCAGGAAGATAAGGGTATCCCGGAGTACCACCCGAATTGTAAGTAAGAGAACCCGTTCCCTGCAGAGGATGATTCCAATACTTCATGATCTGGCTCATGGCTGTGGCCACACAACCCGCATAGCAACGGCCACCAGGGCCGCCCGGATACTCAGGGCAGAACAAATTGTAAGGAGAATCCTGGTCCCACTTGGTGCTCAACAGATAGAATGCTGATCTACCACCGTTTTTCGACATCAGACGACCCGTCTTAGTGACCAGGTCCCACTCTGCTGCCACCGGAGGCGTAGCAATTCCACTACGTCCGGTTCTGCCGTCGATGATGGCATTAAGTTGGTATCTCATACCATCAGGCATATTGTCAACCGGGAAAAGGCCTTCATTGGAATAACCCAAAATGGGACGGAAATAGTCATCGGCAGAAACAATGACAAATCCGTTATCGCCCACATTAAACACGTAGAAGCATGCCTCGCCACGGTAAGAAGTTCCCGTATAGACCAAGGTAAGGTCACTATTTTGGCGGGACTGCTCAAATCTAGCTTGGACAAACTGTTGTCCCACATACTTTGCTTGGCTCACACTGACCGGATTGGCATGCACCATACCGATGCCGAGAACCAAAGCGAGTAAACTCATTAAATACTTTTTCATTGTAGTTCGATTTAGATAAATTCTGTTTTTAAAACTGCAAATATAGACATTTTTCCGAAACGCTCACTTTTGGATGGACAAAAATGTTTGATACACCTTCATCAATGAATCACAGTGAAGCGCTTTGTCATAACACCTTGTGATGTTTTCACACTAATGGTATATATACCCGAAACGAGATCGGTAGTGTTAACAACAACTCCATCTTCCTCGGAATGCAAAGTCTTCACGACTTGACCCATAACATTACAGATGGTTACCTTCTGCAAGCCATCGGCCTCAACACTCATTAGGGAGTTGGCTGGGTTAGGATACACGCTGAGACCAGCTTCACCGTTCTCACTGACCGAAGTCACTTCCACATGAACATAGTCTGTCAAATCGTCAGCCCAAGCTGGAGTTGACTCACAATAGCTACGGAAAGCAGTCACCTGATAGTAATAATCGCCTGCATCCACCAAGTCAAAGTATTCATGCATGGTCTTATCTACAGTGGCAACCAATTGAAAATCAACACCATCATCACTACGATAGACTTTAAAAGACTGAGGTTCGCCATCATAGTTCCACTCCAGTTGCGTACCAAAGCCTTCTGGTGTCCATCTGTATTCGCCAACAAGTCCCGTAGGAGGCAGACATCCTGCACAATCGTTGTCGCCCGTATAAAGTGTTACAGGAATTTGGTTAGAATTGCCTGTATAGGTGTAAACCGAGGTATTGGAAGAATTTTTAATATTGATTGTCAAACTATTGATGACCGTAGCTGGCGCAACCCAACTAAAAGTAACATTACCTTCAGGCATTGCAATCTGCTGACTAATGGGCGTTGCGTTGGTCATTGTGATTTCATTTATGACCGTCCCATAGCTGTTCTTTACCTGGATCTTACCACCATTCCAACCTTGGAAATTGGTAGTTTGGCCAATGACCTTCCATGTACAAGTTGGACCATATTGGCACTTGTAGTCAGCAAGCCTACCCTTAACACCGTTTGACATGAAATAAACAGTGTAAGTGTAACAGTCATAGTTAGGCACTTCGTCTTCGAATGACATCACCTCGCCTGGAGTCACATTGGACTGGCTGAAAATCTGTTGGTCGTTGCGGAGCAACACCACTTCTTCGATATTATTCAAAGTACTTCCATCAAGAGCAACAGTAGGATTGGTCCAAGTGACAACACCTTTCTTTGAATGGGCATTTTCAGTAATCACCTCAAGGTCAGTGGTAGCAGGAATAAGGCCATTGTAAACATAGTCGGGAATCATGTCGAAAATGGCACCCTGATTTAGGTTGAAACTACCAGAATAAGTATTCAACGCGTCAATGGCAAAATAATTGTTGTTGAAGCCACTCCAACCCCAGTTGAAATAGAACTTACGGTCACTCTCACGATAGCCACAGCAAACGAAGGCATGACCACCGTCAGAGTCGGCACCCGAATAATACAGCGGGAAACCTTCCCTCAAGTTGGCGATAAGCATCTCTTCCCACTCGAGTTTAGTGTAAAGCTCGCGTTCCAAACGATAGACGTGGTCAGTGTAACGGAAGTAATTGACGAGGGCATCTGGGACATCAACCGAATAGGCGCCCGAACCGCTAGGGCCATATTGCATGTCAACAGCCACACCACAATGGTACATCAACTGAGCAACAGCCTGATAATTATTGCTATTGACATTGTTCGGCATATTGTTCCACTGATAGTAGGCGTTCTCGAAGTCAACCGATTGCATAGGATAGCCAGAAGGCGTATAGCTATGTGAGCCTTGGCCGTGGTCAGGCCAGTTCCATTTCTTCATCACCATCGACATGGCGGTAGCCACGCAGCCAGCGTAGGCATGTCCGCCTGGACCACCTTGACCCTGAGGACAATAGGCGTTAAAGGGACTGTCCTGGTTCCAGTTGGTGGCAATCAAAGGAGCCACGTCGCCATAGGTTGCACGTTCACCTTTGATGGCACCATCACGGCTAAGCTGTTCCCACTGCTCGGCAACATCGGAAGTAGCAGTCATTTGGTTTTCAACGGCATACTCGATCTGACGGGCATAAAAACGGAGGTAATAGGCCAGACCATCAGCGATGTTGTCGGCATCGAAGTTGCCTTCCTCGCCATAGGCAAGGATGGGTTGGGCCACATCATCGGCAGCCACGATGATGTAGCCGCCATCGAAGTTAAAAACATAGAGAGCGTTGGCTCCACTTTCTGTCGTTTGGGTATAGGCCAAATCGAGATTGGTAACCAGCTTGGAGGCATTGCCCTGCACATACTTCAGGCCCAACTGACGGGCCTTGGTCACGTCAACAGGAGAAGCGATGAGTTGACCCACAAACAAGGTCAACATCATGATAATAGATAGTGTTTTTTTCATTGGTTTAATTAAATATTTAATTGATTTCAAATTATTTACATCTTAACAACTCGTTGTAAAGCCGAACCGTTTGTGGTATTCACCTTAATGAAGTAAATGCCGTTTTGCAACTGGCTCATGTCAAGGTTCAATTGTCCGTTTTCAGCAGACACTTGTATGACACATTGGCCCACAAGGTCATAAACACTGACAGAAGTCATATGCACAGCTTCTATGCTCAACTGGTCCGAGGTGGGATTGGGATAGATTTTCACATTTATCTGATACTCATTTACTGCAAGGTTTGTGATACGTATAAAGTCCTCTCCATCAGCGGTGAGTGCAAACTCCGACTCACATTCAGGATATACAGCTTTCACCTTAAAAATAAGGTCAGTAACATCCACGTGAAGTGGCTCTTCATAATAGGTTTGGGCAGGATCACGAACTAAAGTAGTATCACTGTTTAATAACATGTCTTTTATATACAACAAGTAATGATCAGGTGTCCTATCTTCTGGTGCTTGCCATTCAACATGGTTCATCCCTTGACCAATATAGCCAACCAAATTCGATGGAGCCGAGCAAGGCAAAACAGGCGGTTCGGGCGTATTGACACATGCCTCATTGGAATTGGTTTCAAATTCATCACCATGAGCGACAATCTGATAACAGTAGGTCTCACCTAACTCCAAATCTTCATCAACATAGACTGCCTCACTCACTTCACCGATTTTCTCGCCGTTACGCAAAACGTCGTACGAAGAGGCTTTGTAAGCGGGTTTCCAACGTAGGTTCACAATGGAATCAGTTTCATCGTAATTGGCTTGCAAGTCTTTAGGAGTATTCGACCAATCCACATTAATGAAGAACTTCTCGGAATCGAACATATCGTTAGCATAGGCAGAAGTGCAATCGATAGCTCTGTAATAAGCAACGACAACATACTGGTATTCTGTACCAGGGACAGCCGTTTGGTCCCTAAAGTTTGTTGTGTTGGATGAGGTCATCTTAATGTATTTGTATGGAAGATCTGCGGTCTTGCGATAGGCAATATAACCCGAGACAGAGGTATTGTCAGATGGTGACCATTTCAATTGCAGTCTTTCCCCACTATAAGTAAAATAAAAATCTTTTGGAGGCTCGCAGCCTTCACCTGAAGTGACACAATACTCATTGGATTGGGCTGTTTCTCCATCATTACACAATGCTGTCACATAATAGCAGTGACCACCAATATCCGTGTTTTCATCAATATAAGTGAGTTCGTGCGACATATTGAACAGGAAACCGTCGCGATAAATACAGTAGCCAAATTCAGGGGTATGGCCCGAATCCCATGTGAGGATGACGGTTTGATCATTATCTGGGGCAACCGTTGCCCTAAGATTATACGGCGCCTCGCATGTGTTTTCGTTGCCACATGAATTGTTCAGTGTACGCAACAGCCCACCCTCCAAATCGGAAGATGGTCCGCTGTATTCATAAACCACATGATTCTGAGGATCCTTCACCTTGAAGGAAAGATTGTTAATCGCAGCACTGGGTTCCGTCCAATAGAGGTTGTTGTTACCAAGGGCCATTGGAAACTTTTGAAGGGTAGCTGCCGATGTGTTTGTGGTCAAGAAATCAATATAAGAACCCGCTGCATTTTGCACCGTAATGCCGCCTCCATTCCAACCATGGAAATCAGAGGAAGTCATAATGACCGTCCATTCACAATAAGGGCCAAAGACTGCATGAGTGTGAGTGACTCGACCGTACGAATCGCCATTCACCATCAACACTGAATAGTCATATTGGTCGAAGAAAGGTACCACATCGTCATAAGACATGGCTTGTCCAGGTTCAATGCCATCCTCAATCACATGCACGACAAAACCATTACGCATGATGATGGCTTTGTCAAGACTGGTTAATGGCTCACCTGCTTCGGTTTGGGTGGGATTGGTCCATGAAAGATGACCAATCAACGAGACATCATCATCTATACTCACTGAAAGGTTATCAGGTGCCTGAGGCATGCCATTGTAAATATAGTCCGGGACAAAATCCATCACAACAGCTTGGCTGCCAGAATACTCAAAGTTCTCACCATCAATAAGAAGGTAGTTATTTCCCGAGCCGCCCCACCCAAAATTGAAGTGGAAAAGACCATCTTCATCATAGCCGTCGCAAATGAAGGCGTGACCTCCTCCTGTACTCTGACCTGAGTAGTACAATGGGAAACGCTGGTCAAGGTTCGACTTGAGCAAGGCAATCCAATCGTCGTAGTTAGTGCCTTTTGAGACAAATGTAGCCTTGTCAGAATAGGAAAAAAAGGCATTGATAGCACCCGGGACATCGGCAGAATAAGCACCACTGCCATCGGATTCATACATCATATTTACCGACACTCCGCAATGGTACATCAACGTAGCGACTGCTTCTCTCTCCTGTGTGCTTGCACCATTGGCATAATAATCAATCATGTTAGCCCAATCGTAGGTCGTGGCTCCGAAATTCGCACTAAGCATCTGACCACCCCATTCGTAGCTATGCTCACCCGTGCCAGTGACAGGCCACTCCCAGTACTTCATGATTTGTGCCATGGCGGTTGCCACACAACCCGTCGGGCATCCTGAAGGAACATACATATTGAATGGCACGCCTTGATCCCAACGTGTTTTTATCAGCGGCTCAACAACCTCAGTAGCCCGATTAGCTTGCATGACGCCATTAGTCTCAAGGTTATTCCAACGCGAGGTGATTTTGTTCGAAACGGGACGACCTTGTTCAGCCACCGTGGCGATGCCCCTAGAGAGTTCGTCCAACATGAAGCGGAGTCCGTCTGGAGCAGTTTCGTACGCGAATTGACCTTGGTCGGAATAGCCAAGGATGGGTGACGAACTGTCGTCGGCCGACACGATGACGTAGCCACCGTTGAAGTTGAAGACATACATGGTCACCATGCCGTTGTCAGCATGATGGATGTAAGCCAATTGGATGTCCTGCACTGCGTTTTTGGCAAACATGGCCTTATGTTGGACGAAGTTCAGTCCAAGACGTTGCGCCTTCGCCACGTCGACGGGCTTGGCTTGAAGTGTGGCCATGCCCAAAAGCATGGCGAGGATGACGAGTAGATTTCTTCTCATAGTGTATGATATTTCGAATTAATTCAGTTTAAGGAGGTAAATATACAAATATTCAGGTTTTCTGCTCCTTTTTCTTTGCCGCAGGGAACAAAATGTTGTTCAAAATGAGTCGATAACCCGGCGAATTGGGATGCATGTCGAGCTCGGTGGGCGGATCACCAACGAGGTGTTGGTAGTCCTCGGGGTCGTGCCCGCCGAGGAAGGTCCAGAAACCGTTGCCAAAGTTGCCGTGGATGTAGCGATCCTCGTTCAAGGCACCATTATCGCCCAAGACAACCACCGACGGCTTGACCGTCGCCTTGTTGAAGGCCGTGGTCTGCCCCATGAAGCCTTTCACCAAGCGTTCGTGGCATTGCGTGAGCATCGTCGGCACGGGATCCCACTTGGCCGAGAAGTCGAAGAGCAGGAAATAGTCATTCTGCTCGTTCACCAGCCTCGAACGCCCTTGCGTGACATCGATATTGGAGACTTCATATTCCTGGGGGTTGGTCGACACTTTGAAATCGGTAAAGGCGAAGCAGTTGTCGTAGTTCAGTCGTTGAGGGTCGCCGCTGCGGATGGGATCGCCATCGAACATATAGTCGCAGATGTCGAGTCCATCGGCAGCAAGGGCAATATCGAAACTGTCGGGAGCTGAACACATGGAGAACATATAACCTCCACCTGCCACAAACTCGCGGATCTTCTTCACCACAGCGAGTTTCAGTTGCGACACCTTGCTGAAACCCCAGCGTTGCGCCGTGGCTTCCTGCATCCGCACATCCTCCTGATACCAAGGATAGTTGCGGTAGCGTGCCCAGAATTTGCCGTATTGTCCCGTGAAGTCTTCGTGGTGCAGATGGAGCCAATCGTAAGTTGGCAACACACCTTGCAGCACTTCGTCATCGTAGACCACATCGTATGGAATCTCGGCATAGGTCAACACTAGGGTGACGGCATCGTCCCAAGGCAGGTTGTTTTTTGGTGCGTAGACCGCGATGCGAGGCACCTTTTGGAGTTTCATCTCGTCCATGTTCACGCCCGGGTCGGCAATTTCAGCCAGGATGGCGTCAGCTTGGGCGTCGGCGATGACATTATACGACACATTGCGCATCTTGCACTCGCGCTCAAACATCTCGTGATAAGGAATAAGATAGCTCCCTCCCCTATAGTTGAGCAGCCAGCTGATCTCCACCTCGCGTTGCAGCACCCAATAGGCCACACCGTAGGCTTTCAGGTGATTCGTCTGGGTGTTGTCCATGGGAATAAGCAGGTAGGCTGCCCGAGAAGGCATAGCCAAAACCAAAAACAGAAGGATAAGATATATTTTGCGCATGGCAGGATAATCCTATAATTAATAGGGCGCAAAAATAAGAAAAAAATCAAAACTTCACATACTGCTCCAAAAGAGGGTTCACCTCCCCTTCTTCCTTGAGCAATGCCTCCAGTTGCGCCCAGTTTTTGATCATGCCACGCTTCTCGCGTTGGTTGACAATGCGCTTCACCTGCTCGTAGCTGAGGTAAGGATGATGCACTAAGGTCTTGAAATCGGCGCGGTTGACATCGACTTTCCGAATCTCAATGGCACCTAAATTAATATAAGGTTGAATGGCGGTAAAACGCGCATCGTCCATGCCTTTTACATCGCGGAGTTGCTCCTTGTCGACGAAACCGCCCAACTTCTCACGGAACTCGATGATGCGCACCGCCGTGTAAGGGCCTATCTGTGGCAACTCCACCAAGGTGGTCGAGTCTACGGTGTTCAAGTCTACGATGGGAATGGCTTTCTTTTCTGGCTTGGGTTTCTCTTCATAAGACGGTGTCTCCTGCTTTTTGGATGAAGGTTTGCTGCTTGCACCACGCGACACTTCTGGCAACACAATGAAAGGTTCCAGCTGCGCAAACTCTTCCTCGCTGATGGTGTAAAGCTTGCCCAAGTCGTTTTTCGAATAAAACTTGCCGCCTTTGGCCTTGTAGTTCATGATGTTGCGCACCTGGCGGTCGGTGAGGCCCATTTGCAGCCATTCCTCTTCCGTGAGGGTATTGGGATTGAAGGGAAAAGGTTGCAGTTCCGCCACCTCTTGAGGCTTCTCAGCTTGTTGCTGTTGTTGCTGCTCGATGGCCGCCTGACGCAAAGCCAACAATGAATCCAGATTGTGCAAAGAGGCTTCACTCAACGACTTGCGCGACGGACGAAACAGACAGGCTAGGATCAAAAGCAGTATCAATGCCAAAATCGTGATGATGGCAACGCGCTCGCCTTTGCTGAAGGAAAACCATTTGCGCAAGGAATCCATATTCTTTGGTTTCGGGCCCTTCGACAAGCTCAGGGACCCTCGGCCGTTGAGCCTGTCGGAATGCCGACTATTATTTAATCAATCCACTGATAAACACAATCGTAATGGCAATGGGAGCCAGATAACGAATAATAAAGAAGATAATCTTTTTCAACGATGCCTTGATGGTACCCTCGTTGGTCACCTCCTCGAAGAACTTGGCCTTGCCCAATCGCCAACCCACGAAGATGACGATCAACACGCCGCCGAGGGGCAAGAGGATATTGGACGAAACAAAGTCCATGAGGTCGAATACCGTCCTGCCGCCAATGGCAAAGGGCGTGTTCTCCATCAAACTCAACGAGGCAAAACTACCGATGAATAGCGTGGCAGCACTAGCCAACACCGTCGACCACTTGCGATTGATGTGCAACTCCTCGGAGAGATAAGCCACCACGACTTCAAGCAGCGAAATCGTGGAAGTCAGCGCAGCAATGGCCAGCAGCACGAAGAAGATGATGCAGAAAACATAGCCTCCTGCCATCTGGTTGAATATCATCGGTATAGTATTGAACACCAACCCCATACCTGCCGTCGGACGGATGCCAAACGAAAAAGCCGCAGGGAAGATGACGAGACCCGCCAACACCGCAATCAAGGTGTCGGCAAGCACCACGGAAAAGGCGGTGGAAGTCAAGTTGTCTTTTTTCTTGATGTATGAACCATAAGTAATGAGTGCTCCCATACCGAGACTCAGCGAGAAGAAGCCTTGACCCAAAGCACTAATCAGAACATTGCCATCGATTTTAGAGAAATCCGGACGGAAAAGGAACGACAATCCTTCTTTGGCACCAGGCAAGGTTGCAGAACGTATGCCTAGAACGATAAGGATAACCAAAAGCAGCGGCATAAGAATTTTAGCATATTTCTCAATACCGTTTTGCACCCCTTTGAAGACCACAAAGCCAGTCAGGAAAATGAAGATGGCCTGCCACATCACATTGCGCCAACCCATATTGTGGAAGTCGGTAAAGTCTTGCTCCATGGCTGCTAAATCCTTGCCTTGGAACGAGTTTGTCACCGCCTTGATGATATACTCCAATGTCCAGCCCGACACGGTAGAATAGAAAGCAAAAATGATGAAACCACACAGCACACCCATATAGCCAACAATAGACCACGCCGACTTGGGCGCAAGCTTCTTGAAGGCCCCGACGGCATTGCTCTGTGAGCGGCGACCGATGACCAGCTCCGACAGCATCACGGGGATGCCTAGGAAGATGACCACGGCGAGATAAACCAAAAGAAATGCCGCCCCACCGTTGTTGCCTAACTCGCAAGGGAAACGGTAAATATTGCCTAATCCGATGGCCGAGCCCGCTGCAGCGGCAATGATGCCTATCTTTGAGCCAAAACCATCGCGTTTTTTCTTTTCTTCTGACATATTGTATTTTTTGACTCGGGACGCGGGACTTCGGGACACGGGACAGTCTCGTGTCTCGCATCTCGTAGTCTCGTATCATTGTTTATCTCTTTTCCCCGTAAGCCAAATCGCCCACATCACCGATGCCTGGGACGACGTAGGCACGAGCCGTCAGTTCCTCATCGATGCTACCCACCCAAATGGTGATGGGCAGGCGTGACATGGTGCGCTCCACATAGTCCAAGCCATCTTGCGAAGCCACAGCCACAGCGATATGGATCTCCTTCGGCATCATATCCTCCATCAAACCGTTGAGAGTTTTCACGATGGACTCACCTGTGGCTAACAGCGGGTCACAAAGGATTAGGATACGGTCCTCAATGTCAGGCGAAGAGAAATATTCCACGCGTATCTCAGAATCCTCTTCGTTCTTGTCGTATTTTCTATAGGCTGCGATGAAAGCACTATCAGCTTGGTCAAACATACTAAGCATCCCATTGTGGAAAGGCAAGCCAGCACGCAAGATGGTAGCAATGACAGGTTGCTCGTGCATCGTCCGGATCTGCTTGATGCCTAAAGGGGTAGTAACCTCTTCATCGTCATATTCAAAGGCTTTGCTGATTTCGTAAGCCATGACTTCACCGATACGTTCGAGATTGCGACGAAAACGCATGCGGTCTTGCTGGATGACGGCATCACGGAGTTCAGCCATGTATTGGTTGAAGACGCTATCCGTTCTTTCTAAATTGTTAATCTTAATCATAGTGTTGGCGGTATTTGCCACAAAAATAGGGAAAAGAAACCAAACATATACAAAACAGCTATTATTTTTTCCAAAAAACTTCACGCCTCACAAATAATTTCTATTTTTGCATTGTTGATATGACAACATAACACAACATTAAAATACGAAAGGATAAACACTATGGCAGACGATTTGAAAGAAAACTGGAAGAAAGTTGGTAAAGACTGGGCTTCATTAGGCACTGATTTGGGCAAATCGCTATTGAAAACGGTCAAAACCGGTGTGAAAGAGGCCACTAAATGGGCTGAAGACGAACCTGAAAAAGAAAAAGAAGCTGAAGCCAAGGCCGAAGAGCCCAAAGCGGAAGAGCCCAAGACCGAAGAATAAGGCTAACGCTTTTTCCAAAGTTTCAATAAAGCTTTGCCAATTGGCGAAAGCCTGTTGAAGCAAATAGAAGGATATTTTGTCTCATTGCCGCCGAAGCCGAGGTAGAACCGTGCCAGATTCTCGTCGTCAGAACCCTCGAAATCAAAGGTTATCGGTTGGTGGGCGTATTGTTGTATGACCTGATCCAAAAGGTAGGTCATGGCTTGACGTTGTTTGCCTTCCTCGGTAAGGCCCGAGAACAGGAAGGTGATGCGATCCTTGGTTTTCATGAAGATGGCAGCACACAGTAACTGCCCCACCCCTTTTTCGCTCACGCCCAACATGAAAGCTGAATTACGCCTTTGGGCCGTCTTCGCCAGATGAGTCAGTACTTTGTACTCGACATCGCCCCACTTGTTGAGCAGTGCACCACGGTTGTCGCGGAACAAGGCCACTACATGATAAGGGATTACCGAGGTGACCAATTGCAAATTGTGGTCCTCCGCCTTGGCCAAATTGCGTTTCGTGTTCTGGTGGTAATTGGAACGGATGGCTTCATAATCTTGGTTTAAGTTTAGCAACACATTTCGATGATATTCAACACCTTGTATACCTCCTTCTAGGCCATTGCCTTCATTCAATCTGATTTCGGCAAAACGGTATTTTGAAGGGATGGCTTTCATGAAAGCCTCCGTTGTTTCAGCGGTCAATGCCTTGGAGAAAACGCCCAACTGCTGCACAAAATAAGGCTGAAACAGATAGTTCACGCCAAACTTCTTCCCGCCCGTCAAGGGCATCACCGACTGGTAGTCATCTTCGACAAGGGCTTCCCAACCCGGATGGACGATGTCAAGATACCAAGAATAGGCATAGATGTTGCCGCACTCGGCAATGAGGGCGTCCCATTTCGCTTTGTCTATGGCGTTATGTTCGAGATAATTGATCATATTTTATTGTAATCGTTCAAAATAATATACAGCATTCTTGGCTGTAAGCTATCAGCTATCAGCCGTCAGCTATCAGCTTAGTAGCACCCTGGCTGACTGCTGATAGCTGACTGCTGATGGCCAAAATCTCTTGCCTTTTATTTAAACTAAACTTGCTCATCTACTTATATCGGCCCTTCGACCCTTCGACAGGCTCAGGGCTCAGGGGCCTTGGTAATATATTCCAACAATCGACGATACATCTCAGGCCAACCTACCCAGCGTTGCTCGCCGCCAAGGGTTTCGTTGTGGGTGAGATAGATAAACGTTCCTCCGACAGTTTTCACTTCGTCGACCAATTGCTTGGCAAGACTGAGCGAGGCCTCCACGTCGAGGTTGAGATAGTCGCGCATGGTGCCGTCCATCAAGGCAAAAGGATGTATGCGCAGGTTAGTAACCATGTCGTTCTCAAGGTCGTAAAAGCGAAAAGTGTCGGCAATACCCGCGCGAAATCCTGCCTGCGAAGCAAAGCCCATGGTATAGTCGTCGCTGATGTCCAGCTCGATGAGTTTCTGGTAGCTGCGCGGCAGGTTCATCCTCAAGAAATGCTGGCGGCTCTTGGTGAGGGGTCGGTGCAACACCTCCGAAAGGCCGTTGAGTTCCTTACGCATCTTCTCTATATTGAGATAGGACGAAAACGATGGATGGATGCCCACGTCAGCATAGTCGCCCAAACGCTTGATCAGAGACTGAAAAGGAGCCTTACGAATGGAGATATTCTTGTCGTTGGTATCGTAGTCGCCACAAAGGATGAAGTATATCGGCTTGAGCTTGAACTCTTTCTGAAGCTCAAATTGAAAATCAAAAGAGTCGAAGGGGTCCTTGCGCTTGCCCCGAAGCACCTGATGGCGCTCACGGATGCGCTCACGGTCGCCCGAAGCCATATCTTTCAAAAAACCACCCACAGTACGGTACAACCCTTTGCATTTATATGCCCAAGCGGCATCCACATCGTAGGTCGGGACAAACTCAAATTTCTTTCGTTTGATTGGCAAGTCGGGATATAGCTTTTGCAAGCACTTTCCTAATGCCAAAGTCCAAATGTTGACCAAAGGCTTCTGCAACAAGCCGTTCTCGAACATCCACGACGACTCGGCACGAAAACGTCCGTACTGATCGCGCACCTGCGAGAGGTATTCCTCATAGCGCGACACCAAGAAAAACGAGGCGGAAAAGACATCGAAAGGCATGAGGTTGCCCTGTCCGTATACCGCGTAAGGCGCTACTGTGCCTTCAAAGGCCACCGTGCGGAACGACTGCTCGTGGATATGGCGTTCAAAGAGAAGGTCGACGGCCTTCACAAAAGGCTCGTCACCATGACGTTGCGGCCCATAGTGAAGTTTAGGTCCCTCAAAAGCCTTGAACTGTTCGACATCGACAGTCAGATCGTATTCAACACCCAACAACTGACTGAGCATCAAATCGAAGGTATACATCACACGACCTGTGACTTTGGGGACCAAGACCAACATTTTCATAGGCACAAAGATAGGAGGTTTTTCTTTACGTGTGTATAAATAGGTGAAAAATAATGCCATTTTGCAAAGGTTAAGCCAAAAAGTTGTAATTTTGTGGGTTTAAAACCAAGGCTTACCCGATATGGAAAATTTCGTCGTATCCGCTAGAAAATACAGGCCAATGACCTTCGACACCGTCGTGGGTCAAGGCTCCATCACCAACACGTTGAAGAACGCCATCCGCAACAACACTTTGGCACAGGCCTTCCTGTTTTGCGGTCCGCGCGGTGTGGGTAAGACCACTTGCGCCCGTATCATGGCTAAGACCATCAACTGCCTCCACCCTACTGAAAATCTCGAGGCCTGCAACGAATGTGAGTCATGCCGTGCCTTCAACAACAACGCCTCGTTCAACATCTACGAGTTGGACGCTGCCTCCAACAACTCGGTGGAAGACATCCGCAGCTTGGTCGACCAAGTGAGGATCCCGCCACAAATCGGGCAGTACAAAGTATACATCATCGACGAGGTCCACATGCTGTCGGCAGCGGCTTTCAACGCCTTCCTGAAGACCTTGGAAGAGCCGCCTGCGTACGCCAAGTTCATCCTCGCCACGACGGAAAAACACAAAATCATCCCGACCATCCTGTCGCGTTGCCAAATCTTCGATTTCAAGCGCATCACGGTTGACGACATCGCCAAACATTTGGCCTTTGTGGCTCAAAGTGAAGGCGTCAGTGCCGAACCCGAAGCCTTGAACATCATCGCCCAGAAGGCCGACGGCGCCTTGCGCGACGCCCTCTCCATCTTCGACCAGATGGTGAGCTTCTCGGGCAAGAGCATCACTTACAAGGACGTCATCGACAACCTCAACGTACTTGACTACGACTATTATTTCCAAATCGTCGACCACATCCTTCACGGCAACACGAGCGACATCCTGCTCATCCTCAACGACATCATCAGCAAAGGCTTTGAGCCCCAGCATTTCATTAACGGCCTGGGCAACCACTTGAGGAGCCTCATGGTATGCAAAGACCCGATCACGGTGCAACTCTTGGAGGTCAGCGAACAACTGCGGCAACGTTATCTGGCACAGTCGCAGGCTTGCCCCATGCCCTTCCTGATCCGTGCCTTGGAAATCAACAACAAGTGCGACATCGACTATCGGGCAGCCAACAACAAGCGGTTGCATCTGGAGATTGCCTTGTTGAAGATGTGCGCCTTGTGCAGCCAAGCCTTGAATATGCCTACGGCGCAGGCACAACCCGTGCAGATGCCGCAAAACAGACCAGCGCAAACCGCAAACCCTACCGTACCTAGCGGCGTTTCGACGGGCTCAACGTCCGCTACAACAAAGGTACCCGAGCCCCCGGTTACAACTAAGGCCCCTGAGCCTGCAGTTAGTTCTAAGGTCCATGAGCCCGCGGTCCCTGAGGACCCTCGAAGGGTCGAAGGGCCGACCACGGCACAACAGCCTCAACAATCTCAGCCCAACAATTCAACAGTTCAACAATCAACAATTCGACAACAAACTGCTCCCGTTTCGACAGGCTCAACGTCCGCACAGCAGCCAGTAGTCCGTCCCCGTGGCACCACCAGCAGCATCAGCATCAACAAGGCCATGCAGCAGGCAGGACAAAAAGCTGAAGAGAAGGAAGAGACATGGGACACCCCTTTCACCCAAGAACAGCTCACAGCAGCATGGGCCGATTTCGTCAACCGGTACAAAAACGTGTCGCCCAACTTTGCTGCGGCATTGGGCAAATACACTCCTAAATTAATGGGCAGTGCTGAGATCCACTTCAGCGTTGACAATTTGCTCTTTGAGCACGACACAGAAGGCATGTCTGCCTTGAAACACCATTTGAAAAATAGTCTGCACAACAACCAATACCAACTCAAGCCTGAGGTGATGGAACGTCCCGCCGAAATCGATGCCTATACCGACAAGGACAAGTTTGAGAAGATGGTGGAAGAGAGGCCGTATTTGAGGACTTTGCAGACGGAACTGAAATTGGAGGGAGATCTTTAAAATGATGAATGTGGAATTGCTTTTGGCCTTTGGCTTCTGGTCTCTGGCAACATCACATAATATTGAAAACCCAAGCTTCGGTTTAAGCTGCCAATGGCCAGTAGCCAGCAGCCAGTAGCCAATCTTTGAATCTTGAATCTTAAATGTTTAAATAACAAAATAATGAAGAAAAAACACATTATCGCCATGATGACATTATGTACAATGGCAGCAGGCTGCGCTGAAAAGGCAGTCGAGACACCCGAACCCCAAAAAGAAAAAGAAGTTGTTCCGGCCATCGAGCTGAGCAACATGGACACCACCGTCAACCCTGCGGACGACTTCTTCCGCTATGCCAACAACAACTGGATCAAGAACAATCCCATCCCTGAAGAGTACTCCACCTACGGAGCCTTCACCGAGATCGACCAACGCAACGAGCTGCTGATCCAAGACATCATCAATGAGGTGTCGCAAGACACCAGCGCCACGCAAGGCAGCGTAGCCCAAAAGATCCGT
>CADBGN010000025.1 GCA_902794155.1 uncultured Bacteroidia bacterium
TGGTCTTAAATGCTAGTTTGGCGACAAAAATTTTCATAAAATACAAATTTGTAGTGCAAAGATATACAATTATTATGATGCGGTGAAAAAAAGCTTGAGAATTTTTTGTTTTCTGTGAAAAGGACATGAAAAAAGCGAAGCTGGACACTTCGCTTGGATGTGGGGGAGGGTGGACTCGAACCACCGAACGGATACCCGGACAGATTTACAGTCTGTTGCAATTGCCACTATGCGACTCCCCCAAAATGTTAAAGAACATAACCTCTTTTCTAGAGCGCTGCAAAAGTACATCTTTTTTCCATATCAGCGGCAAAACTCCTCGTTTTTTTTCGCAACTTTGCAGCATCAAATTCAAATATGATGAAATACGATTTCGATAAAATCATCAATCGCGATGATACCAACTGTGTTAAGTATGATTTGCGCCAACAGGTGTTTGGCAATCCCGACGTGCTTCCCATGTGGGTGGCCGATATGGACTTTGAGACTCCCGACTTTGTCCGCAAGGCAGTCATCGAACGTGCCGAGCATCCTGTGTATGGTTACCATTTCAAGGATGATGCCTATTTCCAATCCATTATGGGATGGCTGAAACGCCGTCATCAGTGGGAAGTGAAGCAGGAGTGGCTATCGTTTACTCCAGGCGTGGTCTGTGGGTTTACGATGGCAGTGATGGCTTTTACGCAGCCTGGCGACGAGATTATCATCCAGCCGCCTGTCTATCCGCCTTTCCATCATGCCGTGAGCAGCCATGGACGCAAGCTGGTCTACAACACCTTAATTAATAAAGGTGATGGCTATGAATTCAATTTCGATCAACTGGTCGAGCAAGCCAAGTCAGCCAAGATGCTGATCCTTTGCAATCCTCATAATCCCGTTGGCCGTTGCTGGACGCGAAACGAGTTGCTGCTTTTGGGCGAGATTTGCTTGAAAAACCATGTGCTTGTCATCTCCGATGAGATCCACTGCGATTTGGTGCTGCCTGGTTACAAGCATACGCCTTTTGCCACTTTGGGACATCAGTATGCTTTGAACAGCATCACCTTCCACGCGGCTTCCAAGACCTTCAACCTGGCGGGTTTGGCCACTTCAACGGCCATCATCCCCAACGAGGCATTGCGCAAGACCTACGTGGCCTACGTTGAAGATATGGAGGCGCATCTCGGCAACATCTTCGGTAAAGTCTCGACACAGGCTGCCATGACATACGGCGATGAATGGCTGGGACAGTTGCTTGACTATGTACAAGGCAACATCAACTATGTCGCGGACTTCCTGACTACAAACCTTCCCAAGGTGAAGTTCCACAAGCCGCAGGCTACCTATATGATGTGGCTCGACTTCAACGGCTATGGTCTTTCGGAAGAGGAATTGTGGCGCAAGATGACGCAGGAAGCGCAATTGGGCTTCAATCGTGGTAAAGACTTTGGTGAAGCAGGAATCGGCTTCTTCCGCATCAACCTGGCTTGTCCAAGGGCGACAGTGGAGGAGGCGATGCGTCGTTTGAAAGAAGTGTTTTAAAATAGAAGTCCCGTTTCTTCCTTCTCGCGTTTCATTCCAATCATGGCGTCGAACTCTGCTTCTGTGATGATGGGGATGCCCAACGACTCGGCTTTTTTGCGTTTCTCGGGCCCCATTTTGTCACCAGCCAGCACATAGTCGGTCTTGCCTGAGATACTGCCAACGTTTTTGCCGCCGTAAGCCTCGATGGTCTCTTTGATACCATCGCGGGAATAGTTCGCAAACACGCCACTCACTACAAACGACTTGCCCGCCAGTACCTGTTCCTTGTCGGATGTGAGCGTCTCGGCCTTGGCGAACTGCAAACCTGCAGCCCGTAGGCGCTGTACAATGTCCAGATTCACAGGGCTTTCGAAAAAGGATTTTACCGAAAGGGCAATGACTTCGCCTACGGTGTTGATGGCGCTCAACTCTTCGACGGAGGCACGGATGATGCTGTCGATGTCGTGATACTCGGCTACGATGGTCTTGGCAACCACTTCGCCTACATTGCGGATGCCCAAAGCGAACAGCACCCGCTCGAAGGGCACGGATTTCGACTTCTCCAATGCGTCGATGATATTCTTGGCAGTTTTCTCCTTGAAGCTGACCTTATCGTTGGACAGACCGTAGAGTTTGCTAAAAGTGAGGCTATAGAGGTCGGCCACATCCTTGATCAAGCCGGCATCGTAGAGGAACTCCACCTTGCCTTCTCCAAGACTCTCAATGTTCATGGCCTTACGGCTGATGAAATGCTCGATGCGGCCTTTCACCTGAGGAGGACAGCTTTGTGCGTTAGGACAGTACCAGGTGGCTTCGTCCTTGTTCTTTACCAACTCGGTGCCGCATACTGGACAGACCTTAGTAAAAGTCACGGGTTGCGCTCCTGCTTGACGTTTGTCGAAGTTCACTCCAATGATTTTCGGTATGATTTCGCCACCTTTCACCACAGTGACGGTGTCGCCATAATGTAGGTCAAACTGACGGATGAAATCCTCGTTATTTAAAGTGGCGCGTTTCACAGTGGTGCCCGCAAGTTGCACGGGGGCGAGGTTGGCCACAGGAGTTATCGTTCCATGTCGTCCCACTTGGAAGTCGACGCTTTGCAACTCGGTCTCCACCTCCTCGGCCTTGAACTTGTAAGCAATGGCCCATTTCGGTGACTTGGCCGTATAGCCCAAGACTTGCTGTTGGGCGTAGCTGTTGACTTTCAGCACGATGCCATCGATGGCAAAAGGCAATTGGTGACGGGCTTCGTCCCAATAGTCGATGAACTCGAAGATTTCGTCGATGGTCTTACAAAGCGCCATGAAGTTGGAGATGTTGAAACCCCATTTGCGGGCAGCTTGAAGGCTTTGGTAATGGGTTTGATAGCGGTCTTCGAGATCATCCATCATCATATAATAGCAGTAGTTGTCCAAGCGGCGGCGGGCAACTTCTTTGGAGTCTTGTAGTTTCAGTGTTCCAGCGGCCGCGTTACGTGGGTTGGCGAAGAGGTCGTCGCCAGCCTCGGCGCGGGCTTCATTCAATCGGTTGAAGCTCTCGAAGGGCATTACGATCTCGCCACGCATCTCGAAGAACTCGGGATAGTCGCCATGCAGTTTGAGCGGCACGGAATGAATGGTCTTCACGTTGGTAGTGACGTCGTCGCCTTGAGTACCGTCGCCACGGGTTACGGCGCGGACGAGTGTGCCGTTTTCATATTGCAGGCTGATGGAGAGGCCATCAAACTTCAGCTCGCAGCAAAACTCCACCTCATCTTCGATGGTTTTCTTGATGCGGCTGATGAAGTCTGCTATCTCCTCGCGGCTGTATGAGTTGGCCAGTGAGAGCATGGGATAGCGATGCTTCACGCTCTGGAATTCCTTGGTGATGCCGCCGCCTACGCGTTGGGTGGGTGAGGTGGGGGAGAGAAACTCGGGATATTCCTTCTCCAAGCGTGCTAGCTCTTCGAGTTTCATGTCGAACTCATAGTCGCTAATTGTTGGCTTGGCGAGGATGTAATAATTATAATTGTGCTGCTCCAATTCGTCGCTGAGGGCGGCGATGCGCAAACGGGCTTCTTCTTTGGTCATAATTGGATAAATTTCAACGGATTGACGCCGAGAGCCCAAAGCAACAGTCCTAAAGCAACGATAGATGAGAGGATGCCCATGAAGGTCATCAGGGCACCTTTGTAATTGTGTCGGATACAGAGAATCAGGAGAATGCATAGGACGATGAAGGCACTTTCGTACCACACGCAGATGCCCAATCCCAGCATGAGGCCTGCGATGAAGAAGGAAGTGCGGTGGACATTCTCTTTGAGGTTGTTTTGCCGTAAAACCTCTTGGCGCAGTACCACATTGGCACCGTAAAGCATCAGTGGTAAGCCGAGGAAAGCACTGGCATTCTCGATGATGCCGAAGGAAGGCATGATGCAGCTGAAAGCAGGGATGAGTGCAAGCAGCCAAGCATTATGTTTGTTGGACGTCAGGTCGCAGATGCGGTAGATCATGGAAACGGTGAATAGCGAGACCAGGGCATAGAGCGAGCGGCTGAGGAACATCATCCCTTGTGAGTCGCTGATTCCCAAAAGCACCTTGATCTTTTCGAGGAAGGCGATGAAAAGGGTAGGGTGCTGTAGTTCACCATGGGAGCCGAAACCTGGAACAAACACTACGGCGATGATTCTCACTGTGATGGCAATCAGCATCAACGAGGTGAAAGGGTGTTTTTCCTTAAAGCGTTTGAGACCTTGTAGCATATTTTTCCGTTTAGAACGCAAAAGTACAAATTTTTTGTAATTTTGTGCCGTTTTAAATACAACGGAAAAACAAAACTTTAAGTATCAAAAATATGAATAAACTATTAAAAGTGTTCGCTGTGACCCTCATGATGGTTCTGGGTGGTCAGGCCATGGCCCAAACGCGTGGCGCCATGTTTCTTGGGGCTTCTTTCCCGATGTCGGATTTTGCGGATTTCGATGGGTTCGATGATTTCGCATTAACCTCATATGAACTTGATGACGACGATGCTGGTGCAGGCATTGGTATTAATGCAGGTCTCAAGTGGTATTTCAATGTTGGCGTCCCTGGACTGGGTGTCATGCTCTCAGTGGATGGTCTTTACAACGGACCTTGCCAAGATTTGAAGAATTGGTATCGTACATCTGAGGGTTCGTTTAACGGTGGTGATCTGAATTATACGGCAAAGCCACAATACATCAATGTCCCTGCCATGTTGGGCTTGAATTACATTTACCGCATTAATCCCAATCTGGGCGTGTATGTTGAGGCTGGTGCAGGTGGCAACCTTCGTTTCATCACCAAGATGGAATCGGTGAATAAACTTGCCGCAATCCAGACCACCAGAATTCAAGAGTACGACAAGGCCTTCAGCTTTGCCTATCAGGCTGGCATTGGCATTGAAGTGGCAAAGAATCTAGTCATCGGTTGCAGCTTCTATGACCTCGGCAAGGCTTCTGTCGCTGGCGAGGAGACCGTGAAGGTCAGGAACCTTGAAGAAAACGTTTCCAACTCAGAGCCCCACTTCCACGAATTTGGAACCGTTCATCCCATTATGATTTTGGGACGTATAGGTTTTAGCTTCTAAACTCTTAGTGTTCGTTGAAAACTGAAATGCGGAGCGTCGGGTTTACCGGCGCTTCGCTTTTTATGTTGTGCTGTGCTGCTTTCAGACCAAACGAAACAGCATCCATGCCATTGTACCCCAATGCATGCCCATGAATCACACCGGAAAAGAAGGCATCGCCCGAGCCCGTCACATTGACAATCTTTGTGGATAACGCTGGGTAAGCTTTTGTTATGCCATTTGCGCAACATACCACGCCACTTGAACCTAAGGTTAAATAGATGTTGTTTATTCCGTTGTCATCCAATTTCTTAGCTGCTTTAATAGCATCGTCTTCTCCTGTGATTCGTCTGGCCTCCGCCATGTTACATTTCAAAGCAAAGACGGAGCGCTTTTCGCAGAGTTTGAGGGCATCTGCAAATCGCACGGCCTTGCCGGGTGAGACCGTATCGACAAACAAAGGGACCTCGCAATGATCGATGAGATAGGCGAGTGCTTCCGTGCTTAATAATGTGTCGGCAACGACAAAGTCGGCATCGTTGACGGCTTCCATCTTGTTTCGCAGCCAATCCAAAACCATGCGATTATTTAAGGCAACATCAGAAACTGCCGACTGCATTTCGCCGATTTCATCATTGAAGCTGAGAAAGATGGGACTTTTTATATCCTTGAATTGTGTGGATAGCGATAAGTCCATGCCGATCAGACGGCAATTAGCCATGAGACGTTCCGCAAAGTCATCGCCACCGAAAACGCTCATCAGTCTCACCTCATGACCCAACAAACATAGATTGTGGGCAATGTTGCGAGCCACGCCACCATGATGAAAGGCGATTGTACCTGGAGTGCAACCGTTTGTGTTGTGCTCAGCAAGAGACGAAACAGCTATGTCAATGTTGGATTCCCCTATGACAGTAATCTTCACTATGCCTTAGTTTTGGAAATACAAAAGTAGAAATTTTTATGAGAATTTGGTTTTTCCAATTAGTTTTTGTTATTTCGTAGCTTCAAAACCAATGTGTTATGGCACAAAACAAAAAGAGGAAGCGTCGCAATTACAAATACCATGCGATCACTTTCAAGTTGTCGACTGGGCAATACCGTTCGTTGCGCAATTATTGCAAGGCTCGTCGTACAACCCCCATCAAGCTGATTAAGAAAAACATAGAGCGGTTCATTACGGCATACGAATACGAAGTTCCAACGGATTTGTACCTCACCGAGAACCAATTGGATCTGTTTTCCGAAACCCTCATGTAGGTTTGATGGTCTCTAGTTTATCGAAGCACGGCCAATGAGCCCTTCAATCATCATTTCTGATTGAACGGAATACGATTTTGAATGGATCTGCCTAAGGTCACCTCGTCGACATATTCCAAGGCGTCGCCCACAGCGATGCCTTTCGAAATAACCGAGATTTTTCCTTTAAAGTCATTCAGTTGCCTGAAAATATAGAAGTTGGTCGTGTCGCCCTCGATGGTGGCGGGCAGGGCTAAGATGATTTCCTTGATGTCCTCTTTTTGTGTGCGTTGCACGAGTTGTGCAATCTTCAAATCGTTGGGCGAGATGCCTTCAATAGGGCTTATGACGCCACCCAAGACATGATATAGACCATTATAAGAGGCCGTCCTTTCGATGGCCAGCACATCGCGCATGTCGGCCACCACGCAAAGCGTGTTTTCGTCGCGACGTGGGTTGCCGCAGATGGAACACACCTTGGTGTCGCTGATGTTGTAGCACCGTTCACACAACATGATGTTGTGCTTCATCTTCAGTAGTGAGTCGGCCAACTGCTCGGTCTCTAAATCATCGCTATTGAGCAGATGCAAGGCCAAACGCAATGCCGTCTTCTTGCCGATGCCAGGTAGTTTCGACAGCGACTCCACGGCGTTTTCTAACAATATGGATGAATACTCTGCCATACAATAATCGCGGCAAAATTAAGTTATTTCCTTAAATTTGCAGCTTCAAAACCAAAGAAATCATGAAAAGATATTGCTTCCTCCTCACTATGTTGTTGCTTACGTTGGTTGCCTCTGCCCAAGATTACAACCAAACCGATAACCAGGGTCGCCGTCAAGGGGCTTGGCGCGACTTTTATTCCAATGGTCAGCTGCGTTATGAGGGCGAGTTCAAGAACGACAAGTGCAAAGGCACTTTCCGCTATTATGACGAACAAGGCAACTTGAAGGCGACTAACGAGTTCGACAAGTCAGGCGAGCGTGCCTTGAACAAGACCTACGCTCCCAATGGCAGGGTGGTGGCCACAGGCATTTACCTGAACCAAAAGAAAGACGGGGAGTGGAAGTACTATGACGCCCAATCGGGTCAGCTTCGACTTGTTGAGGACAACAAAGAAGGTAAGGTGCATGGTTGGTCAAGGATCTACAATCCTGAGAACGGTGTACTGGCTGAGGAAACGCAATTCGTTGAAGGTCAACCCGAAGGACAATGCAAAAAATACTCCGATACGGGCACATTGATCATGGAATGCCAATACCGCGACGGACTACTTGATGGTCCCACCAAGACCTATTATCCCAGCACCGCCTTGAAAGAGGAGGGACAATACGCGAAGGGAAAGAAAACGGGTACTTGGAAAACCTATAACGAGGAGGGCGATGTCATTGCCGAAGAGGCCTTTGGAGAGTTTGTGTACTAATTACATCTCTTCAAATAATCCTCCAAGTTAGGCCGACCGTACTTTTCTGCCAACTTGTAATACTCACAAGCCATGCCTTCATCGTTTTTCATATAGTAGGTCCTACCTAAGTTGAAGTAAGCATCGGCATAGTCCGGCTTAAGCTCGACGGCCTTCTCGAAATCGGCAATGGCTTCATCATATTTCGCAGCATTTACCCTAGCACAACCACGGTAGTAATAGGCCTCAAAGTTATTCTTGTCGTATTTTATGGCCTCGGTAAGGGTCTCCTCGGCTTTTTTAAACTCGCTGTAACGCAACAGCAGTTTAGAGCCTTCTTCGGTTAAAATGCGTGATTTGGCGGGGTTTTCGCAGCTGCTGAGAAAAAGTGCAAAAACAGCTATGAATATCAATGCTAATTTCTTCATTATAGTGTTTATTTGATGCAAAAATACGGCTTTTTTCAGAAATAGAGCCAATGCCAGACGAATTTGTCGGTGGCATTGTATTCCAAAGCAGGTACAGGCAACTTGATGAAGCTCAATGCGCGCAGCACAGCTTTGAGATAGCGGTTTTCGACGGGCAGCTTCGCCAAATCGACACCAGGCGAAAGATAGAACTGACGCACGCGGTCGAAGTCGGCAGTGGGCTGTGGCGCGACCATGCCTTTTGCTCCATAGCCGACATCGATAGTGAGCCATTCGGGGAAGTCGCTGTCAGTGTCAAGCAGCAACTCCTTGATATTGAAGGCGGCCCAGATTGTGATGCCATTGTAGTCCTTCAACGATTGGCTGATTAGGTTATGCCCCAATTCCTCAGGATTGTATTGGGCATATTTGGAGGGATGGAAAGAGTATTTTAGGCTGATTCGTTGTTCGTCCCACAGCAGTTGTTGTGCGGTGTATAACGTAACACCACTGACATCGGCAGCCATATCCCCCCAAGAGAACCCCCAGCCTTCGTATCCAGAGTCCATAAGCTCAATGGTGGTCATGAAAAGCAATGAATAAGCACCGCCAAAGAGCGCGGACCGTTTCGGGTCCAAGCCAGCCAAACGCATGCTTTCGTCGCCAAAGACGCAGGTATGGTAGGAAGTAGTGGCATGACATAATTTGTCCATTTGAAGCCAATCGCCGTTGTCGTTGATTGTGTGAATACCGACCCATTGGCAATCCTTGAACCAAAGCTGGTGCAATCCAATAGTTGTGCCTACATAGATTGCAGCATCGATTCCCGCCACGATTTTGACATTGCGCATGGCGATGGAATCATCGGCTTGTTGTGCCCAGGCGGAACAGAATGACAATGCTAGAAGAATTGAAACCAGCTTGTACTTCATTTGTCTAATCCTGAATTAAGGGAGCATCAATGGTTATTCGAACTTGTGGATGATTTCAGTGACGGTGTCGATGATCTCTTTCAATCGGGCCTCGCTCTTGGCTTCGCAAAGGAAACGCAGATAAGGTTCCGTATTTGAAGGCCTAATGTTGAGCCACCAATCGGGATAATCAAGCCGATAGCCGTCGAAATCGAGGAAACGTTCAGGCTTTTCGATTTGGGTAAAATGGTCGCGCACGGCATCCATGGCTTCTTTCTTTTGCTCGATTTTGAAGTTGATTTCGCCCGAGTTGGAGTAAGGCGTGATCTCGTCGATGATCTGGCTCATGGTCTTACCTTCCTTTTTGCGCTTGGCCAAGAGGCGTAGCACGATGGAAGCGGCCAGCAGGGCAGAGTCAGAGTAATAGAAGTCACGGAAATAGTAGTGTCCAGCTAATTCGCCGCCGTAGCAACCGTCTAATTCACGTAGTTTCAAGGCTGCGTAGGCACGACCCACACGCCAGGTCTCCACTTTGGCATGGTAGCGGTCTAGGTATTCCTGAATGGCACGCGAACTGCGGATGTCCTGCAACACAATGCCTTTCTGCTTCTGTTTGCCAATGAAATAGTCGCCCAAGAAAGCGATGATGAGGTCGGGGCTGATGAAACGGCCTTTCTCATCGATAAAGGTGATGCGGTCGGCATCGCCGTCGAAGAGCAGACCAATGTCGCATTTCTCTTTCTTTACCAAAGCCTTGATTTGTTCCTGCGCATTGGCTTCCAATGGATTAGGCTCATGGTTGGGGAAGTTGCCGTCAAGATTGTCGTTGATGTAATGTGCCTTGCCGATGAGTTCATGGACGAAGATGGAAGACATGCCGTTGCTGCAATCCACGGCGATGTTGAGGTTGTCGTGAGGCCCGACAAACTGCTTTTGGAAAGCCAGGTAATCGGCATAGACATTCTTTTCGCGAATGATGCCTTTCTTCTCACAAGGTACAGTGACTTTATCGCTTTCCACAAGAACTTCCAGTCGGTTCAATCCAGTGTCATAACCCACGGGAAGAGCATTCTTGGCTGAAATTTTCAGTCCATTGTGATGTTTCGGATTGTGTGAAGCTGTGATTTGGATTGATGCTCCATAGCCATATTTAGCCGTCGACCAATAGACCAATGGCGTAGTGGAAAGGCCGATGAAGTCGACGTTTTTGCCGCGGTCGGTGAGGCCACGGGTGAGAGCCTCGAACAGGTCTGGGGAGGAGAGACGCATGTCACGTCCGACGAGATAGGTGTCGGTGTCGAGCACATCAGGCAGGAAATAGCCGATGCGGTAGGCGATGGTTTCGTTGAGGTCGGTGCCCCATTCGCCACGGATGTCGTATGCTTTGAATGCTTTCATGTTTGTCAGTTGTTCAGTTATTCAGTTGTTTAGTTGTTCAGTGGCTGTTAGCTTTTAGCTGTTAGCCATTAGCTTTGTTGGCTCTATGCTAACAGCTAATGGCTAATAGCTAACGGCCAAAAGCGGTCTTATTTAATTCCACGTTGATTAAGCGCCTGTTGGTATTTCTGGGCATTGCGGGTGTGTTCGGCCAGGGTTTTGGCGAAGTTGTGGTAGCCGGAGAAGTCCTCCTTGGCGCAGAAATAGAAGTAGTTATTATCCTCGGCATTAAGCACAGCCTTGATGGAGACGATGGACGGAATACAGATGGGTCCCGGGGGTAAGCCAGGATATTTGTAGGTGTTATAGGGTGATTCGATTTCCTTGTGACGGTCGAGCACTCGCTTGATGGTGAAGTCATTCCAAGCGAAGACAAGAGTGGGGTCGGCTTGTAGCAGACAATTGTTTTTCAGTCGGTTGAGATAGACACCAGCCATCCGGGGCATCTCGTCGCTCATGTTGGTCTCCTTGTTAACGATGGAAGCCAAAGTGCTCACCTGAACGGGTGTTAAGCCTTTGGATTGGGCTTGCTGCTTACGCTCTTCGTTCCAAAACTTGTTGTATTCCTGAAACATACGGTTGACGAAGCCTTCGGCATCGGTGTTCCAATAGAACTCGTAGGTATCAGGTAAGAAGAGTGCCGGAATGGTGTAGTTGTTGAAGCCCAGTTGCTTGACATATTCCTGGTTGTGAAGTAAACGGGAGATGGAGGAGGAGTCTGCTTCGATTTGTTCGGCGATGCGGCCTGCCAATTGGTCGACATTGCGCATATTATTGAAAGTAACCTTCACGGGTGTTTGCAGTCCGCCGCGCAGCATGTTGACCAGTTGGTTATTGGTCATGCCGTTTTTCAACACGTAATGACCGGGGTGAACGTTAGCAGGCAGATCTTTCTTCTGGGCAAGCCAATCGAAGCTCTTTTCATTGACGATGCAGTTCGTTTCCGCCAAAAGGGCTTTCACTTGGTCATAATCCGAGCCTGTCGGGATGAAGAGATTGACGGCTTTTTCGTCCGCGGTCTTCACATTGGGTGACATCACGGTATTGTAGCCCCAGTAGCCGAAAGCGACGGCAAAGATCAGCAGGATGATAAGCACGAGCCATACGGTACGTTTCGAGCTTTTGCTGTTTTTCTTTTTGCCGCTTTTGCGCGGCTTTTTCTCATCAGGGAGCTTTGTTTCTATTTTGACCATATACGTGTTATTCTTTTTGATTGTAAATGCTTAAAACCGGTAATAAGCCATCCCCCCTTGAAAGGGGGTTAGGGGGATTAAACCTACTTACTTTTCTGGTTTTTATCCCGATGATAATACTTGCATCATAATACTCTTAGCCACATGTTCAGGGCTCTTTCTCACTTCACTGTCCAATACTCTAATCACTTTCAATCCCAATACTTTCATCTTTCTATCTCTTTCCTCATCATATTCCTGTGCTTCTTTGCTGAAGTGAGAGGCTCCATCTATCTCAATAACTAAGTCTAGTTCTTTGCAATAAAAATCTGCTATATAGTTTAGTATGGGCTTCTGACGATTGAAAGTATAGCCAGTTTGCTTACCTTTTAATTGATTCCATAATAGCTTTTCCGATAACTGGCAATCATTACGCAAATCCCTACTTCGTTGTTTTAGATTAGGATTATATGGCAAATTGAAGGGGACAAATATCAGATTGCTTGTATATATTCCATTTTGTTGAAGAAAATCTGGCGTGAATACTGAAAACCTGTCTGGCAAGGTTGTTTTAATCCCCCCGGCCCCCTTTAAAGGGGGAGTGGTCTCAACCTGAGGTATCAACTGATACTCAAAAACATCCAAATATCCCTCTTCCGTTTTTATCCAATCCTTTCGATTCCCGCACAATTCAAATCCTTGACCGACAAACAATTGCTGGCTTTCCAAATTGCTTTCATCGATGGAACAATACACCTGATGCAGCAGGACATCCTTAAAAAGATAATCGATGCACAAAGCCAAAGCAGCCTTGGCATAGCCCTGTTGGCGATAGGCCTTGTCGATGAGGATACCCAAACCCGCCCTTTGGTTGATGGGGTCGTAGTCGAAGATGTCGATGCAGCCAATGGTCTGTCCACTTTCAGTAAGGTCGATCATCAGGCGAAGCTGTTTGTTGTTGAACAAGTCATTGTTGCCTAAAAGGAATTGTTCGATCTGGAATCGGGTATAAGGCACATGCGTCCCACTTACCCGCCAGATGTCGCGGTCGTTCTCCCAAAGGAAAATCTGTCCGGCATCCTCGGGCTCGGCACAACGGAGCGTTATCGTGTCGTTTTTGATGAACATTTTGTCCAATTCGTTGAAAATACCACTTTTCCTAGCAGGCTGGCACATAATTTGATTGGCATATCCCGCTAAATTTTTCGACAAAAATACACTTTTTGGTGCAATAAAGGTTGAAAAATAGCATTAATGAAACTATAAAACGGAAAAGAAACCATAAAAACTAGATAAGATGAGAAAAGTGAGTTTGATGTTGATGCTTGCCGGACTGCTGATGGTAACATCATGTGATGCATTGATTAACAAAGCTAAAGAGAATGAGAACCAGACTGAGCAGGAGCAACTGCAAAGTGAAGCTACCTCGCAAGTCGAGCAGGTTCAGCCCCGTGTGCAACGGACGGCATTTGTGCCTACCGAAAACACTCCCGACTTCGTTGACGCCGCCGAAAACAGCGTCGATGCAGTTGTGCATATCATGACCAAGGTGGTGAAACAAAGCAACACCTACGAGGACTTTTTTGGTGCCTTGCTGGGCCAACTCTATGGCTACCCAGGGCAGACGCGCAACAATACGATGGTAGCCTACGGCTCAGGCGTGGTGCTGACCCCCGACGGCTACATCGTCACCAACAACCACGTCGTGGAAGGCGCTGACGAGGTGGAGGTTACCTTTAATAATAAGGTGAAGAAAACCGCCACCATCATCGGTACCGACCCAACCACCGACTTGGCCTTAATCAAAGTAGAAGCTTCCGACCTGCCGTTCCTTACCTTCGGCGACTCCGACAATGTGCGCATCGGCGAATGGGTGTTGGCTGTAGGTAACCCCTTCAACCTGACTTCTACCGTCACGGCGGGTATCGTCAGCGCCAAAGCACGCAACCTCAGCATTTTGGGTGAAGGCACTTCGGTGGAATCGTTCATCCAGACCGATGCAGCTGTCAACCCGGGTAATAGTGGTGGCGCCTTGGTGAACACCAAAGGCGAGTTGGTTGGCATTAATGCTGCTATTGCATCTCACACAGGCTCCTACGAAGGCTATTCCTTCGCGATTCCGTCCAACATTGTGCGCAAAGTTGTCGACGACCTGTTGCTCTATGGTACAGCCCAACGAGGCTATCTCGGTGTGCAGATCGCTGAGCTTACGCAAGAACTGGCCGAAAAGGAAGGCTTGGAAAACATTGAAGGCGTGTATGTTGGCGAGGTTACCGAAGGCGGTGCTGCCAAATTGGCAGGCTTGAAGGACGGTGATGTGATCACAGCCATCAACGGCAAGAAGGTGAATTCCACGACACAGCTTAAGGAAAACATCGGACAATACCGTCCTGGTGACAAGGTGGATGTCGAGGTAAACCGCCAAGGCCATCACCATCATTATGAGCTGACCTTGCTCAACGAGGCCGGTAACGTGAATCTCGTTAAGAACGGCGAGGCGTTCTATAACTCCGAGTTCGGACTGATGCTTCAGCCCGTCAACCAAAACGAGATGAGCCGCCTGAACATCAAGAACGGACTGAAGATCGTTGAAATCCGCCAAGGTCGTTTCATGAACTCGGGAGTGCCAGTTGACTTCGTCATCACCAAAGTGAACGGTTATTCAGTCAATGGCAAATCGGACCTTGAGAATGCCTTGAAGAACAAACGTTCGCGCCGCACGACCATCGAAGGCGTGTTCCCGAACGGCATGACGGGCACGTTCTACTACTAAAAAGTGGTGAAAAATCACTTTTTCCCCTGAAATACAGAAATTTCGGTACGATTATTGCAGTATTTTACTTTTAGGTTGGGAGCGAAACGACAAATAAACGTTTCCTCCCAAACTAGAAGATTATGTGAAAAAAACAAAACTGTGGAGTTTGGTATGATGAGAGAGAAAAATGAAAAAAGCACTAATAAACAATAAAAAGATTACGAAGAAATGAGACAACTGAAAATTTCAAAGCAAATCACCAACCGCAATGCAGGCACTTTGGACAAGTATTTGGCCGACATTGCGAAGGAGAGTCTGCTGACCACTGATGAGGAGGTCGAACTGGCTCAACGCATCAAGGCGGGCGACCGGGCCGCGTTGGACAAACTGGTCAGGGCCAACCTGCGCTTCGTCGTTTCGGTGGCCAAACAGTATCAGAACCAAGGCCTTAGCCTGCAAGACCTGATCGACGAGGGTAACTTGGGTCTGGTGAAAGCCGCCCAGCGTTTCGACGAGACGCGTGGCTTCAAGTTCATCTCCTACGCCGTTTGGTGGATCCGTCAGAGCATCCTGCAAGCCGTGGCTGAGCAAGCCCGTATCATCCGACTGCCCATGAACCAAGTGGGTGCCTTGGCAAAGGTGAAGAAGGCCGTTTCACTGCTTGAGCAGAAATTGGAACGTCGTCCCACGGTCAAGGAAATCGCTGATGAGCTCAATATGCCTGAGGACAAGGTGGAACAATTGATGAACCTCAACTCGCGTACCGTGTCGACAGACGCACCTTTGGACGATGAAGACGATGCCAACTTCTTGGATGTGTTTGTTGCTGAAGATGAGCCTCAGACTGATACGGCAGTGGAGCAGGAGTCGACTAGCAGGGCCATCCGCAACTCGCTCGACATGCTCAACGAGAAGGAACGCACCATCATCTGCATGTACTTTGGCTTGGGCACCTCGCGTGAATACTCCTTGGAAGAGATTGCCATGAAGCTCAACATCTCGCGTGAGCGCACCCGCCAGATCCGCGATCGTGCGTTGAAACGGCTGAAGAGCGCGCCCAACTCGCCGCTCTACCAAATGTACGTAAACCAATGAAAAAAGTGGAATTCCAATTCGGAATTCCACTTTTTATTATATTTGCAGCCACGAACAACAAATACATAAGCTTATGAAATACGAACTCATCAAATTGCCTTATGAGGCAAATGCTTTGGAGCCCGTCATCAGCAAGGAGACCTTGGGCTTCCACCATGGCAAGCACTTGAATGCCTACGTCAACAACCTGAATGGCCTCATTGAAGGCACGAAATACGAAGACATGCCTCTAGAGGACATCGTGAAGACCGCTGATGGTGGCGTGTTTAACAACGCAGGCCAGATTCTGAACCACAACCTCTATTTCACTCAATTCCGTGCCCCCAAGGCCGACAACAAGCCTACTGGCGTGATTGCCGAATGGATCGACAAACAATTCGGCTCCTTCGAAGCCTTCAAGGAAGAGTTTACGAAGAAAGGCGCCGCCTTGTTCGGCTCAGGCTGGGTGTGGCTCTCCGTCGACAAAGATGGAAAACTACAAATCACTCAGGAAACCAATGCAGGCAACCCCGTACAGCGTGGTTACAGGCCTTTGCTTACCTTCGACGTTTGGGAGCATGCCTATTACATCGACTATCAAAACCGTCGGCCCGACCATCTGAGTGCCTTGTGGCAAATCATCGACTGGGACGTGGTGAACGAAAGACTTTAAACGAAACACAACTAAAAGAAAATCGCGGCGGGGAAGTACCTCGTCGCGATTTCTGTTTATTCTGCTTTCATGATCCGATGCAGGCTTCGGCTGTCGCCGTAGTCCACTTGCAGCAAATACATTCCTGCATTTAATTTGCTCAAGTCAAGGACGAACTGTGTGTTGGAAACTGCTTGTTCCATAATCAGTCGGCCAAATAGGTCATAGACGCGCACAGCTTGAGCGGCTTTTTCTGTGGTGATGTTAAAACTGGAGGTAAATGGATTGGGGAAGACATGGCAATCCAACAAGTTTTCCTCAATTGATACTATTGATTGGAAATGAGCAATATAGGTCTCCGATGTTGTAACAGAGAAAGTGTAGTTGGATTGGGTGGAGACGGGAACGCCGTCCTTGGTCCAATTGACAAATACAAAGCCTTCGTTGGCAACAGCCATAATGGTGCAGCTCTGCCCATAGGAGTATGTACCGTCACCTGTAACTACACCACCATTCGTTGGTTCAGCAGAAACAGTAATCGTGAAGCTTTGGGCTGAAAAATAAGCCTCAAGGTTGCGGTCGCCAGTGACGGTGAAGGTATATTCAGCTTGTGAGGTTACATGATTGCCATTCTCTCTCCAATTAACAAAAGTATATCCAGTGGATGGTGTAGCCGAAACCGTACAACTTTGTCCGTAGGTATAAGTGCCACTACCTGAAACCGTGCCGCCGTTACTCGGATTGGCAGCCAAGTTGATGGTATAGCTGTTGGCCGAGAAATGTGCAATATAGGTCGCCGATTCGGTCACGGTGAAGCTATAAGTCGGGTTGGTCGATACTTGGGTGCCGTCTTTCGTCCAATTCATAAATGTATAACCATTGTTGGCGGTAGCGATCAAGGTGCAGGTCTCGCCTTGGTTATAGTTGCCGCCTCCAGTGACGTTACCACCTGTAGCAGGATCGGCTGTCGCAGTGATGGCGAAGGCATTGGGCATAATGGAAACCTGTTGGATGTTTCCTCCCACCATGGGATAGTTCGTAGAAATAACGCGGATGCGATAGCCGTTACCAGTGGTTACATTGGGGATTTGTGCAGTGATGCTTCCGCTAGTGTTGGTGGTGACGCGTCCTAACTCTGTGGGATTGTTGAAGTTGCCGTTGGCATCAGAGAGTTGGGCAATGACCTCATTGGCAGCTTTGTTGAGGTTCTCTGGTGACATGGTACCGCTCAACGTAAAGGGGATGGTGATGGCATCGCCAGGGGAGAAGCTGTTGGCAGCCAACTGACCTAGGTTGAGGCTTGGATTGTAGATGAGCAACACATCGTCGACAAACATATCGTCATTGGTACTGCCTTCTCCAGGAACCACATTGGTGGTGGCAGAAAAGAGAATGTATCGCACGTCAGTGCATGGCCCGTTGTTTTGGAAAGGAATGCTTAACCTGCGCCAATTGTAGGCTCCGCCATTAGCCGAAGTGCGAGTGAATGCCTGTTCTGCAGTGGACACATGCATGTCGGAAGGGCTCTCAGTACCATTAGCTCTAATCTGATAGTCGGCATTGCCATGGACGACAGCCTTCACTTGGGCATTTTGTGTCGAGCTTTGGCTGCGGAAACACACCCAAATCGAAAGAGAGTCGGGGAGTTGGTTGATGGGCGTATTGAATCCGCTCTCATTACGTCGTGTGCCGTTGTAGTTTTCCTCGCCAGTAGTCGAAGTGCTGCCTGCGTTCATGCGACCATTGGTCAGGTTGCCGTTTGCAGTGTAGGTCCAAAACAGAAAGCCTACCTCCTTGGGGACAAGTCGGACACTTTTTGAACCCGTTGAACCTGGACGGGTTTGGGTAGAAGACTCAATTAAATCATCAGGAAGAAAACTCGAATAACTACCGTCCGCAGTACCGGCAGAGTGCCAATGCGTTGGTTCGCTGACGCGATTGGTCCATTGTTCGAAGCCCCGATTGTCAAATTGAGGGCCGTATTGGGCATAAAGGTTTATGTTTAAAAAACTGATAATAAATAAAATAGGTAAATACTTTAGGTTGTTTTTCATAAGGCTTAAAGGTTGAAAACAAATAAGTGGCAAAAATAGAGGATTATTCAAAAGATGAAAACGAAAATCAACTAATCTCTATTTTTTCTACCTTTGCATCCTCAATTATTCAATCATGAAAAAAACGCTTTTCTTATTCGTATTGATGCTTTTTGCCTTTTCTGCCAAGGCGCAATGGACGCTGCGAACCTATGGCGAGTATGACTACACGCGTACTTCGGGCAGCAGTGCATCCCTGGCCTTGATGGGCAATTACCAAATGGCTGACAACTTCAACATCGGGTTAGGTTTTCAAGCCACCACATTGAGCCGTTATTCCTTGAATCTGCAGTATCAAGTCAATCTGCTGAAAGCAGAATGCGGCACACTCTATTTGGAAAACCGTTATTTGTATCGTTTGTTCCCAAATTACAATTTGCAGGAATTCAATGGCGTGTTTGACTTAGGTTGGCGCAACCGCCATTTCAACTTCCAGTTGGGCTTGACCAACCGCTACACAGCACCTATACCGTTGCGCAAAAATGGCGGTATGGAGACTGTTTTTGAACCGATGAATGTCACTTTTTGTGTGGAAGGCAATCTGTTTGACCAAGAGCATCCTTGGAATGTGGGTGCCCGAGTGTCGAATTACAGGGATTTTGTAATCGAGCGCTTCACACTATTCTTCTATAGCGTGAATGGCTATTACGACTTTGGTAATGGGCTGCGCTTGACTGCTGAAGCAGGACTGCATCCTAGCGGCGTACTCAACCTCTCGGCACAATACAATGGCTGGTACGGCAATGTCGGACTGATTTGGAAACCTAAAAATTGAACACCATGAAAAAGCACTTTATATTGATCATCGCAGCAGCCGCGATTTTTGCCACAAACTGCAACCGTCTTGACGTCGCAGGCATGGTCATCAACCGCAGCGACACCGAAGAACGCGTGGCCGATTGGCTCGACTACAACGCCCAAAACGGCGAACCCGTCATCGAGAACGCTCCCGACGAGTATCATGTCTATTCCTGCTCTGACTCGCACTATTCCGAGCGCGACAGCATCGTGCCGCAAGGCGAGAACGATCGCCTCTACAAATATATCACGGCCGAGCGCAATGACCCGATGGCCATATTTGCCATCCATGCCGGTGACATGGTGAACGAGAGCGGTGAGGCTGGTTTCAGAATGACCAATAATGCACTTCAGTTTGATCCAAAGACCCAAGCCAAAAACGACCCGTGTTTCTTGGTCATGGGCAACCACGATGTGTACTTCGACTGCACTCCATTCTTCAAGCAGTATTTCCATACCTCGACCTACACCGTGACAGTGAATACCGTCAGCGGATACAAAGATTTGTTCATCTTCCTGGATTCGGGCAACGGCACCCATGGCAAGCGTCAGCTGGAATGGTTGGAGGAGAAGCTTTCGCATCGCGACGACTACCGTCACTGCTTCGTCGTCAGTCACAACTGGTTGTTCCGCACATCATACAACTACACCACCACTCCTGCTGCCAACCTGCCGCAGGATGAGCAGTATGCCTTCATGGACTTGATGAGCAACAACAATGTGGAGATGGTCATTATGGGTCACTTCCACATGCGTGAACAACGCCAGTTTGGAGGAGTGCAATACATCATGACCGACAACCTCAACGATGGCAAGGTGACGCCGAGTTATCTGGTCGTCAATGTGGGAGAGAGGGTTACCTATTCGTATGAGGAACTGTCGATGGAATAGGCAAATAGTGGCGAGATAACAAAGTAATACCTATTTTTGCAGGGTAAACATCAATTTAAACACCATGAAAACCCCTATTCAAAGAACCATGATGACCTTGTTGTTCTGCTTTGCCTTTGTCTGTGGCTTCGCGCAGGTGAAAGTGTATAAAAACAACTCCTCCTATAGCGGTGATGTGATCTGCAACTTGAAAGGAGACAAAGTGTATCGAGGCAACTCCTCCTACTCGGGCGATGTGCTTTGCCACGTTGTCGACAACAAGGTTTACCGTGGCAATTCCTCCTACAGCGGCGACATCCTTTATACCATCAGAAACGGCAAGGTTTACCAGGGATCTTCGTCCTATTCCGGAGATGTGGTTTTCACCATTCGGGAAGGCAAAATCTACAAAGAGAATTCGAGCTATTCGGGTGACATTATCGCCAACAAGAAAGGCAACAAAGTTTACAAGAACAATTCAAGCTATTCAGGCGACGTCGATTTCAATCTTTCCGGCGACGTTACCATCGAACAGTTTGTGGCCATTTGGTATGCGGTGAAGTATTGTTGGTAGATGCGCTAAACAATTGGTTTAGAACCTATAAACCAAGGTTCCTTTGAGCATCCAATCGTGGAAAGTGCCTCTGAAACCAAGGTCGTCCACATAATCGGGGATATCCATTTGGCTGGCATCAAAGGCATCGCGGCTGCGGAAATAAAAACGGTTGTAGGTGAACTGGGTGGAGAAGAAGAAGCGCCACATAGTAAGGCTAATGGCAGCACTTCCGATATAGTTGGGCATGGGATAACACCAAATCTTCCATACCTTTTCGCCTGTTTTATGAAAGTCTCCCGACTCATCATCAAGGTCGTATTCGTAAGAAGTGGTTTTCAGGTAGTTGACCAGAGTTATCACCGGCATAGCCGTCAGATTAATGGTGAGATTGCGCAGGCCTTCGTCGCGAGGACCTGTAGGATCCTTGTGCCAAGGCACGAAGTTGACAGAATAGCCGCCACCAATTGAAGCCTGCATGGTGGAGAAGCAATCCAGCATATTGTAGGTGTCCCATGAGGCCTCTGGGGAGTTGTACAGGCTGCCTTGCATATAGCGTGCCGTCAGCATCCATGAGCCTGCCGTATGGCGTTGTATGAGACCAATCTTATAGGCGGCAGGGTAGGCGAAACGCATGTTGTTGAAAACGTAGTAACCGTCAGCAGTAAAATTCTTCAAAATGGCAGCCTCTTCGGTGATGATTTCGTCGTGAAAGTAACTCTCGTCATCCTCTTGCCCAATGGTCATGGAAGAAATGAAAGGATTGGAGATTTTGCTATAATTGAATTTCGCACCCCACGACTTGCCCATGATGCCTAAGCCAAATGCGCTCTTTTTCCAAGCGCTTCGAGGCCCCACTTCCAAGCTGTAACCCAAGCCGACATTGCCATAACCCACTTCAAGGCCTATCTTCTTGCAGAGATTTTCGGAGAGGCTGTACTGTGACAAGCCTGCTATCCTTTCATTGTCAGAGAAATCAATCATGAAGTCGACATCTACATCGAAACCCGCCTTTTGGCCCGTAGTGAACAAACCTAATGATAAACAAGCTTTTGAGGGTTGGTAAATACGCGTTGTGTCGACATCGTCCCGTTTGATTAGGAACTCGTATGCCTTTTGCAAAAAAACGGGCTCTTGTGCATGCAACGACGCAACACTGCAAAATAGGAGAATAAGAGTAATGAGTTTTTTCATAGATGATGATTTGGGCACAAAATTAGTGTTTTTACTAAATTGCCCGTCAAGAACGAACTTGACGGGCAATTTTTTTGCATGAAACAGCGATTATTTCGCCTCCTTCGGATAGGTCAATCCCATGTTATAAAGGATGAACGAATAGATGTCGGCCTGCTCTTCCAGGACCTTGGAGATGGGCTTGCCACCACCGTGACCGGCCTTGGTGTCGATGCGGATGATCTTGGGCTGGTCGCCGGTTTGGGCTGCTTGCAAGGTGGCGGCATACTTGAACGAGTGGGCTGGCACCACACGGTCGTCGTGGTCAGCAGTCGTGACCATGATGGCGGGATAGTGCACATCAGCACCGCTCTTGATGGTGTGCAGCGGCGAATAGGCATACAGAGCCTTGAACATGGCCTCGTCGTCTTCGCTGGTGCCATAGTCGCTGGCCCAGTTCCAACCGATGGTAAAGAGGTGGTAGCGCAGCATGTCCATCACGCCGACTTGCGGCACGGCCACAGCAAAGAGGTCGGGACGCTGGTTGACGACAGCACCGACAAGCAGACCGCCGTTGGAGCCACCATTCAAAGCCAAGTACTTCGGCGAGGTGTAGCCGTTATTGATAAGGTATTCGGCGCAAGCAATGCAGTCGTCGAAGACATTCTGCTTCTGCAACTTGGTGCCGGCAATATGCCATTCCTCGCCGTACTCGTTGCCACCACGCAGGTTCATCTGGGCGTAGATGCCACCATTCTCGATGAAGGGCAGACGCGAGGTGCTGAAGCCGGGATTGAGGGTGATGTTGAAGCCACCGTAGCCATACAGGAAGGTCGGGTTGGTGCCGTCTTTCTGCAAGCCTTTCTTGTAGGTCAAGAACATGGGGACTTTGGTACCGTCCTTCGAATCAACAAAGACCTGCTCGGTGACATAGTCGTCCGACTTGAAGTCGATGGCGGGAGTGCGGAACACAGTCGAGGTGTTATCGTCGATGTTGTATTGGTAAATCGTGGTTGGGAAGGCAAAAGAGGTGAAGGCGTAGAACACTTCGGGCTCTTCGTATTTGCTGCTGAAACCGACGGCGCCATAGGTGGGCAGGGCGATCTCGTGGAGCTGCTGGCCATCCATGGTGTAGACGTATGCATGGTTGGCGGCGTCCTTGTCATAGGTGACAATCATCTTGCCCTTGGCGAGGCTGATGCCAGCAATGACGTTATCGCTTTCGGGAATCACGTCGACCCAGTTCTCCATCTGCGGGGTCTTAGCTGGCACGCGGCAGATGCGACCCTTGGGCGCGTTGTAGTTGGTGAAGATATACAGCGTGTCGTTGATGACATCGATGGGACCGTATTGATAGTCCATGTCATCGGCGATTTGCACAAACTTACCCTTCGGGTCTTGCATGTCGCGGATCCACAGCGTGCTGCCTGCACCTTGACCGCTCTCGAAGAGGAACATGTAATGCTCGTCCTCGGTGAGGTCCACCTGGTGGAAATAACGCGGCTGGGCAGGGTTGGAGTAGAAGAGCTCATCCTGTTCCTGTGGCGTGCCGAGTTTATGGTAGTAGATCTTGTGGTTTTCGTTTACGTTGCTGAACTCCTTGCCGGCTTCTGGGCGGTCGTAGGCGGCATAGAAGAAGCCGTCCTTATACCACGAGGCGCCGGTGAACTTGGCCCATTCGATGTGGTCGGGGAGGAGTTCGAGGGTGTCCATGTCCTTCACGTAGATCTCGACCCAGTCGGAACCGCTGCGTTGGATGGTGTAGGCCATGTATTTGCCGTCGTTGGAGAAACTGATGCCACCCAACGAGACGGTGCCGTCGTCGGAGAGTTTGTTAGGGTCTAACAAGACGGTAGGCTCACCGTCGAGCGTCTCCTGCATGTAGATGACGCTTTGGTTTTGGAGGCCGTCGTTCTTTGAGTAGATGTAGCGGCCGTGTTCCTTCGAAGGCATGCCATAGCGTTCATAGTCCACGAGTTGCGTGAGGCGGTCCTTGAGGGCGCTGCGGAAGGGGATGTGGCTCAGGTAGTCTTGGGTGACTTCGTTCTGTTCCTTGACCCATTTGGCGGTCTCGGCGGAGGTGTCGTTCTCGAGCCAACGGTACGGGTCGGCGACCTTCGTGCCGAAGTAGTCGTCAACGACGGTGGTGTCTTTTCTCGTCTCGGGATAGGCCTTGACGGAATAGCGTTGCGGCTGTTGGTTGCAGCCGAAAAGGGTGATGATACTGCCCATGATCAAAAAGGTGAGTTTTTTCATTATTAAGGATTTAAGATTTAAAGATTAAAGATTCAAAGATTTAAAATTCAAAGATTCGGATTGTCCTTGTTGCCGCTTTGCGTCACTGCGAGGTACGAAGCAGTCCATGTCATTAATTGACGGACAAAAGTACGATAATTTGGTGGAATGGTAGAATTATTCTTTTGTATTTCGAAAAACTTCACCAACTCGTAGAACGAACGAAAAAAGATGTATCTTTGCATTGTTCTTTGAATCAGTCTTGCCATTACGGATTTGGTTTTACCGTTTTCACGGATGCTAACTGCTATCGGTTAGTTACTTTTGCAAGTCACAACTTGTCAACTTTACACAGGTAAATAACTCCTCCCTCTTACACAGAACTCTTTTTCTCCAAGAGCCGAGTAGTTGTCTCTCAAGAGGATAGAAATTCTGGCAAGACTGATTGAAGAACATAATGTATATGCCATGGATCAAAGAACAACTATATGTAATTTATCTGATGAAAAAGAATTTATTGCATTATTAAACGAGGCAAAGAAAAAGCTGTTTGGTAAATCATGTATTCCTTTTTCTTGGCAACAGATTTTGTATTATTCTAAAAACAAAAGCATTAATAGATATAAGGAGTTCTTAATTCCAAAAAAGAGTGGTTCTACTAGAAAAATCAAAGCTCCAATAAAAGGCTTAAAAACCATTCAAAAATGTATCAACCTCTTGTTTCAACAAGTTTATGAACCACATCCAGGTGTCACAGGATTTTTGCCAAACTTATCAATTGTTTCTAATGCAGGAATTCATCTATCTCAAAAGTATCTGTATAATATTGACCTAAAAGATTTTTTTACAAGCATTAGTTCCGGTAGGGTGTATTCAACCCTTCAAAAACCACCATTTTGTATTCAAAATAATATAGCTAGTATTATTACAGACATCTGTTGTGAAGAAGGTTGTCTCCCTCAGGGTGCACCTACCTCACCAATTCTATCAAACATTATTTGTAGTCGATTGGATATTCGTTTAATGTCCTTGGCAAACAAATACAAGATTAAGTATTCACGGTATGCAGATGATATAACCTTTAGTTCAAATAAGAATATGTTTCATAAAGATGGGCGTTTTATCATTATGCTCGAACATATTATTAAAGATGAAGGATTCTCCATTAATCAAAGAAAAACTAGATTACAAAAGTACTATCAAAGTCAAAAAGTTACTGGTTTATTGGTAAATCAAAAAATCAATGTTGATAAGTCTTTCATAAAACAACTTAGAACATTGCTACACAATTGGGAAGTATTGGGCTATGAAAAAGCGCAAATTATCTTTCTTTCTCACTATATCCCCCAAAAACACATTAATTGTGAGCATTATATTGAGAATGTTATTGAAGGAAAACTCAATCTCGTTAAAATGGTAAAAGGATCTGGAGATATCACATATTTAAACTTGAATAAAAGGTATAACAAACTTCTACAATCTGACCATACTCTACTTTCTCATAATAGATTTGACTCGATTTCAAGCAAAACTACGATGAAAAAGTATAAAACTAATTCAAGTTCTGTGGCATTTAAAAATGCTCTGCTTGAAAATGTCACAAATAAAAACGTTGAATCATCAATAAAATGGATAGTTAAAGCGAAGTTCGCATTCCCAATTGAAGCAAAAAACATGGTAAAATCCATGAGTGTAATACAATCCAATTATGGCAATTCTATTCAATTTACATTATTTGACAACAAATATTGTTTTATTCCATGTGATAACAACTTCCCATATAATATTGGCGACAAACCGTCTTGGGATTCATTAGGTATAACCATACTGTCTAAAAAAGAAAGAAAAGATATAATTAGAGTATCGGTTCTTCCTGTTTCTGATGGTGATGAAAGACTATGGAAACACAACAATTGTCAAGAGGACGAGACAGAAACACGAGATTATATAAAAGAATTTAGCGACTTAAAACGGGCATATGACAAAGGTGACGTCAATGCATTAGATCGTATTAATCAACTTAACAAGAAGTTGAATACTACAATCTTGAGTGATCGCGAATGGAGTATCATTGAGATAAGGTCTTTCACGGCAGAAGAAATAGGCGAAGTAAAACAAGCTTTTGTTTGTGAATCGGTTTTTGGAAAGTCTTGTCGTTTTATCTTGTGGAATGGCGAAACACACTATATTCCAATAGATATAGGAACTAGAATTAGTGTTGGAGATCCTGTCGAAATGAATGAAGCAATATTAGTTACATACGGCAGAAAAAACGAACCATCGATTTATAGATTATCACTTCTATCAAACCCCTAATCTGGTTTATTAAACAAAGTTATTGTTTAATAGACCATTTAAAACTACCCGACTTTTCCCATTTTGGAATTGTCAGTAGTTCAAAAATACCGAACAACTTAAACTGATGGAGAAACAAATTGTGGTTGTTTCCAAAATGGAAACAACCACTCTAATGGAATTTGCCAGTTATCGAGAAAAACTCGGTAACTGATAAAACATCAAATCTTGTCCATATTGGAATCATCCTCGATCCTCAAGTTGTCGATGATGAACTTTTGACGTTCCATGGTGTTTTTGCCCATGTAGTATTCAAGCAACTCCTTGATGCCGAAGTCGTAGCGCAGGATGACCGGCTCAAGCCTCATGTTGGGGCCGATGAAACCACGGAACTCGTCGGGGGAGATTTCGCCCAAGCCTTTGAAGCGGGTGATCTCGGCCTGCTTGCCGCATTTCTCCTTGGCGGTGATGCGTTCTTCGTCGCTGTAGCAGTAATAGGTCTCCTTCTTGTTGCGCACGCGGAACAAGGGCGTCTGTAAGATGTAGACATGGCCGTTGCGGACCAAATCGGGATAGAACTGGAGGAAGAAGGTGAGCATCAGCAGGCGGATGTGCATACCGTCGACATCGGCATCGGTGGCGATGACGATGTTGTTATAGCGCAGGTTCTCGATGTCCTCGTCGATATTCAAGGCGGCTTGCAGTAGGTTGAACTCCTCGTTCTCGTAACACACTTTCTTGGTCATTCCCAAGCAGTTGAGCGGCTTACCACGCAGGCTGAACACGGCTTGGGTCTGCACGTCGCGGCTCTTGGTGATGCTTCCCGATGCAGAGTCGCCCTCGGTGATGAAGATGGTGCTTTCGAGGCGTTTCTCATGATTAGTGTTGAGGTGGATGCGGCAGTCACGGAGCTTGCGGTTGTTCAGGCTAACCTTCTTGGCGCTCTCTCGGGCAGTTCTTGGCGCTCTCTCGGGCAGCCTTCTTGATGCCTGCAATCTCTTTGCGTTCCTTCTCGTTAGCTTGGATTTTTGCCTGCAACACGCTGACCGTCTCAGGGTTCTTGTGCAGATAGTTGTCCAAATGGCGCTTCAGGATGTCGAAGACGTATGTTTTGAGGAAGGGGCTGTCGTTGGTGCCGTCGGGGTTGTTGGGTGCAAGATGGGTGGAACCGAGTTTGGTCTTGGTCTGAGCCTCAAACACAGGCTCTTGAATCCTCACGCACAAGGCACAAATCAAGCCTTGGCGGATGTCGGCGGGTTCGTATTCCTTTTGGTAGAACTCGCGCACCACACGGGCGTAGCCCTCGCGGAAAGCGGACTGGTGCGTGCCGCCTTCGGTGGTGTGCTGTCCGTTGACGAAGGAATAGAAATAGTCGCTCGATTGTCCGTTGACATGCGTGAAAGCGGCTTCAAAGTCGCCGTCCTTGATATGGATGATAGGATAGAGGCCTTCGCCTTCCATGTTGTTCTGCAACAGATCGAGGAGGCCGTTCTTGGAGTAATAACGCTTGTCGTTGTAAATCAGGCTCAAGCCACGGTTGAGGTAGGCGTAGTTCCAAACGCGCTTCTCGATGTATTCATCAACATAGTGAAAGTTACCGAAAAGCGCAGAATCCGGGATGAACTCAGTGAGTGTTCCTGTGTCGCCATTGGAAGGGATGATGCCCGAGTCGCTGACCATCTTACCCTGCGCAAACTCAACAATCCTTGTCTTGCCCTCACGGATAGACTGTACCCTGAAATAGGATGAAAGCGCGTTGACGGCTTTGGTACCCACACCGTTCAAACCGACCGACTTTTGGAACACTTTGCTGTCGTATTTTGCACCAGTATTCAGTTGCGAAACAGCTTCCTTCAGCTTTCCAAGAGGAATGCCACGGCCATAATCGCGGATGCTGACTTTCTTGGCGGCCTTGTCGACTGTCACCTCGATCTTCTTGCCGAAGCCAGAGGTAAACTCGTCGATGGAGTTGTCGATCACCTCTTTGATGAGCACATAGATGCCGTCGTCCTGCGAGGCACCGTCGCCGAGTTTGCCGATGTACATACCCGGACGGCGACGGATGTGCTCCATGTCCTCAAGGTGGACAATGCTGTCGTCATTATAGTTTTCAGTGGTAGGAATAGGGTCGCTATCTTGCGTGAAAATATCGTCTTCGTTGATTTCACTCATAAACTATGATTTGGGCGCAAATTTACGAAAAATTTCGTCAGAATAAACTCTTCATTGTTGTTTTCACCCATTCCCTGTCATCCTTGTTGGGGATCAACTGCAACAACCGGCTTCCAGTTTGTTTGTGGAACACAATCCATTGATAGACAAACAATGCCGTATAAGTTAGTGTGGTGGTGATGGCTGCGCCTCGGATGCCAAGATAAGGTATCAAAATGAAAGCGGAGACAAGTGTCACAGACAGGCCTATCAGTGAGGCGTATAGATTGTATTTCGGCTTGCCAGTGCCTGAGAAATAATTCGCCAAAACGGTATGGGCAGAGAAAAACACGATGCCAGGTGACATCAGCAGAATGACGGGACGAATATCGGAAAACTCACCTGAAAACACCCATTCAAAGAATGTTGTTGGGAGTAAACAGATAACTAGCAAAGCTGTGAAAGTCAGTAGGATAGAGAGCTTCATGAAACGCATGGTAAGTTGTGAAGCACGTTGCTTGTTTTCGGTGTTGCTCAAGGCGGAAAACTCCACCAAACCGATGCTTTGTCCCACGATGTTCACACCTTCTGTAACTTGCGTACCCGAGGCATACACACCGATGGATTTCTCATTGCAATGGGTGTTCAACAAATAGAGGCTCAAGCGCTTGTTCAATGTACTGACCAAGGTTGAAAGTTGCATGAAAGCTCCATAATGTAGCATTTCCTTCAAACTGTCTTTCACAGGCTCTCTGCTTTCTCGTTTTAGGGTAGGGAAGAGCAGGATCCATCCAATGAGGGTAGCCATACTATAACCACTTAGTTGAGAGTAGAGCAGAGCTTTTGCCGTCCTCAAATCCAAGGCGAAAATCAACACGGCCATCATCGTGACTTGTGTAAGTATCTGTATGAGAAACAGCCAGTTATAGGTCGATACTTTTTCTTTTCCGAGAAAATGGTTGAGGTTGAATTCGTGCAAGCTATAGACGAAAGTCATCAGCAAGACGAGCCAAGCATAGCCTTTGGGGACGATGGTGTAATAGAAACTTGGGAAGAAATGAAAGACCCCAAACAGCAGAAGGTAAATCACCATCACGAAAGCAATCCAGCCATAAGAGATTTTCATCAGTGTGGCGAGCTTCTTACGTGGTGTGAAATACACCAACCCGCTGCCAGCTATGAGTTCGATGCCAATTAATAAGAAGGTGATGTCAGTTTGGGCAATGAAAGCTTTGCCCCATTCCGCTGCACCAAGACACTTGGTACCCATAATGAGGGTGGCCAACTGCGTCAGCACGTTGACCGCTCTTGCTGCTCCCGTACCAAGTATTTTTTTAAACATTAGCTCGTGTCGGTTTTTATGGATGCAAAATTACAAAAAAACTTCTTACTTTTGCCGCTTCTTTTCCCAGATTGAAAAATGAAACGAATCCTGCTATACTTAATGCCAGTTTTGTTGTTCTTTTCATGTATGGATCAGCAAAAGCAACCTATAGAGGAACTAACACCCGAACCTGAAGCCGTCGACTCCATTCCCGAAGTGTTAGTCGTTGAGCCTTTCCCCGACACCGTGTTTGCCTCTGCAGAGAAACTTCTGGTGCAAATCGACACGATTGACAAGACCATACCTTCAACACTAGCAAGCATTAAGGATGCCTACGAAAACAAGCCTGGCATTTTTACTTTTAGAGGCTCGGCGTCCCGAATACCATATTTTTCTGGTTATTTAACCGATGACTCCATCCGATTCAAGGTGGATTGGGTGTTTACGACGAGAACCGACGGCTTCAAGACATCAGTTGGGGTGTTTGAAGGAGGCTCGGGTTGGACAGGTCAAGCATTATATGTGAATTGGCCAGATAGTATCGTTGAACGATTCAAGTCGAATTCTGAATCTGCTTGCCTCAATATTCACAATCAAGAGATCATTTTGGCATCGCTTTGCGGAGATTTGTATTTCATTGATTTTGAGACTGGTAAAAAAAGCAGGGAAAGCTATAATGTGGGCAATGTGCTTAAAGGCACGCCCGCCCTCAATACGGATTTGAATGGGCATGTCTATATCGGCCATGGTGCCAAAAAAGAAGCGACGTTTGGCACCCAAGTGTTTGACCTATTCACGCATAAGATGATCAACACCTTTGGAACTGACCCGAAGGCATGGCGAGGTTGGGGCGGCTACGACTCGTCTCCAGTGGAAGCAGGAGGGTTCTTGTTCCGTCCTGCCGAAAATGGCACCATTTACAAATACTACGTCGGCGACGGTGGCTATACGCTCCAATCGACATTGCGCTATTCTACCACCGAGGCAAAGAAATCGCCTGGCATGGAGTCGTCGATGGCCGTGTGCCGAAACTACGGCTATATTGGCGACAATGCTGGCAACATATTGTGTATCAACCTGAATACCATGCAACCTGTTTGGCATTATTGGAACCACGACGATACAGACGCCTCGCCGATTGTGGAAGAGGAAGACGGCATTCCATACGTCTACACGGGTTGTGAGGTGGACCACCAAGGCAATGAAGGTAGCTGCTATTTTGTGAAACTCAATGGTTTGACTGGTGAATTGGTGTGGGAAGACACCATACCTTGCCGTAAGCTTCATTTTGGCGACAACACCAGTGATGGCGGCATGTATGTCACGCCTTTGATTGGAGGGGGCGACTGCGAAGGCTTGATTTTCAGCGCGTTCTGTCTCCATACGGCACAAACATCAGGCGTTTTCATGGCCTTTGACAAAAAAGACGGCAGCGAGCTGTACCGAATCAATCTGAAGTGTTATTGCTGGTCGTCGCCAGTGGCTTTCTATAACGACCGAGATGAGATGTTTGTCTTTTTTGGCGATGTGTTAGGCAATGTCTATCTTATCAAAGGTAAAACGGGTGAAATTGTGGCTACCGCCAAGATTGGAAGCAATTTCGAGGCGTCGCCCATTATTGTCGACAACAAAATAATTATTGGCTCACGAGGAAATAAAATCTACAAGATATCGTTACAATAGTCTATGAAAAGAATAATTATCATACTGAGTTTGTTGGTTTTCGCAATGCCAACGTTCTCATACGCACAGTTGATTGCTTGCCGTGACTCCATTCCGAACGGCTACGATTTTTGGCTCTATCTTCCTGATGATTACAATGATACAGTTCGAGAGAAGCCTCTTGTCATATTCCTGCACGGAAGGAGCCTGTGCGGGAAAAACCTGGCCAATGTGAAACGTTACGGTTGCATCGATGCCATCGAACGAGGCCGTAACATTGATGCTGTGGTAGTGGCACCACAGACGCAAAACACGTGGAAGCCTGACAAAGTGCACGAGGTCTATGATTGGGCGAAGACGCATTGCGCCATCGACACCAACCGAGTCTATGTGTTGGGAATGAGTTTGGGTGGTTATGGAACCATCAATTACACAGCTTCTTATCCCGAAACGGTGGCCGCTGCCATGGCCTTGTGTGGGGGCGCTTCCATAAAAGGGCTTTGTGGATTGAACGAAGTGCCGCTATGGATTATCCATGGCACTGCCGACAAAGACGTTCCTTTGTACTGTTCGCAAAAAGTGGTAGACGAGATGATACAATGCGGTGACACAAGTCTGCTTCGCTTCGACAAATTGAGGAATCAGGCACACTCCATATTAGCGCGTATCTTCTATCTCGAAGAAACATACGATTGGCTGTTTTCCCATTCCTTGGCCGACTCGGTTCGACAAGTCAATAAGGACTATTCCATCACCATGGCAGAAATTAACACTGCCTACAACGGTTTGGTCAAGAACACCGAATTGAAAACCATCGATTCGCGGCCGTCAAAACCGACATACATGACCAAGACCGAGGCCCAATATTACGTGATCAAGAAGGGCGACACGCTGGGTAAGATTGCTTCGCGTTACCATACAACAGTAAACAACCTATGCCGTCTTAACGGAATTAAAAAATCGACAAAACTGAAGATCGGACGACGAATCAGGGTGAAATGATGCCAGAGAAAAAGAAAACGACCCACCAGAACGATGGATCGTTTTTTTTGTGTAGTATATTGGTGCCTTAATCCACCTTGATGTCTTTATTGACATTCTTCGAACCCCAGAGGGCGTAGAAGAGCAGGAAGGCGAGGCCTACGACAATCACCCAGTAGCTCTGGAGATAGCCAACACCGCCCAGACCGTCGACAATGGCATTCTGGAGCAGAGGCAGGATGCCACCACCACAGACCAAAGCCATGAAAATACCCGAGGCCTTTTCGGTGTACTTGCCCAAACCTTCAACAGCGAGGTTGAAGATGCCACCCCACATCACCGAGGTGCAGAGACCGATGCAGACCAAGAAGGCAGCGTTGAGCGGGATGCTCTCCATGCCGAAGCCATGCGCACCATTGAAAGCGGGGAACTTGACCATGGTGGAGGGACCGAACATGGCCAATAGGGTGAGGATGATACCGATAGCAGATACAGTAGTCAGCATCGCTTTGGCCGACACTTTGCTGCCGATGATACCTCCAATCAGACGACCGATGAGCATCAGGAACCAATAGGTGGCAGCCACTGAACCAGCCACAGCCTCGGCGTTGACGCCACTGCCCAGCACATTAAGCTCTGGATTCTGGAGCCATTTGTTCAAGACATTCGGGATGCCCACTTCAACACCGACATAGATAAAGATGGCAATAGCGCCCAGTACGAAGTGGCGGAATGCCATGGGACCCTTACCTTTTTCCACTTGTTTCACAGCGTCTTGCTTCTGTTCGTTCTCCGGAATCTTGGTCAGCAGGATGACGATGAAAGCGAAGGCGAAGATGCCCAAAGCCGTGTACATCAGCGGGAAGACGTCGCTAATCTTGGCATCAACGATGCTGGGAATGAGCAAGCCCGTGATAATGATGACAGCGGTACCACACAACGAGTTGAATGAGCCACCGATCTGAATGAGTTGGTTGCCTTTGTTGCCACCACCGCCCAAACGGTTCAGCATCGGGTTGACCACGGTGTTGAGCAGGCACATGCTGAAGCCCGCCACGAAAGCGCCAAGGAGATAGACAGCAAAGCTGCCAAAGACACCCGACAAGGTCTGGATGCCGACGCCGATAAAGCCCACGATGACAGCGATGAGGGCGGTCTTCTTGTAACCTTTCTTTTGGAGCAAGTTGCCAGAAGGAATGCCCATCACGGCGTAGGCGATGAAGTTGGCGAACACGCCCAAGGTGCCTTGCCAATTCGGGATTTTAAACTGGTTCTTCAGGATGTCACCCATGGGCGAGGCCAGGTTGGTGACGAACGAAATCATACCGAACAAGAGAATCATCACAATGATCGGGATGAAGTAGTTCTGTTTTTTAACGGTTGTTTCCATTGATATTTGAGATTTAAAGATTTGTTTCTGTTTCATTTGGCTTTCAGCTGTCAGCCATCAGCATTCAGCTCGGTATTTACCATGCTGATAGCTGACAGCTGATGGCTGAAGGCCTTTCATAATTATAGAATTGAGAATTTAAAAATGATCGTCTCGTTGTATTCTTCGCCCGAACGCAGGAAGGTGCTGGGAAAGTTGGGTTTGTTAGGCGAGTCGGGGAGGGCTTGGCACTCCAAGGCAACGCCTGAATAGTCCTCGTAGATGTGGCCGTTCTTGCCCTTTGGGCAGCCCGAGAGCCAGTTGCCGGTATAGACTTGCACACCAGGTTGGGTGGTGTAGATCTTCACCATACGGCCTGTGCCTTCGTGCGAGAGCTCGGCGGCAAGGCAGAGTTTGTCCTTTTCGATGCCATCAATAACCCAACAACTGTCATAGCCCTTTCCATTAATAAGGTCTGGATAGGGTTCCTTGATGTCGCGACCGATGAGTTTAGCTTGGGTGAAATCCATGGGCGTATCGGCCACTTGTCGCATCTCACCCGTAGTAATCAACTCGTTAGTGGCGGGCAGGAAACGCGAAGCGTTCAGTCGTAGATTATGGTCAAGGATGTCACCGTTGCCTTCACCTTTCAAGTTGAAATAGGAGTGATTGGTCAGATTGACGATGGTGGTGTCCGACGAATAGGCACAGAAGCGGATGTTCAGCTCGTTCTCGTCGTTGAGGGTGTAGTACACCTTCGACACCAGCTCGGCGGGATAGCCCGCCTCGCCGTCGGCGCTTAAGTAGGTGAACACCACACTGTCGCCGTTGATGCGGCTGGCCCATTTTTGGTTGGCGAAGCCAATGCTACCACCGTGAAGGTGATGCTTGCCGTCACTGGTATTGATCTCAAGCTGGTATTCCTTGTCGTCAATCTTGAATCGGCCGTTGGCGATGCGGTTGGCAAAACGGCCAGGCGTCTTGCCCGCACAAGGGCCATCGTTGAAATAATCCCACGGGTGTGGATAGCCGAGGACGATATCTTCCATGTGGCCGTAGCGGTCGGGCGTGACGATGCTCACTATGCCTGCTCCGATGTCACTTAACTGCACTTTCACGCCGTTGGCATTGGTCAGGGTATAGAGCTTGATGTCTTTGCCGTCGGGGGTCTTGCCCCAGGTTTTTACTTTGATGTTCATTGTTTCCTATTTTGACTTCGGGACTTCGAGACACGGGACTTCGAGACTTCTTTCTGTCCCGTAGTCCCGCAGTCTCGTAGTCTAGCGTCTAAATTACCATAAATTATTGGGATAAACGCCCTTCTCAATTAGCTCGCGGATCTTGCGCATCACATCAGGTTTGTCTTCCTTGTAGGTCACGCCAAACCATGAGGCGTTGCTTGACAAGACCTTCAGCTTGGCCGTGCCGTCGTTAATGGCTTGGTTGACCATTAGTGGGATGAAGAACTCTGCCTTTAAGTTGGTCTGAGCAGGTCCTTTCAGGAACTCGACAAAGCCTTTCTCGGAATAGGCGAAGAAATCAGGCGTGAAGCCGAAGAAGTTCATCGAAACGAGTGAATCCATGTCCAACGGATGAGAGCCAGTTTCGTCGGTGTAGGCCGCGCCGCCGTCTTCGGTGTGACCGATGGCGGTGCGCTCAACGATGGTCTGAAGGTTACCTTCCGCGTCGGCGGTGCAGATACCGCGACTCACCGTGCCGAAGTCCGACATGGTGTTGCGGAGTTTATAGGCGACCATGCTGTAGGCGCCTTTCTTACCATCACATTCCATGAGATACTTGGCCAAAACCTCATAGGCTTCCTTGCCATAGAAATCGTCGGCATTGATGGCGGCGAAAGGCTCGTGAATCACGTCCTTGGCCATCAGCACAGCGTGGCAAGTGCCCCAGGGTTTCACACGCCCTTCGGGGACGCTGAAGCCTTCTGGCAGTTTGTCGAGGGATTGGTAGACATATTCAACGGGGATGCCGAATTTCTCCGTGTTGTTGACTTTCTTGAAGGCTTCGGCGAAGTCCTCGCGGATGACGAAGACCACCTTGCCGAAACCGGCGCGTTTGGCGTCGTAAATGGAATAATCGAGGATGGCTTCATTGTTCGGGCCGACGCCGTCCATCTGCTTCAGGGCACCGTAGCGCGAACCCATACCTGCTGCTAAAACTAATAGTGTTGGTTTCATTTATGTTGAATTAACTTTGTTGAATCTTCGATTTGTTTGTTGTTTAATCGTTGATTTGTCTTGCTACTGGCTCTTGGCTACTGGCTCTTGGCAGCTTTGACAAGGATATGAGTTTCAATTCTTTTATAAAGCTGCCAGATGCCAAAGGCCAGAAGCCAGAGTCATTATAATCTCCTAGCACCGTCAGAAATCACGACATCATAAACCTTAGGCTCGTGACCGAATTTGGCGGCGAATTTCTCCTTTGCCTTGGCGATGAAGGCATCGTACAGTTCTTCCTTCACCAGGTTGATGGTGCAGCCGCCGAAGCCGCCACCCATCACGCGGGAACCCGTCACGCCGCATTCCTTGGCGATGTCGTTGAGGTAATCCAGTTCCTCGCAACTCACCTCGTAGAGTTTGCTCATGCCGTAGTGGGTGCCGTACATGCGGTCGCCAACGGTCTCATAGTCATCTTTTTCCAAGGCGTCGCACACATCAAGGACGCGTTGTTTCTCACCGATGACATATTCCGCACGCATGTAATCCTCGGCAGGAATCTCCACATCTATCTCGTTGAGCATGGCCATGGTCGCATCACTCAAGTATTTCACCTCGGGATGCTTGGCAGCTATATGGGCGCAGGCATTCTCACATGACTCACGACGACGGTTGTAGGCCGAAGAGGCCAACTCGTGCTTTACCAAAGTGTCCAAAAGCACCACCTTGTAACCCTTAGGGTTGAAAGGATAATACTCAAACTCCATCGTGGCACAATTGAGGCGCATCAGGTGGCCCGCCTTGCCGAAGAGGGAGGCGAATTGGTCCATGATGCCGCACTTCACGCCAACATAGTTATGCTCCGTGGCCTGACCGATGCGTGCCAACTCGAACTTGTCGATGCCAAGGTTGAGTAACTCGTTAAGGGCGAAGGCGAAAGTGCTTTCCAAAGCAGCTGACGACGACATGCCAGCCCCGATGGGCACATTGCCGTAGAACACGGTCTCGAAGCCTTGCAATTGATAGCCTCGTTTGATGATTTCGCGGCATACACCAAAGATGTAGTTGGCCCAATGCAAATGAGGATGATCTTCCTCGTTCATGCCAAACTCGCGATAGTCCTCCTTATCAATGGAGTAGGCGCGAACCTTGTTGGTGCCGTTGAGGCGGATGCAGGCGTAGATGCCCGAGTCGATGGCTCCTGGAAAAACGAAGCCACCATTATAGTCAGTGTGTTCGCCGATGAGGTTGATGCGCCCAGGCGAAGTGTAGACAACGCCCTCATTTCCAAAGCGTTGCTTAAAAAGAGATTTTAATTCTTCGATAGTCATAGTGTAAAGTTAAATTTGGGCGCAAATTAGGAAAAAAAATCGATTGCGTGACTTAGATTTTTGATTTGGTCACGATTTTTTCTCCGTCAGGTATTGCGATGGTGTTTGCCCATACTTTTTCTTGAACGAGCGCAAGAAAGTGGCGTAGGAATTGAAGCCCGCCATAACCGAAATATCTTCCAAAGAGTGTTGGTTTTCAGCGTTTTGACTATCTAACATGGCTTTGGCATCCTCCAAACGAAAGTCGTTGATGTAGTCGTAGAAGGTCGTATGAAGCTCTTGATTGATATGGTTGCTGAG